>CAYLME010000255.1:0-3949 GCA_964384585.1 uncultured Gemmatimonadaceae bacterium | reverse complement strand
GCATGCGCAAGGCGAAATCCCAAGAACTCTTGTTCGTCTCAAAGGCGACCAAAGACAAGCTCGATGCCCTGGAGGCTGGCGCGAACCTAGTAAGCCGCACGGGATATCACATCAGCGAGCTCAGGGCTAAAGCGACGCTCGATCGCTTGGGATTGGCTCGTGCGATGCTCGATTGTGCCGAGGCCGCCTACAAGTTAGACCTGCACCGACTGAGCGTCAGCCGCTCCTATTACTGCATGTACCACGGGCTCAGAGCGACGACCTTCTACGTCTTTGGTGGCGATGATCATGAGAAGCACGCGGATCTGCCATCTAAGCTCCCAAACGATTTCCCAAATCGAGCCACATGGGAAAATGCGCTGAAGCTCGCGCGGCTGGAGCGTAACCGTGCCGATTACGACCCCTATCCGAAGCGCGATGCGAGCTTCAAGGATGTCGCTACGACAATCAAGGCTGAAGCTCAGGCGCTGATCCCAATAGTGAGGAAATATCTGAAGACGAAAGGGTGCACGCTGTGACCTCAGAAACTGCCGTACGAACGCTGGTCGAACGATACTTTGTCAACGCGGGCTTGCACCCGATTTCTGTGACAGTGAGAAGCTTCCCCGGGGAAATCATCGCCGTGGTCGAAGTCGATAGCGATTTTGAACGCGCTTTGTCACTTGCGGAAGAAGTCGGCGAGCAGATAGAAAGCGGCTTCGTAACGGTCAAGCAAACCAGTAAAGCGGCGGAGCGGCGTCGGACAATGGGGCCGGTCAAGACAGTCCACGATGAGCGCGTTTCTGACCTCATCGAACTCATGAATGCTCGCTCGCGCACATCTGAACACCAACCAAGTCTCCGCTATATCCAAGATGCCGAGGAACGCATAAAGCTAGCAGTTTCCCAGCGGCACCATCTGATTTTTGGTCGACGCGGCGTAGGCAAGACGTCTCTACTGCTGGAGGCCAAGCGTATCCTCGAAAACGATGGGCATTACGTCCTTTGGATGAATATGCACTCGCTTCGAGGCTTGCGCTTGAGGGAAGTGTTCTTGACGATTGCATCACGACTATGCGACCTCGCGCTTGGATCACTACATGATCCTCGAGCGAATAGTTCGAAGCTATTGAAGACCACCCAGGCGCTCATCGAGCAGCAGCAATATGATCCCCTTTACGCCAAAAAGACGCCTGCGGTCTTAGTGCCAAAGCTTCAACAGGCTATCGCACGTTTCTGCTTGGACGTGAGCCGCTCGGTGTTCATATTTCTTGACGACATTCATTATCTTCAAGCGTCAAACGTACCGCAGCTGTTGGACTGGCTCCATGGAGTCACTCGCGACAATGCAGCATGGCTGAAGGTGGCCGGCATCCAACATCAGACGCGCTGGTTTGTTCCAAATCCGCCCACCGGCCTTCAGACGGGTCACGACGCTGCGATTATCAATTTGGACGTGACACTCGAGCACCCTGAGAAGGCGAAGCTCTTTCTTCAGAACGTGCTTCGCACATATCTAGAGGAGTCAAATGCGGCTCCGTACAGCGGTATCCTCAGCGCGGCGGCGCTCGATCGCCTCGTGTTGGCATCGGGGGGCGTTCCCAGAGACTTTCTGACGCTTTGCGCCGGTTCTATGCAGACGGCAAGGCAGCGGGTAAATGCGCGAACAGTTGGGGTTCAGGACGTCAACAACGCGGCCGGAACCGCGGCTCAAACCAAGCTACAGGAATTAGAGGATGATGCCGCCGCTGCAGAAGGGCGTTCGAAGACGTTGGTCGCGGCACTTAACTGCGTACGAGAGTTTCTGCTCGCCGAGCAGCAGATAACCTATCTTCGAATCGATTTTCGTGACAAAGAGACGCGGGCAAGCGAATACCGCTTGCTGCAGGCGCTTGCTGATTTGCGCATGCTTCATCTCATAAATTCAAGTTTGTCCGATCCTCACGAGGCTGGGCATAGGTCTGAAGTCTACCTGCTCGACCTCAGTCAATATTCAGGCTATCGCCTCAAACAGAAGCTAACAGTTCTTGATTTCGAGCACGGACACATGGTCTTGAAGCGAACGAGGAGCGCTGATCCACCCAAAATTGGGGATACCGTGCTCAAACTCGTTGCCTTGTTACGTCGAGGCCCAATATTCCACCTCGGAGAGCTGACTGAAATTGTCGGCGACGAGCCCGACGCGACGAGCTCTAAGGCGGCTAGAACGTAAAGTGAACTGAACCAGCCGAGATGAGGGGGGATCCTGAAATCCAGGATATCGCCTGCGCTGTGGTATGCAGAATAGGAAAAGCTAAGTCTGGATCGCATGGGCGTCAGCCTGCCCACCAGAAACCCCGCGCTGCCACGTGAAGTCATAGACTCGGTTGGCCAACGATTCAGCGTCATCGTCCGAATAGGGCGGGCGAGGCAGGGCACGCCAAAGCGAGTCGAGGATGAACACTCTAATTTCGGCCTGGGTCGTGGAATTCTTTGTCCACTGCGGCATTGCGGCCGTCTTCTCCCTCAGCGACTCCAAAAGGACCTTGCTCGCCTGTTTCAACCGTTCGCGATCCGCCTTGCTGATGTTCTCCTTGAACAGCAGATCGAAGAGCGCGAGTTCGTCGTCAGTCAACCCTTCCTTAGCGGCGCGGCGCTGTTCGGTATCAAGACTTGCCGCCAATTCCATGACCTTCGCGAACGTAGCCTCAACGGTGGCGCGATCCTTTTCGCGGTTGTAGTCGGCAATTATCTGCTGGTATTTCTTGTAGTAGTCCATCCGCATTGGATTGCGGGCAAGCATCTGTGCCAGCTTCTGCTCCACGACCTCGCGGATGTCCTGAAGTGCGGTGTGCTTGCGCGTTACCTTGCTCGCGAATTCGGCGCGTAGCTTCTCGAAGTCGATCTGACTCATGTCGACTGTGAGTCCTTGCGCGTGATCCTCCCCGGGAGCAGCCGCTCGAATGGCCTCATTGACGATGCAATGCAGCTCCTTGAGCACCTCTGTCACGTCAGCAGTGTCGCGCCGGTCCTGTAGCTTCTTGTAGATAGCCTCGATGTTATCGTGCCGTTCGGCATAAGCGAGCGCGGTCGGTTCCATGAGAAGCGCTTTGAAGCGCATGAATACCTCTCGCGCCACGATCTCGAAACGGCGCTTGACCTCATCCGACGTGTAAATAGCGTCTACCGCGTCCCGCAGGGCCTCGATGCGGTCGAAACCCGTCGCGCCGTGCAGACGGGTCGCGTCGAATCCGAGGTCGAGAAGTTGCTGCTCCACCGCCTCGATCGCTTGGAGCAGCGCCACGACCAGCTCCTCGATCGGCGCCACGATGTCGCCGGCCCCGCTCCCTTCGGCATCGTCGCCGACGGCATATTGAGCAAGCGCTTCCCGCAAGCTCTTGAGCATGCCGTTGTAGTCGACGATCACGCCGCAGTCCTTGCCCGGATATACGCGATTGGCACGGGCGATGGCCTGCATCAGGGTGTGCGCCTTCATCGGCTTGTCGATGTACAGCGTCGCAAGGCACTCCACGTCAAAACCGGTCAGCCACATCGCGCAGACGATGGCAATGCGAAACGGGTGCTTCGGATCCTTGAACGCGTTTTCCACCGGCACGCGCTTGCCGTCCGGGGTCTGGAAACCGGTCTTCATCACCATGCGGTGCGGGATGATGTCGAAGCCCCACTTCGCAAAGTCGCGCGGTTCGTTCTGTGCCTCGCTGATCACGATCTCGATGATCGTGCTCTCCATCCATTGCGCCTGCCCCCGCAGTGCCTTCAGCTCCTTGCTGAGCCGCTCGCGTGTGTAGGAATCAGCGGATTCGGCTAACTCCACTTCCTTACTCGCGATGCGCGCCTGAACCTGCGCAGTCTTCGCCTTCCAGCGCGGTTCAATGCGCTGGAACATCCGCGCGCAAGTTATCTTGTCAATGCACACCAGCATCGACTTGCCGGTCTCCCAGCGCGTGGAGCAGTGCTCGACAAAGTCATC
>CAYLME010000254.1:0-4040 GCA_964384585.1 uncultured Gemmatimonadaceae bacterium | reverse complement strand
CCATCGACTCCATCCTCCCAAGAAATGGAGCCTCCGACAAACCCGGTACGCTTCACTTTCGATCATGATGGCGAAGGCTCCACGAATGCCGATGCCATCCCTTGAACTCTCGCTTGTCGCCGAAGGCCGTTTCGTGGTCGACGCCATCGATTCGCTTCCCGTCGTGCTTGACGGCCGCCTTCCAGCTTTCGGGGCCGGGCCCAAAGCAGTTGATATTCAGACTAAGTCGCACTTGGACGGCGCCTAGTATGTCGTCGTTGACTTCGAGCCCGAACGTTTCGTGTAGCCGCCCGTCCTTGTCGAGCACGCGCTCAATGTCCGACAGGCTAAGCGGCAAGTATTTCTTCGCCTTTCGCGCGCCAGCGACGACCTTTGCAGCTTCGTCTGGGCCGAGCTTGCCTATTTCGTGTTTTGATCGTACCATCGCTGGTTCGGCTGGTCAAAGGAACTCTAACGCGAAAACCGACCTCATCAAGGAGAAACACAAGGCGAACTTGACAACAGGTAAGCGTTCAAGCATTGTGGTCAATATGAACCGGCTCACAACGGCAAAGCGCGTGGCGGTAGTGGCCGCCCTGGTCGAGGGGTGCAGCATCCGGGCGACCGTCCGCATGACCGGCGTCGCGAAGAACACCATCGTCAAGTTGCTCGTGGAGCTGGGCGACGTCTGCACGCGCTACCAGGATGAGCACCTGCGGAACCTGCCCTGCAAGCGGCTTCAGTGCGATGAAATCTGGTCGTACGTCGGCGGCAAGGATCGCAACCTGTCAGCCGAGAAGCGCGACGCGGGCCTCGGCTCCGTCTGGACGTGGACGGCCATCGACGCCGACACGAAGCTGATCCCGAGCTGGCTGGTTTCGACGCGGGACGCCGGCGCGGCGTACGAGTTTATGCAGGACGTAGCGAGCCGGATGCGCGGGCGCGTGCAGCTCACCACGGACGGCCACAAGCCCTATCTGTCGGCGGTTGAGGATGCGTTCGGAGCGGACATCGACTACGCGACGCTCACAAAGCTGTACGGCGTGGACCCGCAGGCAGAGCGTCGCTACAGCCCGCCCGTGTGCCTTGGCTGCGAGTCCAAGACTGTCACCGGCTCACCGGACCCGAAGCACGTAAGCACGTCCTACGTCGAGCGGCAGAACCTCACGATGCGGATGTCGATGCGCCGCTTCACGCGTCTGACGAACGCGTTCAGCAAGAAGGTCGAGAACCACGCGGCAGCCGTAGCCCTATACTTCATGTATTACAACTTCGGGCGGGTGCATCAGACGCTGCGCGTGACCCCAGCAATGGAAGCTGGCATCTCGTCGCACGTGTGGAGCATCGAGGAAATCGTGGCGCTCATCCCCTAACATGGAGCGCGCCGGACACGACAAGCCTATTGCAGTCAGTAACTTAGAGGCATTGACTCTGAGTCAATAGAGGGTTAGTATTCAGTTGCGACTGACAGGGCTTCCTTTTTTGAAGTCCGCTGGCCTAGTGCCGGTCAGCCGCCTTTTTTTTGCCTCCTCATGCATCTGCTCTATCTCGATGAGTCCGGCAATCCCGACGACCCGTCGGACAAGCACTTCATCCTTGCCGGTGTCTCTGCCTTCGAGAAAAACACTCACTTTCTAACGACGTCGACCGAAGGCGTCCAAACGAAGCACTTTCCAGGCGCCCCGCCGATTGATTTTCACGCGCAGCATATCCGCTCGGGAAAGGGGTTCTGGCGTAACCATCCCTGGGAAGTTCGTGACAGCGTCCTAAAGGATCTCGCCGATGTATTGGTCAAGTCTTACGCATCGGTGAGGCTGTTCGGCGTGGTGGTGGAGAAGACCGCTGTCCTTCATGGAGAGGACGCCGTCAAGGCAGCCACCGAGCAGATCTGCAAGCGGTTCGACCTGCTGCTAAAGCGTCGGCTAAAGGATGGCGATGAGCAGCGCGGTCTCATCGTTTTCGCCGAAAGCCACTACGAGCAGCGGGCGAAGGTCTGGGTTCGGGGCTTCCGTGACCTTGGAACACAGTGGGGATTGCTGCATAGCCTGTGCGACATCCCGTACTTCGCCCCAGCGAGAGAAAGCCGTTTACTTCAACTGGCCGACTATGTCGCCCATGGTCTGTTTCTCCTTTACGAGAAGCGGGACGCCTCGTTGCTAAAGGACATCGTCAAGAAGTTCGATCAAGCGGACGGTGTTCTCCACGGTCTCGCCCACATCTCTGAGCAGCGCGGACCCAGCTGTGACTGCCCCGCATGTTTTAGCCGGCGTTCACCCTGGCAGTACGGCCCATGGGTAGCCTGATTTCAAACTGACCCACTACCCGGCCCGCGCGCGGGTTGGGAGTGGCGCCCGGATGCGCTATTCTGATGGTTGGATGATCTGGCGGCCACACCACGTCCGGCACGGGGAGCCCGCTTCCCTCGCCGCCGGCCACCCGGAGCGCGGCTGATGCGCGCGGGTCCCATCGAACTCCGGCTCTCCCTCGCGCCCCAGCGGCGCTTCGAGGCCATCGACGTCAATACGCGCATCCAGGAAGACGCCGGCGACGTGCTCCGGCGGCACGCGCGCGCGCTGTACTGCTCGCTGCACACCACGGCCGGCTACCTCGATCAGAGCCTGTCGGCGCGGATGCGGCACAGCCAGGACCGGCTGTCGAAGTTCTTCCGGACCTTCCACACGCTGTTCCCGCAGGACGGGCCGTACCGGCACGACCAGATGGAGCTGCGCAGCGAGCTGAGCGACGCGCAGAAGGTCGTGGAGCCCCGCAACGGCGACTCGCACCTGACGTTCATCGGCGCGGGGCTGCGCAACTGCGTCACGTACCGCAACGCACACGACGCGCCCGTCTACTTCATCGAACTCGACGGGATGAGCCACGCCGCGCGCCGCCAGCGCAGCACCACCGTCCTCGCCTACAACGACGAGCGCGTCGTCACCCGGCTGTCGGTCGCGGTGCCGGTGTCGAAGCACCCGGTGGACTCGATCAACCTCGCGGACCCGCGGCTCGGCCTGCTCGATCAGGCGAACGCCCTCGCGGCGAAGCACGGCGTCCAGTACGGGCGGCTCGACATGGTGATCGATCCGTCGGAGCGGCACGTCGGCATCACGGTCAACGAGTACGAGACGTTGCTGATGCGGCACGACCTCGTGGACGTGCTGCGGAACCCCCTGCACTTCGCGCGCGTGAAGGCGATGAACGCGCTCAGCGACCCGCTCGCGGTGCCCGGCAAGACGCTGAGCTACGCCACGTTCGACGCTGTCCACGTGCTGAACTCGCTGATGGAGGCCCTGCACCTCGATCAGTCGTCGATCGAGCGCCTCGTCGCGAAGGTGATGTCGGTGCCCGCCCGCCGGTTCCTCCGCTCGCGCCGCATCAGCTTCCTCGCCACCGGCGACGGCGAGCGCGCCCAGGCCCGCCTCGTCCGCGGCACCTACCAGAGCCCGATCCTCGTGCAGTGGCAGCCGGCCGAACGCCAGGAACGCCGGATCGACATCGTTCTTACAGAGCTCACTTGACGGGTGCCGGGGTGCCTTGGCGCCGGGGTGCACGGGGTGCCCTCGCCGAAGCGCGCCTCGTGATCGTGTCGCGCGCGAAGGCGGGTGCCGGGGCGGTAGAGTAGCCGCATGCCCCGCGTCCTGCTGGCCGGCATCGTCGCGCATATCTCCGCCCGCTGGTCGCTCTCGATGATCGCCATCGGCACGGCGGTGGCCGCCTTCGCGGCCTACGTGCCGATTCACGAGGGGCTCGGCGCCCCCGGGCATCACGCGCTCTTCGTCCTCGTCCTCGCCTCGTTCCTCTGGATCTCGAGCGCGCTCCCTCCGTTCGCCGTCAGCCTGCTCGTCATCGCGCTGCAGATCGCGCTGCTCGGCGACCCGGCCGGCGAGTTCTCCCACGGCGACCCGCGGCGATGGGAGGCGTTCGTCGCGCCGTGGGCGAGCCCGGTCATGTGGCTCTTCCTGAGCGGACTGGTCCTGGCGGCCGCCGCCCAGCGCACGGGCCTGGACCGGCGTGTCGCCGCCGCGGTGCTCGGCGTCGCCGGAGGCGGCCCTCGCCGCCTG
>CAYLME010000253.1:0-4048 GCA_964384585.1 uncultured Gemmatimonadaceae bacterium | reverse complement strand
GCACCTGCCTGGTCACGTTCGAGCGCTGCCGTTACTCGGCCCCCTGCGAACTGGTTGGTCAGATGGTCGGCATCCGGGTGTATCCCGAGCAGATCGAGCTCGTCGCGCACGACACCGTCGTGGCCCGTCACGTGCGCAGCTTTGCGCGCAACGAAGCGCGCTACGACTGGCAGCACTATCTGCCGCTGATCGAGCGCAAGCCCGGTGCGCTCAGGAACGGCGCGCCCTTCGCCGACATGCCCGCGCCACTGCAAACGCTGCGCGCACTGCTGCTCAAGCGCGAAGGCGGAGATCGGGTCATGGCGAAGGTGCTCGCCGCCGTGCCTCAGCATGGCCTGGGGGCGGTCATCGTGGCGGTGGAGTTGGCGCTCGAAGCGGGCCGCCCCAGCCCCGAGCACATCGAGAACGTGCTCAACCGCCTGAAGTCAGCCCCTGCCACGCCGACCGTCGACACGGTACTGACCCTCAGCGAAACACCGGTGGCGGACCCGCAGCGTTACGACCGGCTGCGTGCGGAGGTGAGCCATGCGTGATGTGCTTGCCGAACTGAAGGCCCTGCGCCTGTATGGGATGGCCGACGCCTGGGCGGAGTTGGTGTCCACGAGTGATCTCGGGTGTCAGAGTTCGGGCTGGCTGCTCGAGCACCTGCTCGAGGCCGAGCATACCGACCGTCACCTGCGCTCGATCCGCTATCAACTGCAGGCGGCCCGCTTCCCGGTGCATCGGGATCTGGCCGGGTTCGACTTCGAGCAGTCGAAGGTGGAGCGGGCGCTGATTCAGGAACTCGCCACGCTCGACTTCACCGCGCAGGCCCACAACGTCGTGTTCATCGGCGGCACCGGCACGGGCAAGTCGCACCTGGCCACGGCGCTGGGCGTGTCCGGGATCACCCGGCACAGCAAGCGGGTGCGCTTTTACTCAACCGTTGATCTGGTCAATCTGCTCGAGCAGGAGAAGGCGGCCGGCAAAGCCGGCAAGCTCGCCTTCTCGCTGCTGCGCATGGACCTGGTGATTCTCGATGAACTGGGCTACCTGCCGTTCAGCCAGAGCGGCGGAGCGCTGCTGTTCCATCTGCTCTCGAAGCTTTACGAGCACACCAGCGTGATGATCACGACCAACCTGAGCTTCGGCGAATGGGCCAGCGTGTTCGGCGACGCGAAGATGACCACGGCACTGCTCGACCGGCTGACCCATCACTGCCACATCGTCGAGACGGGCAACGAGTCCTATCGCTTCCGTCAGAGCTCGGCCAGCGCGCGGTCGCGGATCAAGGACCGTGAGCAATCCAAGCGCGACACCCTCACCGAGGACGAGCCGTTCTGACCCGGCGCCCGCGCAGAGAAGCCCGCTTCGGGCTACGCCCTTCGCGGGCTTCTCTGCGCACACTCGCGGTCAGCAACTCGACTACACTGAACATCGGCTGCTCCATGACGAGCAGCTAAAGTGCCTGGGTAAAATTCAACGCGCACCGCTGGGTAGTTTTAGACGCGCGCCGACAGGAATCCGAGATCGTGCCATGCCACAGGGCCATGAAGGCAAAGGCGGCGAAGTAGATCGCCACTGTCTGCTGCAACGCGACTCGATCCGTGCCGAGCACCACCGCCATTTCCCCGAAGGATGGCAGGTAGGTGTTGATCGAAAACGGGCCGAGCATCGCCAAGCCCGCCAGGATCACGGTGGTGCCGAGTTGCCTTGTACCGGGACGGTATCCGGATTGCAGAAATCAGCCCCGCATGCCGAGCACTGCCGAAATGTCGGCACTCGGGTCGGCATCGGCGCCGTAGCCGAAGTCCCCGCGCTGCTGCCTCTCGGCAAGACGCACCATCAGCAATCGGTAGCGGTTGCCGGGGCCGTCGAAACGCGAGCTCAGGTCGCGGCGTTCGGTGGACTCGAAATAGCGTGCGTTCTGAGGGCGCAGCACCGAGTTGTCCTGTGGCTGGATCACGTAGGAGATGCGCGGCATCAGCCAGCGAAACGGTGCCGGCGCATGGACGGTGTAGTTCGTCTGGTCAACGCGAGAACGGTGCTTGCCGACTGGCACAAAGGGCTGCACGTTCGGAATCGGATAGCCCGGGGTGAAGTTCGGGTAAGAGATGCACACGTTGTTGCGCAGATGGACATGCAGCACGGCGCGCAGATCCTGGTATTGGGCGCGTACGCCTCCGATCCAGCGCATCACCGGCGCCACCGACTTGCGGGTGACGTTGCGGATGCGAGTCACCGTCTCGGAGGTCGAATGGACCTCGACGACGTCGTTCTCGGACTGGCTGTCACCGATCGCATTGGCATGCAGAAAGTCGGCATGTGTCAGATCGATGAGGTTCTCGACGGACAGCGGCGAGGCCGCATCGAAGCGCACGGCGCGCTGCGTGTAGCGAGGGATCCCCTGACCATCGGGGGGCAGGAAGGGGATGTTCGGGATCAGTTCCTCGTGCGCGTTATCGGGGTTTCCGTACCACGTCCAGATATACCCGTAGCGCTCGACAGCCGGATAGAAACCGGAGCCGTTCGTAAAGGCACTTGCGCCGGCGCGCATCGCCTCGAGGCGGTCGGGGCGGAACTCGGCCGCATATAACCTCCCGCCGTCGCGCCATAGATATACGTCCTGCGCATGGACGATACGGCGCACCGCCCGCTCGCCGATGTCGGCACTGTAGGCGACCGGAAACCAAGTGTCGCGCAGATCGAGATTGATCGGTACCCAGTCGCGCTTGGAGGTCGCCTCCGCTTCGCGCCCTGCCGCATCCATCATCGGGACTTCGCTCATACTGCGCACCTCTCCTGCACCGGCACCACGCGCTCGGCCGGCGTCCTCGCATCGGTCTTCGCCAATCTGCGATCTCGTGACGGTGCGACTTCGAGTGCCGCCACGGCTGCGCCGTCGATATGGGGGAAGATTGCGAACGGAGCACGTCCGATCGCCCGCGCCATCCGCCACCGCCACGACAGCGGCGCTGCCGTGGCATGACGAAAACCGCGCCAGACCAGACTGGTGGTACCGCGCCTGTTCTCGCTGGCAGCGATGAAGATCGTGACGAGCGGCTCTTCGTCGGCGCTGAGGAGTTCCACGCGAATGTCACCGCCCCTTAGCGGTACGCGAGTACGTACCCAGAGCGAATGGTCTCGCACGAAGGCTGGCCCATTTCCCTTGCACTTCCACACCGCACCTCGATCGAGGACAAGATGCTCGCCGTCGCGGCGCGGATCGCCGAGGAAGAAATCGGTGATGTGCACGCCGGGGAAGGAAACCAGGCATTCCGGGCCGTCGAGCATCACGTCGAGATATTGCTCGAACGCAATATTAGCCACCGCTGAACCGGTCTGTTCGCGACCTGCCGCGCGATACGACGCGCCCGGCAATACGGCGGCGGGCGTTCCCGCCCCCCGCCAGACGTGGATGAAGCCGTTCGCCTCGGCCGCCGGAAAGGCGCGCACCGCATAACGCGCCGGCACCCGCTCATCGCGACGCAGGTTGGGAATGTCATTGCACAGGCCCGTCGCGCCGTCGAAAGTCCAGCCGTGGTAGGGGCACTGAAGACCACCGGCTTTCACGGGTCCGGGCGACAGTGGCACACGCCGGTGCGGACACCGGTCCTCCAGCGCGAACACGGCGCCCTTCCCGTCGCGAAACACGGCGAGTTGCTCGCCTTCGCAGGTCACCGCGAGCGCCTTGTCACCGTGCACCGCCTCGGACAGCGCGACCACCCACCATCGTCCCATGCTCAGCCTCCCCTGCCCCTTGCCGGTCAGCCCCTGATCCGCGCGGTGATCTTCGCGTGCGGCCCGGCAATCTGCGACGCCCAGGCTTCGGCAGCCTGATCCAGCGTATAGTCGGCGTAGTCGACCTGGATATTCTCTGTGTGTGCAATGCGCAGCAGACGCTCCCAGATCGCGCGGCGATCGGCCGGCGGACGCTGCCCCGTACCCACGCATGACAGCGTGCGGAAAAGCAGATCGGCGATGTCGAGATTGATCTGACGCCCCGCACCTGTGCCGATCGTCATGATGCGTGCGCCCCATCGGGTCGCCTTGAGGGCGTTGAGCATCG
>CAYLME010000252.1:1338-4084 GCA_964384585.1 uncultured Gemmatimonadaceae bacterium | reverse complement strand
CGGCGGCGAGTTCTGTCAGGGCGTAGGCGAAAAAAGCTACTGCCGCGCCTGTCGCGTCGAAACGCGGCACCATCACCAATGATGACACCGCCGATACAACGAGCCCGCTCAGCGAGATCGCGAGTTCCGTGTGAAACCTGCGAGCCGCCTGTATGGCGATATGAAGCGCGTTGCTTGCAAAGAAGACGCTGGTGGCTCCCAGCATGATCATCAGCAAAGCCTTCTCTGAAGAGTAGTCATCGGAGAAGATGACGCTCAGCAGGGGTGCGCCAAAGAACCAGCCCGTCACGAGCAGCGTCGCGGCGGCAGCGAGAGCGACTCGGGTGACCTGGCCGATGATCGCCGTGCGTGTATGGGGTGACTGCCAGGCACGCGCAAGTCTCGGACGCACAGCCTGAGCGAGCGCACCCATCACGGTGAGCATTCCTGTGGCGACGTAGTACACGCCCGAGAACAACCCGAGCGCAGAGAGCCCGCTGCTCCGTTCCAGGACGACTCTCGGAACGTTCGTCGCGAGTGACGCCGCAGTGAGACCCAATCCCAAGGGTAGTGCCTGTCTCACGAGAGTGGGCAGGGTGACAATCCGACTCGGCGAGTTGGCTTCATTCGCCGGTGCGAGCGTGCCGCCCGCCAGCCCAAAGCAATAGGGACCGGCCTTTCTGACCCAGCGCAGGTCGTGAGTTACAAACGACAGCAGCCATACCACGGCGAGCGTCGAGAGACCAGCCTCAAGGCTGCCGGTTGCCCAATACGCTCCGCCGAACCCCGCGGCGCCGGTCGCCGCTCGCAGCACCATCGACCTTGAGACGAGGTCCAGCCGTTCACGCCTCTGCATGCAGCCGTACACGATCTCGGCAAGCCCTTCAGTGCCTTTGGCAAGGGCAACCAGTACGAGCACCGCTCGCTGCGGCTCATCCACGATTACCCTGGCGACCGAGAACACGAGGAGAATGGCTGCTGCGACCGTGACGGTTCGCACGGCAAGGTAGCTTGCGTCTGAGTACAGCCCGCGAGTGTCTGTCGCGGCAACAGTTCGAAGCTGGAGGTCGCTCAGCATGAACACCGGAGCACAGATCGCGTGCCCAAGTGCGTAGGCACCGAGCGCGGCCGGTGATCCTAGTTTGGCGATGACTGCTGCGATGACCAGCTGGGTAACATTGAGGCTGGCGCTGCCAAGGAACGCCAGGGAGAAGCTCGTAGCCAGGTGGGGCGTATCGGGGCCGGCTTCTTGTCCGAGACGGTCGCCTGGCCTCCCCGGAACATCTCGTGGCCTGCTCGGCTCTTCGGCCCGAGTCATCGCTTCGCGTACTGCTGCGCGTAGTCGCGGCGGTAGTACGCCGAGTAGTAGTAGGGATTCCGGTCCAGATCCACACGGTTCAGCACGGCGCCGAAGAACCGCGCCTTGCCCGTCTCGAGCTGGTCCAGCGCGTGCTTCGCCGTCCCGCGGTGCGTCATCTCCGCGCCAACGACGTAGACAACGCCGTGCGCGTGGTGCGCCACGACGACAGCATCGGTGACCGCCATCACAGGCGGCGAGTCGAGCACGATCCAGTCGAAGTGCTCTCCGAGGTTCTTCGTGAAATCTCGGAACCGCTTCGACCCCAGAAGCTCCGCCGGATTCGGCGGGTGCTTGCCCGCCGGCAGCACCCACAAATTCTGCGTCGTCGTCTTCCTGACGGCCTCGCTCGCCTTGGCGTTCCCCACCATCACGTTCGACAGCCCCGGCTCCTGGTTGCACGAGAAGAGCATGTGGACGCGCGGACGCCGCATGTCGCAGTCCATCAGCAGCACGCGCTGACCCGCCTGCGCCAGCGCGATGGCGAGGTTCGCCCCAACGACGGTCTTCCCCTCGCCGGGGCCGGTGCTTGTGATGACGACAGTCTTCGTCGTCTCTTCCGCCGTCGAGAACAGCAGGTTCGTCCGGATGGCCTTGATCGCCTCGGAGAAGACGTGCGGCGTGTCCTGCGAGACGAGCGGGTCCTTCTGCCCGGGCTGTAGCGTGATGGACGGCACCATGCCGAGGCACGGGAGCCCCAGGTGCGCCTTGATCTCATCCGGGCTCTTGAGGCGCCCGTCCACGTACTCGAAGAAGAACGCGAGGCCCACGCCGAGCATCAGCCCGCCGAGCAGCCCCAGCAGCAGGTTGTTGCGCTTGTTGGGCGAGGCCGCCGTGCGCGGGGGCTCCGCCGCGTCCACCACGCGGATGTTGTTGGTCTGGAGGTCCGCCGAGATGTCCGTCTCGCGCGTCCGCTGGAGCAGGCCTTGGAAGAGCTGCCGGTTCGCGTCGGCGTCGCGCTGCAGCGCGCCGTACTGAATCGACGCCCGGTTCAGCTCCTGCGCCTCGGCCCGCTGCTGGTCGAGCGCGCCCTGCAACGACCGCTCGTTCGCCAGCGCCGCCTGGTAGTCGTTCCGAAGCGCCAGCACCACCTTCTGCACCTCGCCGTCGATGCGGCGCTGGGTGGTCTCGATCGCCGTCGCGATCTTGATCATGTCGGGATGGCGCTCGCCGAGCTTCTCGCTCATCTGCGCCTGCTGCCGCTGCAGGTTCGCCAGGTCCGTCTTCTGCTGCTGGATGAAGACGTTGCCCAGGATCGCCGGCACCGTGTCGAGCGCGGCGGCGTTGCCCTGCATGTCGCGCACCTGGTTGTAGACCGCCTCCTTCTCGATGCGGTCCGTCCGCGCGCGCGTCACGGCCGCGTTCAGGTCCGCCAGCCGCTGGATGACGATGTTCTGCCGGTCCTCGAGC
>CAYLME010000252.1:0-1328 GCA_964384585.1 uncultured Gemmatimonadaceae bacterium | reverse complement strand
TGCTCGGCCTGCTCCACCTGCTGCCGCTGCTCGCCCATCCGCTCCGACAGCCAGTCCGCCGCTTCCTTCGACGCCAGGAACTTGAACTCGAGGTTCTGGTCGATGTACGCGGCGGCGTGCGCGTTGGCCACCTGCGCCGAAAGCGAGGCATTCGGCGAGATGAACGCGACCTCAACGAGCCGACTGTTTCTGATGGGCGTGACCTGCAGCCGTTCCAGATACTCGTCGATTACTCGCGACTGCGCTTCGGTCTCATCCGCCGCCGGGGCCTCTCCCTGGTCCGCGGAGGCCGAGGGCCACAAGTCGCGGAACCAGTTCATCGTCCCCGCCAGAAGTCCAACCTCCTGCTTCGAGGGGTCCAGCAGCTCGTGTTCCCACAACCCCGCCGCCGTCAGCGTGCGCCGCGCCAGCGCACGGCTCTGCAGGATGCGGTACTGCGTCTGGTAGTAGTCCGCCGTCTGCCGATTCTCTTCCACTACCTGCTGGAACGAGACGACATTCGCGTCCTCGTTCTCGATCAGCACCTGCGCCGTCGCCTGGTAGAGCGGTGTGGCGGTGAACGTGTACACCGTGACGCCGCCGAACACGACGAGGAACGCGGCGATGGCGACCCACCGCCGCTTGTAGAGCACCTTCACGTAGTCGAGCAGGTGCACCTCGTCCAGCATCCCGCCCTGCGCCGGCGGCGGACCGTAGCTGCCGGCGTAGGCGCCGTAGCCCACCGGGCGCCGCGCGTCGGGGCCGCCACTGAATTCCGGCGCCTGCGGCAGCGCCGTCGTATCGAGCGCGATCCGCTCGCGCGGCTTCTTCTCGGACGCCGGCGGCGGATCGGAAATGGGCAACTGGTCAGACATGGCAGCCTAAGAGCTCAACACAAAGACCACAAAGTCCGCGAAGGCTTCGGTCACCGTCCGGAGGCAAGGCCTCCGTTCGGCGGAGTTCACTCGCAAACCAATCGGCGGGACAACTGAGGTAAGCACGCTTGGTGGTCTTCGTGGTCTTTGTGTTTTCAGAAGAACCGCTCGGGCACGATGATCGTGTCGCCGGGGCGGACGATGAAGTCGAGCTTCACGCGCTGCTCGATCTGTTTGCCCTTCTCGAGCCGGACGATGCGGATGCGGTTCGTCGCGCCGCGGTCCGTCACGCCGCCCGCCAGCGACAGCGCCTGCAGCACCGTCGTCTCACGCGAGATGGGGTAGGCGCCCGGCGCCTTCACCTGGCCGAACACGTAGATCTCCTCGGCGCGCGGGACGAAGATCGTGTCGCCGTCCTGGAGCTGCGCGTTCTGGCTGAGCGCGCCGCTCTGCAGCTCCTTCAGGTCCACGCGC
>CAYLME010000251.1:0-4091 GCA_964384585.1 uncultured Gemmatimonadaceae bacterium | reverse complement strand
TCGGCCACGCAGACGTTCGTGTAGTTGATGTTGCGGTCCACGATGTACGTGACGATCGGCTCGGGATGCAGCCGGTGGCGCACGGCGTTCGCGGCGGCGCCGAGCTCGAGGAGCGGCGTCCGTTCGTAGTACTCGAGGAGATCGGTCGCTTCAGGCATAATCGGGATGGACGGTTGTCAACCTCCCATGAATATAGCCGCTCGCAGGCATCCGAAGCTACGGCGTCCATTGACAGGCGCTGGGATGGATAGAAAACCGCTCTAGCACGAGTTGGCGGGTGGTGTGAAGATGCGCTGCGACGACGAGTGTGTCGCCTCGCACCGAGAAACTGCGCAGCGGAGCAGTCTTCCCGGGAATCGGGATGTCGACGCAGGCGACACCCGTTTGGCGATCCAATATGGTCAGATACGCCCGGCCATTGCGCGCTTCACCGACGGTTTCGATATCCTGAAAGATCACCGCCACGCGAGTGCTGTCCACAATCGCCAGATCCTCTAGGCGCGAATATCTGCCCCAGTGGCCGAGAGAGTCCGCCTCACGGATAGCATACTCTGGCGACGGAGGTGTTCCCCAGCGCCTCGTGACGGGAACGCCGATTGCTGGGGTCGCTTCGGAGATAGGAGACAGTCGGTATAAGGAGTCAGCAATAGAACTGATCAGGTAAACCGAGGAGTCGTCGGAGGTCAGAAGCATCAAGCCAAAAAGCGTACGAGCGCGCGGGACGCGCTCGTACGCTTGTCTTTGGATAGCATCAACAACCACGCCGGTGGCGCCGGCCGAGAATCGGACTCGGATTCCATTCGAAGTAGCCTGCGCTGCTACAAGACCATCTCGCCAGCGTGCAATTGCGGTGGCGCCAGAATCGATCAGCCCAACCCAAGTCGGGACGACGCGATTGGGCTCGTGCACCTGCGCCTCTACTCCCGGAAAGAAGTTTACCGCGACTGAGGCTCCCACCAGACCAGCCAGCGACACGGCGAACGCGGCGGTATCCGACTGAGCACCGATAGGCCTGAAGCCGGAGACCGTGCTGTGATTTGCTGCCACGAAGGCCACACTCGCTGGGGGGCGCAGCAAAACGGCGAGGCTCCCGTCTTCCAGTAGCTCAATTGCTCGCAGGCGAACTGACGAGTGAAGCGTCCCCAGTGACACCGAGTCGACTCGAACGGTTGATAGCACACCAAGGTCTTCATCAGGTTGCAAGGGCGCTGACGCATCGGGAGTGGTGCAGGCACCGAGCATGAGCACGACGATAGTCGCGATCGCAGCACGGATCATTTCGAGTACCACATGGCGTCGGCTCTCTCGCAAGAAGTATCTCGACGCGACGAACGCGCCTGAGCATCCATCTGATGAAGTACTCGTCAGACATGAACCCTCGCAAGGTGTCATTCTTGACAAGAAAAAGGGGGGGGGGCTACGATTTGCGCCATCGGCTCGCTCGCCGTCTAGGATGACCAGGTCCGACAGATGTCCGCTCATGGAGAGTCTTACCCATATTCAGGAGACTAAGCATGGTGCCGAAATCGAAGATGGCCAGAGTTGCAAGCGCGCTTCTGTTGCTTGCGTTCTCGGCGCGGATCGCCGCCGCCGCTTGCCCGCCGGGGCAGGAGTTGAAGACGGAGTGCTTTCAGTGGGGTCACGAGTGCGCTGTAGCTTGGATCAAGACGTGTTCTTGCTGTGTGAACGCTGAGTAGTCTCAAAGTAGGCAGGCGCGAGCGAGCCACCGACACTCACTTGAATCACACGAGGTGCCCACGCAATGCCCGAGCAGCTGCCTAGCGCGAATCCTCAGGCGATGACTCCTCTGGTCTTCGTTCTCACCGTTGTGTGTTGCCTGGTGAGCCTGGGTTGTCGAAACGATGAGATTGGCGAGAGTCGGCAACCGTCCCTCGCGGCTGCAACGCTGACAGCGATCGACAGCGTGCTGCTCGAGGAGGCGGGCGGTGCGTTCATTGCGAAGCCGGCGGACCTGGTCGTTGGGCACGGCGGGACACTCCTAATTCCCGATGTCGGCATGAAGCGCCTGTTCGAGTTTGCCGCCGACGGCCGTTCAGTTCGATCGTTCGGCCACGCCGGCTCTGGTCCGGGCGAGTTCGTCTCGCCAGGGTGGTCTACTCTTGTAGCGGACTCAACGATTCTGGTCAAAGACAATCCCGCGCTCGAACTTGAGGCGTTTAGTCTCACGCGAGGGCAGTGGATGTGGAGTCGACGCCTCCCCAGTAGCGTGACGAGTGGCATCGCTTACGCGGGCGACGACATCCTTGTCGCTGAACTCAATGCACAGTCACGAACCTCATTTCTGCGCATTCCGCTGGATTCGTCACGGGGTACCGTTGCAGCTGGCGCGCTGCCTCAGGACGCGCACGGCGACGCGGCGCTTGCCAACGCGTTTCGGCAGTCTGTGCTGGCTCCTCAGGGATCCCGCGTGGCCCAAGCGTTCGAGGTCTCAAATTGGATTCTCATCTTTGACGAAAGGGGCCTGCCCACGGACAGCATTCATCTGCCGGTCGCCCGGCGCAAAGGCGCACCCGTCAGATTGCTTCCCCTGCTTCGTGACGATCCGAGTCGAGTGATGGAAGCCGTCAACCACGTATCACAGCCGATCGCGCTCGCGTGGCTGTCCGACACCATTCTCGGGCTAGTGACAGTCGACGCAGATCGGACGGTGAGACGCTATGCCGGGCCGACGTATCTGACTGTTGTAGACACGCGGACAAGGAGAGCTTGCGTTGACGCGGTCGTACCGGCACCCCTTGATCCGCCTCCAGTCGCTCGTTTTGTTGCAGACACGCTCGTCTTGGTGTACGCCGATACATCATTGACGGGAGCGCCTGAGGCGCGCGTCAAGCGCCTGCTGATCGATACCAGCACTTGCTCGTGGGCAATGTAGATGACAGCACTCGTGAGCAGATTCGCTGTGGCGACGTTCGTCGCAGCCTCGGTATGCGGATGCGCTGACCGCTTGTCGCCGCAGACTCGCTTAGACGATGGCCGGAGGGTGCAGGCGCTTGCTGTTGGAGCGCCAGCGACCGCTGTACTGTTCTATCGCGCTGACGATTGCATTTCGTGCGTCACGGCTATCGCCGAATGGCGGCAACTCGAGGCGCGCGGCGCGATCAGCATCAAGGTAGTTCTCGATCGCGAACCAACCGATGAAGAAGTCCGTGCCCTTAGACTTCAGCGAATCGCCATCGCCGGCGTGTACAGGCGTCCACTGTTTGCGCGACGGGCGATTGCCCCTCAGGAACTCCTGATCGATTCGCTGGGACGGATGATTGCGAGTCCCCAAGATCCAAGGAGCGCTGGTGTCTCTGCGGCTCTGCGGGCCGCAATGGCCCTGAGTGGCGACGGTGAGTCACCCGCGGTGGGCGGAGCTTCAGTGGTCGCTCCTTCGAACTCACCGTGAATGGGCGACGAACTCAGTCGCACTCGCGACCTAAAGTGCCTGCGATAGGAACTGCATTTCCGAAGCCGGCACGCGACCTGCGATTTCCAGGCGTCGGAGGAACTCTGTGAGGCCTACAAGATCGGCAAGGCGGAGGCGCCAGTCGAGTCCGTCGAAGTAGTCACGACACTCCCGCAGGCTCACCCCGGTGTTGCGGCTTGCCTGCGCCGAGAGTTCGTCGAGGTGCTGCAGACCCCAATTGCGCGAGCGGATGAGAGCCGCGTGGACTTTCAGTGTCGCTTCCACCGGCGTTGATCGCTGCGCCACCCACACGGCGAAGACGAAGGGCAGTCCGGTCCAGCGTTTCCACTCGGCCCCGAGGTCGTAAACATACGGGTAGCTGCGTCCGTGCCCCCGTGCCACGGGATGCTCGGCGCTCTGGAGCATCAGTGCGGCGTCCCCGATGACGAGGCGCGCGGCGACGTCGTCGCCGGCCTGCGCGGACACCGCATCCGCCTCGGCGTTGCCAGGCACGAACTCCGGTGCGGCCATCCACACGTGCTCGAACAGCAGCTCGAGCAGGTGTACCGACGTCATCGACGAGCGGCTCACCAACACGCGCTGGCCGCCGAGTTCCTCCGCCGGGACGTTCGAGAACAGCATCACGCTGCGCACGGGTCCGTCGCAGGAGATGGCCAGCTCG
>CAYLME010000250.1:0-4092 GCA_964384585.1 uncultured Gemmatimonadaceae bacterium | reverse complement strand
TGCAGCTACTACGTCCCGCCACGTCAGTGCATCCGGGCCGCCGATCACGATCGTGCTGTTGCGTGCCGCTGGCCTTGCGAGGGCCGCGACCGCGAACGCAGCGACGTCGCGCTCCGCAACAAACGAATGACGCCGCAGCGACTGGCCCACGAGCGTGACGGGCTCGCCGCTGGACATCGGGAGTTCGACGAGCGCGGGGAACCACACATCCATGAACACGTTGGGCTGCAGGATCGTGAACGTGATGCCGCTCTCGCGCAGCGCCTGCTCCGCGACACCCTTTGCACGAAACAAGGGCAGCGGATGGTCGGGTGAGGCGCCGATGGTCGAGACGAAGACGACGTGCTGGACGCCGGCATCCCTGGCAGCCGCAATGAGATTCAGGTTGCCGTTCAGGTCCACGTTCTCGACCGTGTCGTCGTTCTTCTTCGACATGCTGGCTGTCGTGATCAGCACACGGGCACCCCGCAACGCGCGCGCGAGGCTGGCCGGCTGCGTCAGGTCGCCGTACATGATCGGCACGCCTGCATGCTGGAGGAACGCATGCTCCGACGCGGGACGCACGATCGCACGGACGTGCTGGCGACGCGCCTGAAGTCCTTCGACGATCCTGCTGCCGAGACTGCCGGTCGCTCCCGCCACGATGATCATCCACTACCCCCGTGGTTTCCCGATGCGTCCGAGGTGCGTGTCCCGGAAAGCCGTCGGATACTTGAGACCGTAGCCGAGCATGCGATCGAGCCCGATGTGTGCCACCCAGATGAGTGGCAGCATGAGCGAGGCGCCGGTCACGAGCATCGCGCCGGCCAGCAGCAGGGGGCCGACATAGGTGTGAACGGCATTGTATATGACTGCGCCGACCCGCGCGCCGGCGACATAGCCGAGCATGCTCAGGTCGGGCACGAGGAAAAGCAGGGCGAACAGCAGCCAAGAGTAGTCTGCACGCGCATAGAGCAGAAGGGCAAGCGTTGCGGCAGCGGCGCCTTCGAGGCGGAGGATGGGGTTGACGATGCTGCCAAGAGGGGGTCGGTCAGGCATGGGCACGGAGCGTTGGAGCGCGTCGGATCGACGACTGCCGGACATCCGGTCCGGCAGTCATCGCGAGCAGCCCAATGTACGCAACGTCGTGACGACGATCTACTGCCAGTGCTCCGGTGAGCGGAAATACATTCGCCCCGCCGGCTGCGGATCTGGGTATACGCGCGCCGCATCGGCGCCGTCATGAACGACGCCGTCCTTCACGACATATACGATCGATCGTGATCGCCGGATATCTTCGAGCGGGTTCTCCCGCAGCACCACGAGATCTGCAAGCTTGCCGGGCTCGATCGAGCCGATGTGCGCGGCCAGGCCGTGGTGCTCAGCGCCTCGGATCGTGCCGATCTCCAGGGCCTCGGCTGGTGTGAACCCGCCGTCGACCATGCCCTCCAGCTCCCAGTGGGCGTCGAGCCCGAGCATCTGGCCGTGCGCCCCGAGCTGAACGGGCACGCCCGCTTCCCACAGCCGGTGACTGCCCTCCGCGATCGTCTGCCCGAAGTTGTCTTCGGGCCAGACGTGCGTGGTGCGACGGAGCCGCATCAGGTGCTCAGGCAGGATGAACTGTGTCAGCTTGGGATCCCTCCAGAGTGCCTCCTGCTGGTGGAACCAGCCCTCGCCGTCCAGTCCGCCATAGCCGATCAGCAGGGTCGGGGTGATGCCGGCGCTGGTCGCCGCCCACAGCCTGATGACGTCGTCGTGGAATGTGCCGATGCCCATCCAGTGTTCGAGGCCGGTTACGCCGTCCACGAGCTGGGTGAAGTTCATCTGCGGATCGCCCCAGGACTCCGAGAGCACATTGAGGCCGAGAACCCGCGCGGCCGATGCGACCAGAAGACGACGTTGCCGCGTCATCTGCCCGTAGTCCTTCACGCCGATCGCACCGTGATCCCGGTTCCAGCGCAGCTGCTCCAGTGCGTCCGGCATCGATGCGATCGGGCGGAACATGCGCGGGCGGAACCGCCGCAGCCCGAAGATCGCTGACCCGGTCGTGAAGAGGCGCGGGCCCGTGATGCGCCCGGAATGCAGCATGTCCGCCATCCACCCGTCCCGATCCTCATTGCCGTACACCTCGATCATCGTGGTCACGCCGTAGGCGAGCGCAGCATGCAGGTAGGGCGGACGCTGCTCGATCACGTGCAGCGCGGAATGGTCGAGGTGCGGATGCGCGTGCGCATCGACGAGGCCCGGGATGACGGTATGACCCGAGAGATCGAACACGTGTGCGGTGGGAGGCACCACGACGTCCCTGCCCGCGGCTTCGATCCGGCGACCGCGCACGAGAATGGTGGCATTCTCGATCACGTCGCGAGCGGCATTCATGGTGACCACGCGCACGTTGGTGAGCGCGAGCAGCTCGGGGCCGGCGGCTGCAGCGAACGAGATGGACAGCTCGGTGCGTCGGGCAGTGGAGCCCGGCAGCCGCGGAGCGGCCCATGCTTCGGCGGAAGCAGCACGCGCCGCCGCGGTCAGGCCGCCGCCCGTTTCGTTCTCCGCGAGGATTGCGGTGACGTCCTTCTCGTAATAGCCGCTGGCCCGTACCCAGCCGACCGTGCGGCCATCCGGCGACCAGCTGAAGCCGCCGCCATCCTCCGAATCGATGCGATAGGCGCGACCGGTATGATCATACGCGCTGGTAATGGCCGCTGAGTCGCCGAGCGGTGCAAGGAAGCTCCGCTGATACTCCCGGAATGCCAGCCACTGGAGATCGGGCGAGACGGAGGCCTCGGTAGCATGGGGCAGGCGATGCAGTACACGGCGGTCGCGCCCATCCAGGCCGATGCGCACGACGACGAGCGTGTCACGAACGAATTCGGTGTACACGAGCGCATCGTCCGTGGGGGCGAAGCGAACATGGGGCGGCTTCTTGGCGGCGAAGTTCGCGTACTCGAGCGGCCGTCCCCGAAGCGTCGTCACGACCTTCTCGTCGGCTCCGGGCTCCAGGATCACGAGCTCGAACCGTGTCTCGTTCGAGAGCCACTCGCCGCGCTGCAGCATGCCCGTTCCCCGGACTGCGGCGAGGCGTCTGTTGTCCCTCGAAAGCGCCAGGGCGCCGTACTGGTCGCGGATGTTCGTGAGTCGCTGTGGTGCCATGCCCGGCCTGCGCGCATACACGGCCCCGTGGTCGTCGTCCGTCCAGCTCGCGTAGTACAGCGTGCCACTCGATGCATCGAGTACGGGGCTCGTCTCATGAGCAGCGGAGTTCGTCAGGTTGCTGACCTCTTCACCGTTGCGCAGCCAGAGGTCGCCAAGGGCTTCATACAGGATGCCGTCCGCGGTGCGGACCGCCCAGCGATGCGCGCGTGTTGCCGCGCTGTCCGCAGGCACAGCACTGGTGAAACGCATCGTCCGCGTCATGCTGCGGTCGACGGGTGCGCGGAAAGGGACCCGCCGCGCTTCGCCCGTTACGATGTCAACGGCGTGGATCGCACCACCATAGGAAAGGAAGAGCTGCCGGCTGTCGGGGTGCCAGGCCATGTTCGAGTACGCACCACCGAACCCGCCACCCTCCTGTCGGTCCGCATCCAGCGATCGTACGAGCACGCGCTCCCGGCGGGTCGCGAGATCGTGAATGACGAGCACCGTCTTCTGGACGTCGCGGTTCAGGTACGCGAGAGTGCGGCCGTCGGGCGAGAGTGCCGGATTGAACGCACCTCCGGGGCGCTCGATGTACGGAACGCTTTCTCCACTGCCCGTGTCGTAGCGACTCACTCGTGAGCCGCCCGGTACGATCGCGTAGGGATTGAACGCGAACGGATAGAGCGCGCGAGCCGCCTCCTCGAAGTAGAAGCCGCGCGCATCACTCTCGGTCGCTGCGCCTGCCGAGCGTTGCACGAGCGTGACCGGAGCGCCCTCCAGCGGATACGCGACGAGCCCGGCCGACGATGTCGCGTAGATCCGACTTCCATCCGCAGCCCAGGAAGGGCGCACCACGTTCTCATCATGCGCGCGTGACACATTGGCTTGTCCATGTCGTGTCTAGGACAAGAATAAGACAATGAGTGATCGGCGTCAATGGGGTGACCTGGACAGGAGCTTGACGGCAGTGGGACTGGC
>CAYLME010000249.1:0-4158 GCA_964384585.1 uncultured Gemmatimonadaceae bacterium | reverse complement strand
CGGAACGGGCCGTTCACCGGATTGAACAGAAACGTGTGCTGCGCAGTGATTCCGTCACGGCCTGCCGTAATGACACCGACCGGAGCGATGAACGTTGCGGCCTCCGCATACGTGTTGCCATAGGCGACCGCGTCATGGGCGGTCCACGCGGCGGTCTGTGCGTCCATCAGTTTGATGATATGACGCTCCTGCCCGGCAGCGGTGGCGCCATCCAACGATTCGAGCGCCATGCCGTTGTCGCTCGTGGGCGCGAACGCACCGTCGGTGTCGTTGCAGGCAAGGCAGAACAGGGCCGCGATCAGCAGTGCGGGTCTCATGGTGGTGCTCCTTCGATGGAGTGAAGGCCGGACCGTCGGGCCCGACTCATCTCTTACGGCGCAGAAGCAGTCTGAAACGGCTCACATCACCCGGCGCGGCGATATCAGCAGCGCGTCAGCCGTCCTCCGGATCGCGGCCGCTCCCCATCGCAACGAGCCGCTGGCGAGTTTTCGGGCGGCTGGGCTATACTGGAATCACAGGGCGTCGTGGCTCGTACCTTCGCCCATCGCTCATCGCGCGACGTGGCTTGCACTTACGCCCATCGCTCATCCCCCATGGACACTACCGCTGGCGACGTCACGATCCTGCTCCGGGAATGGGGCGCGGGCAGCCGCGACGCACTCGACCGGCTCGTCCCGATCGTGTACGACCACCTGCGCAGCGCCGCGCACGCCCGCCTTCGCAACGAGCAGGCGCGTTCCCTGATCACGACCGAACTGGTGCATGAGGCATGGTTGCGCCTGGCAGATCTGCACACGGCGCGGTTCCGCGATCGTGCGCATTTCCTGGCCATGGCTGCCCGTGTCATGCGACGTCTTCTCGTCGAGCATGCGCGCGCACGTCGCGCGCTCAAGCGCGGCGCCGGTGCCATCCTGGTCACACTCGATGATGCGCTGCTCGAGGTGCCGCTGGTCAGCGACGACGAGGCGGAACTGGTTTCGGCACTCGATGCCGCATTCGCGCAGCTCGAACAGCTCGACGAGCGGCAGGCGCGCATCCTGGAACAGCGCTACTTCGGCGGGCTCTCACTGGAGGAGACGGCGAGGCGGCAGGCATCTCGCTGGCCACGGTAAAACGGGAGCTGAGGTTCGGACGTGCGTGGCTCGCCGCCGTACTGAACGCGCAGTCTGCCGCATGAGCGCAGACGAGTGGGTCGCGCTCAAGGAGGCGTTCGCCGGGTTGTGCGACCTGCCGTCCGCCACCCGCACCGCACGGCTCGCGCACCTGCGCTCGCGCGACCCTGACCTGGCAGACCGCCTCGAGGCACTTCTCGCAGCAGACGACGTCGCCGATTCCGCGCTCGCGCGCTTCGAGACACTGAGCAGCGGCGAGGAACAAACGGCGCGCGCTGACACGGACCTGCTCGGTCTGGTGGGCAGCACCGTGAATCACTTTCGCGTGCAGGATGTGCTCGGTGCCGGCGGAATGGGCGTCGCCTATCGCGCCCAGGACGTGCGCCTCGGACGCGCCGTCGCGCTCAAGTTCCTGCTGCCGGAATACGCGCGTGACGCAGACGCCAAGCGACGACTCCTGCACGAGGCGCGCACTGCGTCGACGCTGGATCATCCGAACGTGTGCACGTTGCTCGAGATCGGTGAGAGTGAGCACGGCCCCTTCCTCGCGATGCCCGCCTACCCGGGGGAGACGCTGCAGCAGCAGCTCGCCCGCACGGGTCGCTGCAGCCCGGACGAAGCGGTCGACATAACACGCCAGGTGCTGCGCGGGCTCGCTGCGGCGCATGCCGCCGGCATCACGCACCGCGACCTGAAGCCTGGCAACCTGCTGCGCACGCCGGACGGGACGGTCAAGATCCTGGACTTCGGCCTCGCGCATGCAGACGACGTCACACGCACACGGCCGCGCCTCCGCGCCGGCACGCTCGCGTACATGAGCCCCGAACAGTTGCGCGGCGATACGATCGATGCGCGCAGCGACCTGTGGTCACTCGGCGTCGTGCTGTACGAGTTGCTGACGGGCACCCGACCATTCGCCGGCGCCACGGAGCTGGCCACGATCCATCCCATCCTGCACGACGAACCGCCGCCACCTTCTGCGCACGCATCCGGCATACCGGCATGGCTCGATGGCGTCGTGCTGCGCATGCTGCAGCGCGATCCGGTCGATCGCTATGCCGATGCTGACGCGGTGCTCGCCGCACTCGACGCACGGGCTACGCTACCCACGCCGCGCGCGCGCACCTCACTGCCGCGCCTGCGCATCGCTGCAGTCGGTGCAACGGCTGCAGTCGCGCTGCTCCTGGTGTTCGTGGCGGGCCCATTGATGCGACGCGCAACGACGGCGCACGTGGCCGAGGACGCGTCCATTGCCGTCATGCCGTTCGTCGATACCAGTCCCGCAGCGGATCAGCAGCACCTCGCCGAGGGGATCGCGGAAGAGATCCTGAATGCGCTGATCGCCGTGCCGGGTCTGCGCGTGAGCGCGCGGCCCACCACGCTGCAGCTGCGCGGCGCGGGCGCAGCGCCGATCGACATTGCACGCACTCTCGAGGTCGGCTTCGTGCTCGAAGGCAGCGTCCACCACGACGGTGAGCGTGTTCGCGTCACTGCACGGCTGCTCGATGCTACGAGCGGACGCTACCTGTGGTCGCGCACGTTCGAGCGCCGCTTCGGCGACATCTTCCAGGTACAGAGCGAGATCGCCGGCGCGGTCGCACAGTTGCTGGAGGTGCCTGCGGCGCCGGAAGCAGGGCCGGATCCGACGACGAACATCGTCGCATACGAGTTGTACCTGCGCGGCCTGTTCCACTGGAACAGGCGAACACCGCTGGATCTGCGCCGGGCGATCGACTTCTTTGTGCAGGCTACCCGGCACGATGCAACGTATGCGCGCGCGTGGGCCGGACTCGGACTCGCATACGTCGCGCTCGGTATCCTGGACCCGGCTGCATCCGAGCTGCTCTCAAGCGCACACAACGCCGCTGCACGCGCACTCGCGCTGGACTCGGCGCTGGCGGAAGCGCACGCCGCACACGCATATGCGTACCACTGGCAGTGGCGCTGGGAGGAAGCGACACGCTCGTTCGAACGCGCACTCGCGCTGCAGCCAGACAACGCGACCGTGCACCAGTGGTACGGCGAACACCTCGCCCGGATCGGGCGCGGCGCGGATGGTGAGCGACACATGCGTCGCGCGATGGAGCTGGATCCGCTGTCGATCGTCGCACAGAACGATCTCGGCATCGTTTTCATGGTTCGCAGGCAACTGGACAGGGCAATCGCGCAGTTCGAGGACGTGGTGCGTATCGATCCCGCGTTCCCGCTGCCTCACCTGCTCCTGCATCGTACCTACCTCGCCGCCGGCGAATACGAGGCGGCCGCCCAGGCCGGACGCCGCTGGGCCGAACTCACCGGTGCCGCGAACGCCGACGAGCTGATGCTGCTCGCACGTGCAGTGAATTCCAGCATGCTGCGTTCGGATGCGAGAGCCATACTCGACCGCTGGCAGCAGCAACCCGCGCCAAACCTGATGGACATCGCAATGTATCGCACCCTGCTCGGCGACACGGACGTGGCCCTCGACCTGCTCGAGACCGCGTACGAGCGGCGCGTGCCCATGTTCGCGTTGATCGGCCACGGACCCTGGTTCGATCGGCTGCGTGGTCAGCCGCGCTTCGAAGCGCTCGTGGCAGCGATACGGCCGTGAGGGTGTGGAAACCGGCGGTCGCGGGATCGTCGGCTGCACCGGCCCCAGCGCGTGATCCGCTCGCGCGTGAAAGGCACATGGTCCGAGGGCGAGATCGCTCGCTCGCTTTCCCATCGCCGACGGCGAAAGCTCCGCTCGGCACCCGCCGCCGATGGGCGAGACCGATCGCTCGCTCGCGCCCCCCTCGCAGACGGCGAGAGCTCCGCTCGGCACCCTCGCCGATGGCGACACCGATCGCTCGCTCGCGCCCCCCTCGCCGCCGGCGAAAGCTCCGCTCGGCACCCTCGCCGATGGGCGTCACCGATCGCTCGCGCCCCCCTCGCCGACGGCGAAAGCTCCGCTCGGCACCCTCGCCGATGGCGAGATCGATCACTCGCGCCCTCGCCGCCGGCGACACCGATAACCCGCCAGGCATGACACTCCGCCGCGATGCCTGGCGGCTGAACGGTCTCTATC
>CAYLME010000248.1:0-4164 GCA_964384585.1 uncultured Gemmatimonadaceae bacterium | reverse complement strand
GTGTCGAGGCAGTCCGCCGTGGCATGGCCGAGCCGATCGGCTCGCTCAGTCAGCTCTCGCACATCCGTCTCGGCAAGCGCACCGAGGATCGCAACCCGCTGATCCGCGAGCTGCTGCCGCTGGCATCGCTCGACGACCTCGTGTTCGGCGGCTGGGACCCGATCCCGGACGACGCATACGAGACAGTGGCGAAGGCGGGCGTGCTCGAGGCAAAGGACTACGAGCCGATCGCCGACTTCCTCAGGGCGATCCAGCCGATGCCGGCCGTCTTCGATCGCAAGTACGTGAAGCGGCTCGACGGCACGAACGTGAAGACGGGCAGGAACAAGCGCGACCTGGGTGAGCAGCTGCGCGAGGACATTCGTCGCTTCAAGGAAGAGAAGGGCTGCGACCGCCTGGTCATGGTCTGGTGCGGCTCGACCGAGATCTTCCTCAAGCCCGGCCCGCAGCACGCGTCGCTCGCCGCGTTCGAGAAGGCGATGGAAGAGAATGACGACGCGATTGCGCCGTCGATGATCTATGCGTGGGCCGCGCTGCAGGAAGGTGTCCCGTTCTGCAACGGTGCGCCGAACCTGACCGTGGACATCGCGGCCATCCAGGAGCTTGCCAAGCAGAAGAACCTCCCGATCTCGGGCAAGGACTTCAAGAGCGGGCAGACGATGATGAAGACCATCCTCTCGCCCGGACTCAAGGCGCGCATGCTCGGTCTGAACGGGTGGTTCAGCACCAACATCCTCGGCAACCGCGACGGCGCCGTGCTCGACGATCCGGAATCGTTCAAGACGAAGGAGGAGTCGAAGCTCGGGGTGCTCGAGTATACGTTGCAGCCGAAGCTCTATCCGGAGCTGTACGGCAACGTGTACCACAAGGTCCGCATCGAGTACTACCCGCCGCGCGGCGACAACAAGGAGGGCTGGGACAACCTCGATATCTTCGGATGGATGGGCTATCCGATGCAGATCAAGGTGGACTTCCTCTGCCGCGACTCGATCCTGGCCGCCCCGCTCGTTCTCGACCTCGCGCTCTTCAGCGACCTGGCTGCGCGCGCCGGCATGAGCGGCATCCAGGAGTGGCTCTCGTTCTACTACAAGAGCCCCATGACGCCCGAGGGTCTCTACCCCGAGCACGACCTGTTCATCCAGCACATGAAGCTGAAGAACACGCTGCGGCACCTGGCGGGTGAGGACGTGGTGACGCACCTGGGGTTGGATTACTACGAGGACTAGAGAAGCGGGGCCTGGCCTCACGAAACAGATCGTGTATCGCCGAACCGACGGGCGGCCCGGGCCCCGGGCCCCGGGCCCCGGCCCGCAGTAAGATTCTCGAATTGTTCATCGTCCTCGAAGGCATCGAAGGCAGCGGCAAGTCGACCCAGGCCAGGCTCCTCGGAGAGTGGCTGGGCCGTGCGGGTCTGCCGCACCTGGTCACGCGCGAGCCGGGCGGGACCGCGGTGGGCGAGGCGATCCGCGAGGTGGTGCTGCACGGTGGGGACGTAACGCCGCGCACCGAATTGCTGCTGATGCTGGCTGCCCGCGCGACGTTCGTCACAGAAGTCGTGTCGCCAGCGCTGGCCGCAGGCAAGATTGTGGTTGCCGACCGATTCGAGCTTTCGACGCTGGCGTACCAGGGCTACGGCCGCGGCCTGCCCCTGGACGAAGTCCGACGGCTCAATGCCTTTGCGACGGGTGGCCTGGCGCCGGACGTGACGCTCGTGCTGGACGTGCCGTCCTCGACAGGGGACGCGCGACGCCGCGGGCGCAGTGCGGCCGACCGGATCGAACGGGCGGGCGCGGCGTTCCACGATCGGGTGAACGAGGCATACCGCTTGCTCGCTGCCTCCGAACCGGGTGTCGTGGCACTTGCCGCCGAGGGGGCCATTGAGGACGTACATGCCTCGATCGTGGCGCTCCTGGCGGCGCGATTCCCAGAAACTTTCGCTACCGCAGCGGGTTAGACACTGACGGCGTCGCTCGGCGGCGCGAGAAGCAGGCTTCGGGAGAAGACGATGAAGATCAAGCGGTCCGTCCTGGCTCCAGTGTTCGTCGCATTGATCGCTTTCGCATCAGGTGGCTGGCTGCTGCAGCAGGGTGTGAGCAGCGAGCGCAACGTGTATGCGACGGCGCAGCTGTTCGAGGACGTGCTCCGGCACGTGTCGGCGCGTTTTGTGGATGCCAAGTCGAGTGGCGAGCTGTATCGCCTGGCGATCGACGGGATGCTCGAGGAACTGGGCGACCCGCACACCGTCTTCATGACGTCGGATGATTACAACGACCTGCGCATCCAGACGCAGGGCGAGTATGGCGGCATCGGTATCCAGATCGCCAAGCGCAACGGCTGGGTGACGGTGCTCTCGCCGCTGCCCGGTACGCCGGGCGAGCGTGCAGGCCTGCGCACCGGTGATGCGATCGTAGAAGTGGACGGCGAGTCCACGCGCGAGTGGTCGGAAGACGATGCGGTCGCGCGGCTGCGCGGTCCGCGTGGCTCGCAGGTGAACATCAAGATCGCGCGGCCGGGTATCGACGAGCCGATCCCGTTCACGATCACGCGCGACGAGATCCACATCCAGTCGGTCACGACGTCGTACATGCTGCCGGGTGATGTCGGCTACCTCGAGCTCAGCGTGTTCAGCGAGGACTCGGAGCGTGAAGTACGCCAGGCCATCGACGCGCTGAAGGAACAGGGCGCGACCGGCGTGGTGCTCGACATGCGCAGCAACCCGGGCGGCCTGCTCGATGCCGGTATTGCGGTGTCGGACCTCTTCCTCCAGCGCGGCCAGCTGATCGCCGAGACGAAGGGCCGGGATCCGCGCCAGTCGCAGAGCGCCTACGCCGAGTCGGCGGACGCGTATCCGGACATGCCGATCGTCGTGCTCGTCGGACCGGGCAGCGCCTCGGCCACCGAGATCGTTGCCGGCGCGTTGCAGGACCACGACCGCGCACTGGTGCTCGGTCGCACGACATACGGCAAGGGCTCCGTTCAGTCGCTGTTCCAGCTGCCCGGCCAGAACTGGCTGAAGCTCACGACGGCACGCTGGTACACGCCGGTCGGCCGCAGCATCCAGGGCCCGTACGGCATCGATGCGAACATCGCGATGGACACGCTCGAATCCGACAGCATCGGTGACCGGCCCGAGTACCGGACGGACAGTGGCCGCGTGGTGTACGGCGGTGGCGGCATCACGCCGGACATCGTCGTGAACCCGGATACGCTGACGCTGGACGAGCAGAACTACCTGCGGATCCTTCAGCCGCACGGCTCGAAGTACTCGGAGACGCGCTTCACGTGGGCGGTCGAGTACGCGAAGTCGCAGCCGAACCTGCAGCGCGGGTTCCAGACGACGCCGGGGATGCGCGAGTCGTTCCGCCAGGCACTGGCGAAGGCGGGTGTCGAGATCGATCCGGACGTGTTTGCTGCCGGCGAGCGTCTCGTCTCGCGCGACCTCGCCTACGAGGTCTCCTACGCGAAGTGGGGCCAGGCAGAGGCGCGCCGTCGCCTGAACGACGACGATCGCCAGATCGAGGTCGCCGCCGAGCTGCTGCGGCAGGCCGGCTCGCCTGCCACGCTGTTCCGCATCGCGGCCGAGCGGGGCAGCGATGCACCGCGCATTGCCGGCCCGCCAGGCGGGCACTGAGCACTGAACGCACAGTCACATCCTGGGGCGTCCCGGTCACACGGGACGCCCCATTCGTTTGCGGCATCCGTGTGCTGCGCCCTGAATCGCCGCCGAACGCGCGGCACGACGCGGTTTGCCCTGATTTCGTGAGCGGTGCATCTTGGGCGCGCAGCGCATGCCACAGAACGACGATGGAGTAGACGCGGCGGAGCCCGTTACCGGGCCGCCCATGCACCCGGCGGCACTGCCACCGGGTGCCGTTCTCGTCGTGGCCGTGCTGGCCGTGAGCTGGGCGGGTCCGCTCGTGCGGTTCACGGACGCGCCCGCGCTCGCGGTCTCGGCGTGGCGGCTGCTGCTGGCGGTCGGCGTTCTCGCCGTGGTCGTGCTCGCGCGCGGCAGGCTGCACGAGCTGCGCGCACTCGACACGCGCGAGCGGTGGCTGGCGCTCGCGGGCGGAGCATGCCTCGCCGCGCACTTCTGGACGTGGGTCGCATCACTCGATCTGACGACGGTCGCCAGCTCGGTCGTACTCGTGAACATGCAGCCGATCT
>CAYLME010000247.1:0-4178 GCA_964384585.1 uncultured Gemmatimonadaceae bacterium | reverse complement strand
GGGCGACCATCGTGGACGTGCACGACGATGCGCTGTGCAGTAAGTACGCAGAGCGTCTTTACATGTTGCGTCAGCGGCATGGCGTGACACCGCAGGAGGCGCGCCTGCTGCTCTCGGATCCAGTCTACTTCGGCCTCATGATGGTCGAGCAGCGCGACGCTGACGGGCTGGTCGCCGGGCTGCACCGTTCCTATCCGGACACGATCCGCCCTGCGCTGCAGCTGATCCGCCTGAAGGAAGGGGTGCGTCGGGTGGCGGGCATGTACTGCGTGATCGTCGGCGACCGGGTCCTGTTCTTCGCTGATGCGACCGTCAACATCGAGCCCTCCCCGGAGGAGCTGGCGGAGATCGCAATCAGTGCGGCGACGATCGCGCGCGATCACTTCGATGTCGAGCCGCGCGTGGCCATGCTCTCGTTCAGCAACTTCGGCTCCGTACACCACGAGTTCGCGCAGCGGATGCGTGACGCGGCGCGGATCGCGCACAGCTGGATGCCGGACCTCGTCGTCGATGGCGAAATGGCGCCGGACACTGCGCTCGTGCCGGACATCGCGCGCACGAATTTCCCGCACTCGCGTATCCAGGGCGACGCGAACGTGCTCATTTTCCCGAACGTGCAGTCGGGCAACATCTCGCTGAAGCTGGTGCAGCGACTGGCGGGTGCGGACGTGATCGGACCGATCCTGATGGGACTCAACCGACCGGTCAACGTGCTCAACTACTACTCGTCGGTCAACGAGATCGTGAACATCACGGCACTGACTGCGGCGACGGCGTCGGTCCCGATCCGTCAGACGGCGGGTGACGGCAGGCGACACGCGGTGCAGGTCTAACTGTCGTCTCGTGTCCGTGTGTTACGAGAAACGGCCCCCGCGCGTGCGGGGGCCGTTCTGCATACGGGACTGAACGGGAGCGGCGACGCGACTCAGCGACCGTCCAGCTGCCGGATTGTTTTGACCGACGGCTGCCGCTCACGCTGCAGCCGCTCCGCGACTGCCGCGGCCTGCGTCCATGCGCGCAGCACGTTCTCACCCGCGAGCTTGCGCATGTCCGGCTCCGACCAGCCGCGCCGGGACAGCTCAGCAAACAGGGCAGGATACGTGGAGACATCCTCCATGCCGACCGGTGTCGAGTCGATGCCGTCGTAGTCCGCGCCGATTCCGACGTGATCGATGCCCGCCACATCGCGCACATGCTCGATGTGCGCGATGACGTCGGCCATCGTGGTCTGCGGCTCCGGCTGCGCCTGACGCTGCTCGGGTGGCAGGTTCGACCAGCGCATGTTCTCGGTGTTCACGAAGCTCGGCACGTACGTGACCATGACCACGCCACCGTTCTGCGGCAGCCGGCGCAGCACGTCATCCGGCACATTGCGCGGATGATTCGTCACGGCGCGTGCGGAGGAATGCGAGAAGATGACGGGCGCCTCGGACACGTCGAGCGCATCATTCATGGTTTCCGGCGACGTATGCGACAGATCGACGAGCATGCCGAGTCGGTTCATCTCGCGCACGACCTCCTTGCCGAACTCCGTCAGCCCTCCATGCTGTGGCGGCTCACAGCAGGAGTCGGCCCAGTCGATGTTGGCCGAATGCGTGAGCGTCATGTAGCGCGCGCCCAGGTCGAAGAACGAGCGCAGTGCGCCGAGCGAGTTCTCGATCGCGTGGCCGCCCTCCATGCCCATCACGGATGCTATCTTCCCTGCGCGGAATGCAGGCATGACCTCCTGCGGCGTGAGCACCTCCTCGAACACGTCCGGGTGCAACCGGAAGATCTGCTGCGCGATGTCGATCTGCTCGAGCTGCACCTTCGCCGCGCCTTCCTGGACAGCGCGTGCCGGGATATAGATGGACCAGAACTGCGCGCCAACGCGTCCTGTACGCAGCCGGTCGATGTCCGTATGACCGACGGTCCTGCCGGTCAGACCGTACGCAGCGACATCAAACGGCGCGCTGCGGTCCGTGCGGATCGCCCAGGGCAGGTCGTTGTGGCCGTCGAAGAGCGGTGTCTGCGCGAGTACACGCAGCGCGGTCTGCATGTGAGGATCCGCGCCCGCGGGCTGCTGCTGCGCGGACGCGCATGCGGCGACAAGGAGCAGGCTCGTGACCAGGATCGGCTTCGGCATCGGTCGTCCGGCGGTTCGAGGATGTGGGGGATTCAGGGCTGCATATTGCCCCGCGGCGCACGCTCTCGCAACACGGCACTGCATCGAGCGTTGCGCCAGCGCCATCTTTCGTTCTACGCTAGCGCCGCCGTAACGTGCCCTCGGTGTCCATCCGCCAGCCAGCCCAGGAGGCCCCCATGCGTGTCCACGATCGGCTTACCGGTGCATTTCTGCTACTGCTCTCGGCGGGTTGCGCGAGCACGGGTCCCGCTGTCGCACAGCACCCTCTGCCGCCCGACGCGGACGCCGCGCTCGAACGTCTCAATACGTCCCCTCGTCATGCGGAGTGGGATTATGTACGTACCGGACAGGGCGATTCGGTACGCGTGTACGTCGTGTACCCGGAGACTTCGGAGCCCGCGCCTGTCGTGCTCGTCGTACACGAGATCTACGGGCTGACGAACTGGATACGCGGCGTCGCCGACCAGCTGGCGGCCGAAGGCTTTATTGCCATTGCGCCGGACCTGCTCACTACGAAGAACGTTCCCGCGGATGCGGCCGGCGAGCCCGATCGCCAGCAGGCGACGCAGCAGATCCGCACGCTGGACGTATCCGACGTGCACCGCTGGCTGTCGGCAGTAGCCGACTGGGGAATGGCGCTCCCGGCGGCTACCGACAGCTACGGCATCGTCGGTTACTGCTGGGGCGGCTCGACGTCGTTCCGCCATGCCGTCGAGTCCGATCGCGTCGATGCCGCCGTCGTCTACTACGGTTCCTCGCCAGATACCACGCTGCTCGCGCAGATCGAGGCCCCGGTGCTGGGGCTGTACGGTGGCAACGACGAGCGTGTGAACGCCACCATTCCCGCGGCCCGGCAGACGCTCGACGCGCTCGGCATGACGTATGAAGTGCATGTTTTCGATGGTGCCGGTCACGGATTCCTGCGCCAGCAGAGCGGACAGGAGGGCGCCAACATGGACGCGACGCGACAGGCGTGGCCGCTCACGATCGGCTTCTTCCGTGAGCATCTGTACTGACGGTTGCAGCGCATTGCGCGGTACGTCGGATTTCCCCCGTCACGTGCGAGGGGATTCCCCTGACGTGACGCGCAGCCGCCCGCAGTAGATATCGACTGGTGTCCTGTGAGAGGGGGGAGAAATGCGTTCCGGTGTCAGAACTCTGATCATTCTGGGCGGCTCTGCCGCACTTCTGCTGACGTCCGTCGCGCCGGCTGCCGGCATCCCGGCATTCGCACGGCGCTACGGTGTCACCTGCACACTCTGCCATGCACCCGCGCCGCGGCTGACGGAGTTTGGCGAGACGTTCGCCGGCAACGGCTTCCAGCTGGCTCCGGGCGAGGAGCCCGTCGATACGATTGATACGGGGGATCCGTTGCTGTACCTGGCGAGGAGCCTGCCGCTCGCGGTGCGGCTCGACCTGTTCGCCCAGGTGCTCACGGGCAATGACGACCTGGATGCGCGCACCGACTTCCAGACGCCGTTCGGTATCAAGCTGCTGTCCGGCATGGCGATCGCCAAAAATGTCAGCTACTACATGTACTTCTTCATGTCGGAGCGGGGCGAGGTCGCGGGCCTGGAGGATGCGTATATCCAGTTCACGGACATGTTCGGCAGCGGCGTCGCACTGATGATCGGCCAGTTCCAGCTGTCCGATCCGCTGTTCAAGCGTGAGCTGCGGCTGCAATACGAAGACTACAACGTCTACCGTGTGCGCGTCGGCGAGACGCGACTCGACCTGACCTACGACCGGGGGCTGATGGCCGTCGCGTCTCCATGGGAGGGTGGCGACGTCACGTTCCAGCTCGTGAACGGGCGCGGTCTCGACGAGGCCGGCAACGACCGGTTGTTCGACGGTGATGCATTCAAGACGGTCGCCGGACGCGTGTCGCAGTCACTCGGCCCGTTACGCGTCGGCGCGTACGCGTTATACGGTCCGGAGGACCGTGGTGACCGGTCGAACGAGGTCGTCGTGTGGGGTCCGGATATCACGCTCTCTGCAGGTCAGTTCGAACTGAACGGTCAGTTCCTGCGCCGCACGGACACGCGACCGTTTT
>CAYLME010000246.1:0-4201 GCA_964384585.1 uncultured Gemmatimonadaceae bacterium | reverse complement strand
TGACGCGCCGGCACCATACGTTCTTCGAGATGCTCGGCAACTTCTCATTCGGTGATTACTTCAAGCGCGACGCGATCCGCTACGCGTGGGAGCTGATCACGGAGGAGTACGGCATCCCGAAGGACCGCCTGTGGGCGACGGTGCACTACACCGACGACGAGGCCGCGAAGCTGTGGGAGGAGGTCGCCGGACTGCCGCCGCACCGGATCTTCCGGCTGGGCGACAAGGACAACTTCTGGCAGATGGGTGAGACGGGCCCGTGCGGGCCTTGCTCGGAGATCCACTACGATCTGCGCAGCGGCGCCGACCTGGGCACGGACGTCACGAGCGACGAGTTCGAGGCGCTCGGCGAGCGCGGTGAGATCCTCGAGCTGTGGAACCTGGTGTTCATGCAGTACGACCGTTCGGCGGACGGCACGCTGACACCGCTGCCGAAGCCGTCGATCGACACGGGTGCGGGGCTCGAGCGGCTCGCTGCGGTGCTGCAGGGTGTGGACTCGAATTACCGGACCGACCTGTTCGTGCCACTGATCGAGCGCGGTGCCGAGGTCGTCGGTGAGTCGTACGATGCGGCCGCGCCGCGTGGCGTGAGCTACCGCGTGCTGGCCGACCACGCGCGGGCCGTCGCGTTCCTGCTTGCGGACGGCGTCTATCCGACGAATGAAGGCCGCGGCTACGTGTTGCGCCGGGTGCTGCGCCGTGCAGTGCGTCATGCCTGGCTGCTCGGACGGCGTGAGCCGACGCTCGTGCACGTGGTCGATCGCGTGATCGACATCATGGGCGACGCGTATCCGGAGCTGCGTGACCGCCGCGACCACCTGCTGCGGGCCACGCGCGAGGAGGAGGAGCGATTCCTCTCCACGATCGACAGTGGCATGAACCGCTTCGATGAGCTGGCGCCGGCACTGGGGGAGAGCGACTGGTCGGCGGTCGAGCAGGGCACGAAGCCGACACCCGTGATCGCGGGCCAGGACGTCTTCCGTCTCTATGACACGTTCGGCTTCCCGCTCGACCTGACGGAGCTGATCGCGCGGGAGCGCGGTTATCGACTGGACGAAGCAGGCTTCGAGGCGGCGCTCGAGGAGCAGCGCGAACGCTCGCGCCAGGACCGCCGTGCGGCGGGCGTCGAGGCAGCGGACGCATTCGCGCACGGGTGGGACGAGCTGGTCGACGCGCCGGAGCAGGAATTCGTCGGCTACCAGTACACGACACTCGAGACCGACGTCATTGCGGTGCGCCGCGAGAACGGCCGTGCTGCCCTGCAGCTTGCACGCAATCCGTTCTACGCGGAGGCCGGCGGCCAGGTGAGTGACCGCGGTGAGGTGCGCGGTGCCGGCTGGCGCATGGTTGTCGATGAAGTGCGTCGCGTGGGTGGACGCGTCGCCGTCATCGGCAACGTCGAAGGCGATGTCCCGGAGGCGACGCGGCCATTTGCCGTGACGGCCACCGTCGAGCGGCCGTCGCGCCTGGACACGCAGCGTAATCACACCGCGACGCATCTGCTGCACGCTGCACTGCGCTCCGTGCTGGGTGAGCATGTCGTGCAGCGCGGCTCCCTCGTCGCACCGGACCGGCTGCGCTTCGACTTCGCGCACTCGAAGCCGATGACGCTCGCTGAGATCCGCGCGGTCGAGGACCAGGTGAACGAGGCGGTACTCGCGGACCACGACGTGCGCACGGAGCAGGCGCCGTACCGCGACGCCGTCGCACGCGGGGCGATGGCGCTGTTCGGCGAGAAGTACGGCGACGTGGTACGTGTCGTGTCGATCCCGTCGGTCAGCATCGAACTGTGCGGCGGCACGCACGTGAGCCACACGAGTGACATCGGCATGTTCCGCATCGTGAGCGAGAGCGGTGTGGCTGCCGGCATCCGCCGCATCGAAGCGGTGACGGGCCGTGAGGCGTACCGCCGCAGCGTTGCGCGTGACGCGGTGCTCGAGCAGGCGGCGGCAATGCTCAAGACGACGCCGGATACGCTGTTGCGTCGCATCGAGCAGCTGTCGGAGGAACAGCGCGATCTGCGACGCCAACTCGAGAAGGCACGTGCTGCGGGGGCGGGTGATCGCGTCGGTGAGCTCCTGTCGGCCGCGCAGGAGATCGACGGCGTACGCCTCGTCACGGCAAGCATCGAGGTGGCAGCGGCGGACGAACTGCGTGCGCTGGGCGACCAGCTGCGCGAGCGGATGCAGAACGGCGTCGCAGTACTCGCGGGCCGTCAGGACGAGCGCGTCTCGCTGCTCGGTGTCGTGACGGACGATCTGCTCTCCCGGGGCGTGCGCGCGGACGTGATCGTGCGCGAAGTCGCGAAGGCCGCGGGTGGCTCGGGCGGCGGACGCCCGCACATGGCGCAGGGCGGCATCGGCGACGTATCGAAGGTCGATGCTGCACTCGAGGGGGCTGCGGAAATTCTGCGCGCGCAGCTCGCGAAGGCAAAGCCATGAGCGAGCTGCACGACGGCGTGCCGGCGCCGCTCGCACGGCGGATGGAAGAGCTGCTCACGGACACAACGAGCCGTGGTGCGCTGGATGGTGACGATCCGGGCGCGTCACGTGCCAAGACCGCGCCCGGTGTGAGCCTCGCGAAGGCGAACGCAGATGTCCTGGCGGCAGCGGGTGTGGAAGCGCTGCGTCGTGCGCTCTCGGGCAGCGCCGCACGTGCGACGGCAGCGGACCTGCTGGCAGCGGACGCACTGATTACCGGAGCATGCGCGGATGCGGCGACGAACGGAATTCCGGATGCGCTTGCGCCCGAAGCATTCGCCGCGTTGCTGGAGGAGCCGTGAGCATGTCACCGGCGGTCGGCGCCCACCTGCTCGGGCTGGCGGAGGCAGCGCGCGAAACGGCGGAAGTGCTGGCCGATGAACTCGATGGCATCGTGGATGACGTCGCTGCCACGCTGGAAGGCGGCGGCAAGCTGATGTTCTGCGGCAACGGCGGCTCCGCTGCCGACGCGCAGCATCTCGCGACGGAGTACATCGTACGGTTCCGCAGAGAGGGCAGGGCGCTGCCGGCGCTCGCGCTCACCACCGACACATCACTGCTCACGGCTGCCGCGAACGACCTCGGCTTCGTCGAAGTCTTTGCACGCCAGATCGAGGCGCTCGCTCGGCCGGGTGACCTCCTGTTTCTGCATTCGACGTCGGGCAACTCGCCCAACCTGCTCGCTGCCGCGACCGCCGCAAAGGAAGCGGGCGTGCGTACGATCGCGCTGCTCGCGCGCGGGGGCGGACAGCTGCGCGACCTGGTCGATCGTGCCGTGGTCCTGCCGCTCGATGACGGCGCGCACGCGCAGGAACTGCATCTCGCGATCGGTCATGCCGTGTGCGACGAGATCGAGCGTCGCATGCGTGGAGGAGAGTCTTGAGCACGGTCACGTTTCTGCACGATGCGCGCGCCTCAGAGAAGGAGCAGGCACTGTTCTACCGTGCACTTGCGGCGCTCGCAGAGGAGCGCGGCGACAAACAGCTTTCGGAGCGGCTGAACGGGCTGCACGCGGATGAGCAGCACCACCTGTCGCGGCTCACGGCCCGGCTCGCGGAGCTGGGCGAGGCGCTTTCGGACCTGTCACAGGTCGAGCCGCCATCTGTCGATCTCGACACCTGGGAGGGCACAGCGCGGGCCCGCGAAGCCGACGAGATCGCGCGTTACGAGATGCTGCTTTCGCAGGAACTCGACGGCGACACGCGCACGATGATCGCATCGTTTCTCGATGCCGAGCGCGCGCACGCACGCGAGCTGGGCGGCAAGTGGATGGACGCGTGATGCACCCGGTGCCCTCGAACGGCAGCGTGCGTGCGTGTTCGCGCGCGCGCACGGTAGCGGGCGCCGATTGCAGGACCGTGCCACGCGGATGAGCCGCTCGACACGGGATCTGCCGGCGCCGCCCGCGGTGCACGACATCGCGGAGAAGCTGCGCCGGCACGGGCACCAGGCATGGGCGGTAGGTGGTGCGGTGCGGGACGTGGTGCTCGGACTCCCTGCGACTGACTGGGACATCGCTACGAGCGCACGCCCGCAGGAAGTGCGCTCCATCTTCCGCCGTACAGTGCCGATCGGAATCGAACACGGCACCGTGGGCGTGCTGTGGAAGGACGGCGTGCTGTATGAAGTGACGACGTTCCGCCGGGACGTCGAGACGGATGGTCGTCATGCCGTCGTCGCCTTCGCCGAACATGTCGAAGACGACCTCGCGAGGCGCGACT
>CAYLME010000245.1:0-4212 GCA_964384585.1 uncultured Gemmatimonadaceae bacterium | reverse complement strand
CGAAGGGGATCAAGTTCATCTCCTACGCCGTCTGGTGGATCCGCCAGGCGATCCTGCAGGCCCTCGCCGAACAGAGCCGCATCGTGCGTGTTCCGCTCAACCGTGCGGGAGCACTTCACCGCATCGGCAGGCGGTCCTCCTCCATGCTGCAGGAGCTCGGCCGCGAGCCGACCGTCGACGAGCTCGCCGAGGACCTCTCCCTGTCGCACGAGGAGGTGCAGCGTACGCTCGCGATCTCCCAGACCCACGTGTCGCTCGACGCACCGCTCACACCGGGCGAGGACAACCGGCTGCTGGATTACCTGCCCGACCAGTTCTCCTCCGGACCCGACGACGAGACGTACGAGCGCGCCCTCTGCAACACCATCGAGGAAGCGCTGAACACGCTGAAGGACCGCGAGGCGCGCGTGCTCCGCCTCTACTTCGGGCTCGAGGACGGCCGCGACCCGATGACCCTCGAAGAGATCGGCGCCCTCCTCGGCATCACGCGCGAGCGTGTGCGGCAGATCAAGGAGAAGGCGCTCGTGCGGCTGAGGCATGCCTCCAGGTCGCGCTTCCTGGAGACCTTCATGAAGCAGTAGGGCGGCGCGTTTTCAGGAACCGGCCACCCTTCGCGCGTCGACGCCCGCGGCTCAGGTCCCGCCGCCCGTCCGCCGGGCTCCGCAACCGTCGCCCGCCGCTCCCGCGTTCCCGACCCGTGACCCGCCCGCAGACGCGACCGCCTCAGGTTGACACCCGCCCCTCCTGAATCTATCCTTCAAAGCTGTCCCGCGTTCGTACGAACCAGAGGTTGGGCATGAAGACTTACACACCGAAGGCGCCGGAGATCGAGCGGCGCTGGTGGGTCGTGGACGCCGAGAATGTCGTTCTCGGGCGTCTGGCCAGCACGGTCGCGCAGGTGCTGCGCGGCAAGCACAAGCCGATGTACACGCCGCATCTCGACACGGGCGATTTCGTCGTTGTCGTCAACGCCGACAAGGTGCGCCTGACGGGCACGAAGCCGGAAAAGAAGACGTACTTCCGGCACACGGGCTATATCGGCGGCGAGAAGCACATTCCCGTCTCGACGATGCTCGAGAAGCACCCGGAGCGGGTGGTCGAACTGGCAGTGAAGGGAATGCTGCCGAAGAACAACCTGGGCCGCCTGATGCGCCGGAAGCTGAAGGTGTATGCGAGCGCGGAGCATCCGCACGAGGCGCAGCAGCCGCAGGCGCTGGAGATCTGATGGCGAACGAGACGCAATACAACGGACTGGGCCGTCGCAAGACGAGCACGGCGCGCGCCTGGCTGAAGCCCGGCACGGGCAAGTGGGAAGTCAACGGTCGCCCGATCGACCAGTATTTCCCGCGCTCTTCCCTCGTCCAGCACGTGCAGGAGCCGCTCGCCGTGACGAACACGCAGGGTCGCTTCGACGTGAAGCTGAACCTGGACGGTGGCGGCACGACGGGCCAGGCCGGCGCAGCGCGGCTGGCGCTTTCGCGCGCCCTGCTGAAGTACGACGAGGAGCTGCGTGGCGCTCTGCGCGAGAAGGGCATGCTGACGCGTGACCCGCGCGAGGTCGAGCGCAAGAAGCCCGGCCGTCCGGGCGCACGCAAGCGCTTCCAGTTCTCGAAGCGTTAGTCGGCTGCACGCGCGGCGTGCATTCAGACTGATGGACAGGCCGGCGCCGCAGGTTGGCGCCGGTACTATACACACCGCCGGACGTGCGGCCGGGGTGCCCGGAATGGGCGAGGCTGTGCGGAGGAAGGCGGTGGAAGCGACGGGCCGGCGGGCCCGTTCAATAACCCCGAACGAGGAACAGATGGTAGAGCCCCAGATCCAGGACCTGCTCGAGGCCGGCGTCCACTTCGGCCACCAGAGCAGCCGTTGGAACCCGAAGATGCGGAAGTTCATCTTCGCGGAGCGCAACGGCATCCACATCATCGATCTCAAGAAGACGCTGAACGCGCTGCAGACGGCGCAGCGGGCCGTGCGTGACGTCACGCTGAACGGTGATCGCGTGCTGTTCGTGTGCACGAAGCGGCAGCTGCGTCCGATCATCGAGCAGGAGGCGACGGACGCGGGCGCGTTCTACGTCACAGAGCGGTGGCTGGGCGGCATGCTCACGAACTTCTCGACGATCCGCAAGCAGATCCGGCGCCTGAAGGAGCTGGAGCGCGGCCTCGAGGAAGGGCAGTACGAGTTCTACACGAAGAAGGAACAGCTCCTGCTGCAGCGCGAGCGGGAAAAGCTGGACAAGTACCTCGGCGGCGTAAAGGACATGGGTCGTCTGCCGGGTGCGCTTTTCGTGGTGGACGCGAGGAAGGAATCGATCGCGATCAAGGAAGCCAACAAGCTTGGCATCCCGGTCATCGCGATTGCAGACACGAACGCGGATCCGGACGTGATCGACTACCCGATCCCGGCCAACGACGACGCGATCCGTTCGGTGTCGGCGATCACGGGCGCGATCGCGGGCTCGATCTCGCAGGCGCGTCGCGAGCTGCCGCCGGACGCGCGGCGTCGTGCCGACGAGGTCGAGGCCTCGACGTACTCGACCGAGGGCGGGCTGGCGCAGGAGGAGCGTTCCGACGATCGTGGCAAGCGCAAGCGGCCGCGTCGCAAGCGTCGCCCGCGTCCGGAAGTGATCGCCACGCTGCGGACGGGTGAGGACGCGCCGGAAGAGGGCGAAGCGGAGGGCGGGGAGTCCTGAGACTCCCGGATCGCTCAGCGCATGAGAGCGCTGCAGCGCTGCACGCCCTGCAGCCCTGCAGCGCTTTTCTTGTAAGGACGACACATTTCGGGCCCGGAGAGCGGGCCCCGGGCCCGGCCCGCTGAGACAACAGCACATCGGGTCTCGAACACCCTGAGACGAATAGAGCAATGGCCACGATTTCTGCTGGAATGGTGAAGGAGCTTCGCGAGCGTACCGGCGCCGGGATGATGGAGTGCAAGAAGGCGCTGGAAGAGGCGAACGGCGACATGGAGGCGGCCATCGACGTGCTGCGTGCGCGTGGTGCGGCGAAGGCGGCGAAGCGTGCGGAGCGCGAGGCGAGCGAGGGCGTGATCGGCACGTACCTGCACACGAACAACAAGGTCGCCGTGATGGTCGAGGTGAACTGCGAGACGGACTTCGTCGCGCGGAACGATGCCTTCATCCAGCTCGGTCGTGACCTGGCGATGCACATTGCGGCGATGGCGCCGGTGGCCGTGGACGAGAGCGATGTGCCTGCCGACCTGATCGAGCGCGAGCGCACGGTGTACCGCGAGCAGGTGAAGAACGAGGGCAAGCCGGAGGCGATGTGGGACAAGATCGTCGAAGGCAAGATGAAGAAGTTCTTCAGGGACAGCACGCTGATGGAGCAGGTCTTCGTGAAGGATCCGGAGGGCAAGCAGACGATCCGGCAGCTGGTCCAGGAAGTTGCGACGAAGACCGGCGAGAACGTGGTCGTGCGGCGTTTCGTCCGCTACCAGCTCGGCGAGTGATGACGGCCGAAGATCTGAAGTACGGCCGCGTCGTATTGAAGCTGAGCGGCGAAGCCCTGGCGGGTGAGCAGGGATTCGGCATCTCGCCGCCGGTGGTGGATCGGCTGACCGACGAGATCAAGGCGCTGCACGGGATCGGCGTATCGATCGGGCTCGTGATCGGTGGCGGCAACATCGTGCGCGGCACCCAGGCGAGTGCGCAGGGGATGGATCGCGTGAGCGCCGACTACATGGGCATGCTCGCGACGATCATCAACGCGCTGGCGGTGCAGGACCTGCTCGAGCGCAAGGGCGTCGACACGCGCGTGATGACGGCGATCCGCATGGAGGCGCTGGCGGAGCCGTATATCCGGCGGCGTGCACTGCGTCACCTCGAGAAGGGCCGCGTGGTGATCTTCGCGGGTGGCACGGGCAACCCCTACTTCTCGACCGATACCGCCGCCGTGCTGCGTGCCATCGAGGTCGATGCCGACGTGCTGATCAAGGCGACAAAGGTGAGCGGCGTCTACAGTGCGGATCCCGCGAAGGATCCGGACGCCGAGTTCATTCCGCGTCTCAGCTTCCACGACGTGCTGACGCGAGAGCTGCAGGTGATGGACGCCGCGGCGGTTTCGCTCTGCAAGGACAACGGGTTACCGATCATCGTGCTCAACATCCACGAGCGCGGTGCCGTCGCCGCCGCGCTGCGTGGCGAGGAGATGGGCACGCTGGTTTCCTGAGACGCGACGGAGCGCGCGCCGGGACGTC
>CAYLME010000244.1:0-4224 GCA_964384585.1 uncultured Gemmatimonadaceae bacterium | reverse complement strand
GGATCTGACGCCCTTCGGTTCGGGGGCGTAAAGGGAGGCGTTCGCGAGGAGGGTTATCATGGCCCTTGTGAGATGAACACGTAGCCTTACACCTCGTACCCCGCGGCGAGCTCCTGCTCTGGCAAGTTACCGAACCGAGCGCTAGCGGTCCTCCTCACCGACTTGATCTTCCGTCGTCTCGAGGCCTTGTGTCAGACGCAAACAATCCCGTCGCGACGAGCGGTCACTTGCCGAACACGCGCCGGCGAAGGACATCCGCAGGAGGAGGATACGAGTACATCTCCCCGTCGACTATTACGGTTGGCGTTGCTGCTACGCCGATTTTACGGCCCAGTTCAAGTCCCGCCCGAATACGACTGAACCGAGGGTTGGACTCGTCCTGGTTGGAGCAAGCCACGATGGACTCGCCATTCGTAACATTCGCCCGTGCAGTGACGTCCGACCAAGAGACGAGTCCGAGGGAATCCTGCAGGCTGAAGATTACGTCGGTGAGGCGGCCAACTTCCGCGTCATCTTCGATGCATTCCGCGAGACGTGCCGCGGGAAGAGCGAATCGGTGATACTCAAGTGAATCGCCCCGGGATTGTCGGAGGCTCCATATCCTGAGAGGTTGGAGCCATGCCCAGACCGTCCACATTTTCGCCTGAGGTCCGCGAGCGCGCCATTCGCATGGTGCAGGAGCAGACGCCCGCCCACGGCTCGCAGTGGGCCGCGGTGCGCTCCGTCGCGGAGAAGCTCGGCTGTCACCCGGAGACCCTCCGGAACTGGATTCGCCGCCACGAGCGGGACACCGGCCGGCGGCCCGGTGTGACGACCGCCGACGAGGTCCGCCTGAAGGAGCTCGAGCGGGAGAACCGCGAGCTGCGGCGCGCCAACGAGATCCTCAAGAAGGCGTCCGCGTATTTCGCACTGGCGGAGCTCGACCGCCGACCGAACTGATGGTGCGCTTCATTGACGCGCACCGCGACATCTACGGAGTCGAGCCGATCTGTGCGGTGCTGCCGATCGCTCCGTCGACCTATTACGAGACGAAGGCGCGCGAGCGGGACGCGACCCGGCGGTCAGCGCGCGCGCAGCGCGATGCCTCGCTCATGCCCGCGATCCGGCGCGTGTGGGAGGCGACGCGCCGACGCTACGGGGCGAAGAAGGTGTGGAAGGAGCTCCTGCGCGAGGGCGTGCGCGTGGCCCGCTGCACGGTCGCGCGGCTCTTCAAGGCGATGGGGCTGCGCGGCGTGCTGCGCGGCCGGCGTCGCCGCTGGGCGGTGGTGGCCGAGGCCCAGGCGCATCTGCCGCAGGACCTGGTGCAGCGCAACTTCACCGCGACGCGCCCGAACCAGCTCTGGGTCTCGGACTTCACGTACGTCGCGACGTGGCGGGGCTTCGTGTACGTCGCCTTCGTGATCGACGCCTTCTCGCGGCGCATCGTCGGCTGGCGCGCGACGACCACGCTGCGCACGGACCTCGCACTCGATGCCCTGGAGCAGGCGCTCTACGACCGCGAGCTCGACGGCCCGCTCGTGCATCACAGCGATCGCGGCGTGCAGTACCTCGCCATCCGCTACACCGACCGGCTGCTGGAGGCCGGCATCGATTCCAGCGTCGGCAGTCGCGGGGATGCGTACGACAACGCGCTGGCCGAGAGCATCAACGCGCTCTACAAGGCCGAGGTGATCTACCACGAGGGACCGTGGAAGGGACTCGAGGACGTCGAGTACGCCACGCTCGAGTGGGTGGCGTGGTACAATAGTCAGCGCCTGATGGAACCGCTGGGCTATGTCCCGCCGGCGGAGTACGAGGAGCAGCACCACCGTGCCCAGGCCGACCAAGCGGCCGTGGCACTCAACTAACCGTGCCTCCGGAGAACCCGGGGCGATTCACATCGAACACACAGGTAGATGCGCTGTACCATAGGTTGGCTAGGCTCCATGACGGAGCGCCGGCGTGGCCCATATTTGGCAGAGTGCTGATCGATAATCGCGATTGGATCTGGATTCAGTCATCCGGACTGCGCGGCATGGGACATTGGAGGGCGATCGATCGCTCTGGTCAGACCATGGGAAGTCTTTCGATTCCCGCAGACATCGGTCCGTACACTCGTACCGAGGTCATAGGCTTCTTGCCCGGGGCTGCGATTGTGCGTGCGCGAGATCAGGAGGACGCTTGGACAGTACTTGTGCTGCGCACTGAGGATTGGACTCAGTGACGATGGGGAAGTCGACCTGACGGTACACGGAGATCCCATGGGTAAGCGCCGATGGTGGCCGGCGATGATGGCCTTCATGCTTGTTCCTCACATCGCCGAAGCTCAAAACGCAATTACGGGTGAGCTCATTGACTCACTACGCGTCGGCGGGCCAATCGCCGGAGCGGAGGTGCTCCTCTTGGGCACGGGTCGAAAAGCGTTCACAGATCGGGGTGGTCGATTCGAGTTCTCGGGACTTTCGTCTGGTGAATACACCGTCGCGTACTGGGCCCCTTGGCTCGACTCGCTAGGGGTGGGGCCGATTCGGACGAAGACACGAGTCGACGATGCGGTTACCACGCATGTGGTTCTCTCAACCCCGGCCGCTGGAAGCGTTCAGGCCGCGCTCTGCGGCGCCGAACTCGCGGACGGCAGCGCGGTGATCTTGGGCGAAGTGAGAGACCCATCTCTCTTCCCTGTAGCGAATTCCAGAGTTCGCGCTCGATGGGAAGAGCGCGTGCTAGGGAAGGGGGTCAATCACGTTCGGCGGCTGGAACTCGTAGATACGTCGGACGCCGCTGGCATCTTCGTCCTCTGCGGTGCCCCGCGAGGCGCCGTGCTGAGCCTAATCGCGGTCCGGGGCGACTCCACCTTCGCGTGGGCAAGCGTTAGGGCTGATCGCGCGCTGATTCGCAGCGACATGACACTCGGTTCATCCTCGCTACTCAGTGCAGTCTCAGGTCGCGTTCTTAGCCAGCTCGGTGAACCCGTGGCGGGTGCCGACATACGGCTGCTGCAGGATTCAGCTGTCTTCACGAAATCCGATAGCACCGGTGTTTTTGCGCTGCTGATCCCGTCACGGACTTCCCAACTCGTCGTGCGCTCGCTCGGATTTGCGCCCATCGTGTACACCTTCGACCCGAGTGCGAATCGCGCGGGTTCCGGTGCGGTCGAACTCGGCGATTTGAGACTTGAGGGAGTGCAGCTCTTGCCCGAAATACCTGTCGACGCACGCGCCCTGTCGCGCGAGCGCTTGGAGTTCGAGGAGCGCAGGCGGTTCAACTTTCAGGGCACCTTCTTCACTGACGACGAGCTTTCGCGCCTGCCACTTATTCGGCCCTCAATACTGGCGTCGAAGGTTCCTAGATCGATGCTGACCAAGGGCGGTGAATTTGTCCTCGCCTACAATGGCGGTTGGTGCAAGCCTCGCGTTTTCGTTGATGGCGGCGACTTCGGCGCCGACCAGTCTGCGTTACACTTCTGGCTTCAGCGGGCGAGACGCGTAGAGGTTTATCGTGCGGCATTCGCGCCCGCGCGATTCACGGACTTCGACGGCTGCGGCTCCGTCGTCATCAGCACTAGGTAGCATTCGGTGAACGCCTCAGGAAGCCTCTGAGCATCGCCAACATCCTCCGATCATTCGTGACGAGGTTCTCCCCCTTCGGCGTCTCGAGCACCTTCGGGATCCCCGCGAGCCGCTCGTCCTGCATGATCCGCTCGAACGCGCGCTGGCCGATCATCCCCTCGCCGAGGAGCGCGTGGCGGTCGCGCTTCGCGCCGAGCGGGGCCGCCGAGTCATTGAGGTGCAGCAGACCGAGCCGGTGGAATCCGATGATCGACCCGAACCGCTCCCACACCTCGTCGTACGCGTTCGTGAGGTCGTAGCCCGCGGCGAACACGTGCGCCGTGTCGAGGCAGACGCCGACGCGCTCGCGTAGCGGCATCGGCAGGCGCTGGAGCAGATCGGCCATCTCCTCGAACGTCGAGCCGATCACGGTGCCCTGACCGGCGGTGAGTTCCATCAACAGGCGCGTCGCGCCAGGTGCGGCGTCGAACGCCTGCGCGATGAAGTCAACCCGGAGGCCGGGATGGTCCTTGTGCATCACACGCGCAAACTGACCAAAAACCAGTTCAGGGAGGATCCGTTCCAGGCCTTAAGCGGCGCCAGTTCCCTGCGCGGCTATTACACGAGCGCCCTGCTGATATTCCGGCCTGATGAGGAAGCTCCAACGCGGCAGATCATCTTCGAGCTTCGCAACGGA
>CAYLME010000243.1:0-4227 GCA_964384585.1 uncultured Gemmatimonadaceae bacterium | reverse complement strand
GTTGCGCTCTTGGGTCGCGTATTCGGGGAAGGGCTGGTGGCTCACCATGACCGAATAGCTTTCTCCAACGTCTATTCCCGCACGTGGGAACGACTGTCTGGCGACGACGCTGAGATCAATTGGGATGGGTCCGAGCGTCTGGTGGTGCGCATCGGTAGTGAATTACGCACTCTTCCGATCAGCGCCTTCTCAATGGACGACCCGTTGTTCGTGAGGGATGAGGAGAACGATCTGCCTGCGCGTCTGCTGCAGGCAGTGGGCAAGCCGCTCCTTGATGTGGGCGGAAGACGAGCGACCGAAACTTGGCACCTGCTGCAGCCCATTCTCGAAGACACTGTACGTCCGACATCATCAGTTTCCGTAGAAATTCTCCTAGACGGCCAGCCTACGCGCATGCCTTTCGGTGGTGAACCGATTGAGCAAATCTATCCTTCGCTCGGCTTTCTGGCCCTGCTTGCGGCGAAGAGTCTGTCTGGTGCTGCGGCGCAAGCGCTGCCCGCAGATCATCGCGAGCTTCTCCCACGGGTAGGGGCGATCGATGTAGTTAGGGCCGGTAACATCAGGCTTGCCATTGAGGGCGCTGAACTGGCGTTGCCACGGGTATTCAACGGTACTTTCGCGATCAGCGGCCTTGACAGATCCCTTCTTCTCATAGAGTCGGCGGAAGACGAACTGGGATGGAACGAACTGGTGCGGGCGGCGAAGGCCATAGCGGAAGTTCTTCGCCACCCAGCACTTGAGCATCCCCTCCGAATTGCTGCTCGGACGTTAGAGCGGATGGGCGAGAGTGTCCGAAACAGCATCCCAGAGCGCCTACACGTTGCAAGCGTCGCTTCGGAGCTCGGCCTCGATGATCAAGCCGTGGAAGGGATGTTGAACTCCTTGCAAGGTTCGGTGGTCAGGTTGGCTCGTCTTCTTAGACCGGCGCTGCACATGAAGGGCGGCGAGAATCTCGTACGTTCGTTCAACAACCACGTAGCTTCATTTGAGACTCCTGCTGACGTACGCGCTTGGATGATCGATTCGGAGGTACCTGACGCCGAAGCATTGCTCGATGTATGTGAAACATCGGTCGCCACCGGGGAGGTTCGTGATAGACTTGGACTTGATTTCGAGACGTACAATGCGGCACTTGTCGCGGTTGGCGAGGAGCCGGAAACGCATTCGGATCTTCACGTTGCCGCACTCCGGCACTTCATTAATGACAATAAAGAACAGATTTTTGCGTCGCTAAGGACTGCCTACATGGCGACGTACTCTGCAAAGCAGCCCCTTGATTCTTATGTGCAACTGAGGGAGGAACTGGAGCAATTGCCGGCCCCGACAGAGTGGCTGCTGCGATACAAATATCCGGCCGATGTCGCGATGCGTGAGTACATCGACTTGTGGTTGACCACCAATGGATGCAACCCCATAGATCGGACGCTGGAGCTGCCGCCTGTGGCCGAAGTTCGTCGGGCGAACAAGCGACGGCTAGATGAAGTTATTCGAGTCGCGACTCCACATGTGCACGCATGGTGCATGACGAACGCGGTTTCTACACCGTCAGTTTGGCTCTCAGTCGCAGAGGCGAACCGGCGAATTCCAGCAGATCTGCAGGCTCTCGGCGCACTGGACTTTGAGACGCTTGCCGCTGCAGAGTGCATCGCACGGATGAGTGCGGCAGGGCATTGGCCGGCTGGGATGCCCCTGTCTACCGATCTACACGATCTGGGTCTCACGTCGGAGCAACTCGCGTCGGAAGGGGAACAGCGCCGTGCCGAGAAGGAGAGGTTGGAGAAGGAGCGCCGATCTCTTGTACTAGGTGGCGTTGTTTACGATCCGGAGGACTTGCAGGTCGACGGACTTCTTTATCAGATCGACCGGACGATCGCATCGGTCGAGCTACGTTCATTCGGAGAGCACACGGAGTTAGCTACACCGCAGGCCGGTACACCGGTGCCGCCAAGGGGTGGACGAACGGGCGGGCGGCCCTCTCGACCGCGACTACATCCAGCGAAGGCAGACCTGATCGGATTCGTCGGTGAGTATGCCACCTACCGATGGCTCAAGCGGCTGTTCCCGAGCAAGGACATCGATTCCGCATGGGTATCTAGCTTGCGCAGCCGAGTACTCGCCGGTGCGGGTGACGACTCACTTGGGTACGACTTTGTTGTGCCATTTCGCGACCGTACTTGGTACCTGGAGGTCAAAACTCACCTCGGAGATCCGCTCGAGTTTGAACTCGGTGAGACCGAAGTTCGTGCAGCTAGTGAATGCGCACGCAGAGCAGCAAAGGAGTACGTTGTAATCTATGTCAGCGGCGCAGATGCACCTGACCGCTTACGGATAGAGCAACTCCCGAATCCACTAGCAGTCTCGTTTAGTGGAAAGTTTCGACTGATCGGTGAAGGTCTACGTTACCGATTCAATCGGAATAGCTGAGTCTCAGTACCGTGTTTCCTCTTGCTCGCCTCGCACACTGCCGCCGAGCACACCGGCCGGCTCGCGCCGCGCCTGCCGATGTTCGACATGATCAATGCGGTGGGGAGCTGAGGTCCGCCTGAGAGTCTGTTGATTCGTACCTTTGCTGGTACTTGATCCGTTGTCGATACCGGAAAGGCTCGCCGGCGGGCCTTTCTGCTTCTCAATGGCTCACAGCACTCCTTGCTCAACGAGAATCCTCATCAGTCCAAGAGCCCGTTCACTGGCATTCTCTGAGGGAAGGTTGGAGAGCACGATCACCGTGATCCGCTGCTCGGGAAACCTGGCCATGTAGCTCGAGACGTCGACGTCGCTCCCGGCGTAGGCGAGGAGAGGCCGGCCTTCGAATTCGTTCCAGTAGAGGCCAAAGGCGTCGTTGTCCTTGTCATGCGCGAAGCGACGGCGCTGCTCCATGAGCTTCGTGAAAGCAGGACCGGCCAACTCCCCGCTATAGAAGTTCGCGTCCCACCTGGCCAGGTCCTCCAGACTGCTGAAGACGCCGCTGCCGCCGTAGTGCGGCGAGACGCGCGCGAGCTGTAGCCAGCCGGGCTGGTCACGGAGGTACAACCCGAGCCGGCGTGCCTCCCGGGTGAGCGCCGCCGACCGGAGTCGATACGCAGTGACGCGATGTGACACGATCAGCGTGTGGTCGTCATTGACGTGCGTTGCCGTCATGCCGAGGGGGTCGAAAACGCGCTCGCGCATGAACGCCGCGAAGCGCTGGCCGCTCACCCGCTCGACGATCCGCGTCAGCAGCATGTAGTTGGTGTTGGAGTACTCCCACTGGCGGCCGGGGGCGAATCGCAGCGTGTCGGGACGCAGCGCGGCCTCCACGGCCTCGTCCATTGTGAAGTAGTAGAACGTCTGCCAGGGGAGGCCGCTCCGGCGCGGTTGTCGGGAGTACTCGTGCAGGCCGCTGGTCATGTACACCAGGTGCTCGATCCTGAGATCGCGTCCGTACTTCGCCACCTCGGGCAGGTAGTCGGCGACCGGGTCCGTCAGTGAGAGCGTTCCATCGAGAATGAGAAGTGCGATGGCGGCGGCGGTGAACTGCTTCGAGAGGGAAGCGAGGTGAAAGACCGAGCGTGCGCTGAGGGGGATCCCGTAGTCGAGATTGGCCAGCCCGTAGCCCTTCCCGAATACCAGTTCGCCTTCCCGCACGATGCCGATCGCGTAGCCGGGGGAGTCGGGACGGTCGAAGGCCTCGAACAGGGAGTCGATCCGAGCTTCGGTCTCCGGGCTCAGCCTCGCAACCTGAGCACCGATCACTGCCGGGTTCAGCAGGAGGAGTGCGAGCACCAGACCTTTGACTGCAGCAATCGTCGCCGTCATGAACCGAGATCCAACCCATGGCGGTCCGGGAGGTACGGCTGCAGCTCTTCGACCGATGGCAGAACGGCGTAGAAGAACAGCTCGAAGACGGAGCGAGCGCGCTCGGAGTTGTAGTAGCCCGCGGTGAACACGGAGACGAGGTCGTACTCCGGCGCGACAAAGATCACCTGCCCGCCGTTGCCTCGCGCCGCCACGACCTCGACAGCCTTTTCTCCGTATGGCACCGTGTAGCGCCACCAGAGGTAGCCGTACGGATTCTCATCGATGTGCACGTGCTCACGCGTGGACTGTTCGACCCACGTCGCTGGAACGATCCGGCGGCCATTCCACTGGCCGCCCTGGAGCACGAGCATCCCGAGCTTCACCATCGCCTGAGGCGTCAGGAGGAGGTGGCCGCCGGCGTCTACCTTGCGGTCCCGGTCGAACCGGGCC
>CAYLME010000242.1:0-4239 GCA_964384585.1 uncultured Gemmatimonadaceae bacterium | reverse complement strand
ATTGAATCTGTGACGGACCCCGGAGATGTCGTGCTAGATCCGTTCTGCGGGTGTGGTACGACAGTCGCTGCAGCACAGGGGCTCAGGCGGGAGTGGGTCGGCATCGACATCACTCATCTTGCGATCAACCTGATTCGGCACCGGCTCGCGAACGCATACGGTCTTGAGATCGAAGACACCTACGAGGTGGTCGGGGAGCCGGTATCCGTGGACGGCGCCGAGCGGCTGGCGCAGGATGATCCGTATCAGTTCCAGTTTTGGGCGCTCGGTCTCGTGGGCGCTCGCCCGCACGAGGAGAAGAAGGGAGCCGATAAGGGCATCGATGGGCGGCTCTACTTTCACGATGAAGGTCCCAAGGGCAAGACGAAGCAGATCATCATCTCGGTTAAGGCGGGCAGGATCACACGCTCGCACGTGCACGAGCTGCGGGGTGTGGTGGATCGGGAGAAGGCGGAGATCGGAGTCCTCATCAGCTTCAACCCGGCGACCCGGCAGATGAGGGAGGAAGCGGCTTCGGCGGGCTTCTACACCTCGCCCTGGGGGAGGCATCCCCGGATCCAGCTCCTCACCGTGGCGGAGCTCCTCGACGGCCGCAGGATCGACTACCCGGCGACCACGGGCGCGAACGTCACCTTCCAGCGGGCTCCCCGGCAGGTGAAGAAAGTGGCCGAGCAGCGCTCCCTCTACGACGCGGAGTAGCGCAACCGGAGGCCTCCGATATGGCTGATCGCGTTTTTCCGTTCGTGGGGCTGCCGATGGCGCTAGTGCTACTTACGCTCGCGGGCATCATGCTGTGGGATCTGGTCAATGCTTACGGCGTTGCCCATCCTCCCGATGACCTCGCCAAACGCAGCGAAATCTTTGAGGGCCTTCTGAATCAGGCTCGCTTAGGGCAACGTCCTTCCCGTGGTGTGATGCTTTGGCGGTTGCTGCTCGTAACAGCAATCGGAGTGGGTATGCTTGTGCTCTGGATCAGTGAAGTGACCTGAACCGGGTCCACGCTTCGTGTCGGTGGCGGAATTCGAAGAGGTGCCTAATCAAGAAGACTGCACCCAACTAGGTTCGGCATTTTGCAGTTGAAGTAGAGAGCTCTCCACTGTAGACGTACTGCCGAACTGAAAATGCCGCTGTTTGGCAAGAACCGTTAGCTCAAAGCGGAACGGCGTCTGACGGACTATCTTTCCTCCGTCTGGCCTTTCGGCGAGGATGCGGCTTCCCTGCACAACACTGGAGCCAATGAAGCCGCCTTGAACTTGGCGCATTGTGGGCGTCCTTATCGTTAAGTGGCTTTCACGGCGGCAGGCGAAGACGCGTCCGGGTCGGACTTTTCCACCTCTTGCCAGCCTGTCTTAGTATCCGTTGCCGATATCTGAATTTCGCCCCCTCCAACCCGCGCAGCAGTGAGCAGACCTTCGGTTCGGTACTCGAAGGCGAGCCGAGGGCTCTCCAGAACTGCGTTAATGAGGGAATACGAAACCTGAACCGCCGGCGCCGCGAGCCCAGCAAGAGCGCTGTTCGCGACCTGCTGCCATACCTGCTGGACTACAGTCGGCGGCGCGTTTGCAGGCAGCACCACAGCACCCTTAGGTGCCAAGGCTGCTGCTCCAGTCGGATCAGCAAGAAAGTGTTGGAGCGCGTTGAAGGGCTTTCGCAACTCCATGTGCTCCTCTAATGCGAGGAATGCGTTCCAGATCAACGCTTCCAGAGTCCGATCATCGGGAGCAATCGAGAGCTGCAGGTCTCTCGCACGAGATCGGGACACCGCATCGCCATGTGCAAAAAAGCTCTTGTTAAGACCCTCCGCGATGCGCCGCGCGGCGCTCTTTTCCTCAGGCGACGCAGCGTGCATCTGAAGAAGCCGCTCACCTACGTCGGTGGAAAGTTCACTGGCGCGCTTAGCGGCTCCGACATGGAGGGGATCCACAACCTTGAAGAGGTTCTCTGCGATTGGAGTTAGATGCGCTTGCTCAGACAGCCCCACCTCTTCAAGGACGAAGCGCAAGAACGCCCCGACGTCCTCAAATGAAAAACGGCGCTGCTTGCCGTCCGGGAGCGTGATGAGAACCTGGGGATCGATTGGACCGAGCGATGCGTGTGGGTGCAGCACGATCTCGTCCGCCCCGAGGGCGAAAATCGTAGCCGCACTGAAGGCCATAAATGGCACAAGTACGGAAACGCGCTCGAAACGCTCGCGAAGCACCGCCATAAGCTTCCATGCTGTCAATGCGTCGCCGCCGGTGCTATGTATCAGCACGTCGATGTGATTTACGTCGGTGGGGATGGAATCTAGCTGGTCGATAAATCCGCGAACCGCATCCGCGGCCATTTGGCCGCCAACGTTGGGTCGGGTGGTGGTCGCATACACAATGAGCGGCCGACCGCGATGCTTCTCGATCGCTTCATACCGCGCAATTCGTTCCGCCACGTCCATCGCCAACCCTCCAACCTTTCCGCGTCGAGGAGATTAGTTCATAAACTTAGCTGTCCTAGGGGCAGGCCGCCATGTCTGGAAATCCCCACGCTCTCCCCAGCAAATCAGCTTAAAGCCAAGTCATTCATTGAGATGAGAGGTTCGCCCATCCTTAAGGACGGCACCAGTAAAAGAGCCCCTCCTCCGTTGAAGTCAGACCCGCATCCCTGCGAGCGAGTCCACCGGCCTTTCGTACTCGACCCACTCCTCTTCCGACCAGCCGCCCGGCAGCGCCCAGTAGTCGGCGGAGGTGTCGCGGTCCAGCACCCTCCCCGAGTGGAGACGGACCAGCCGGTGGACGACGCGCACGTCGAGCCGCTTTCGCGCCTCGTACACGGTGGTGTCTCCCGATCCGGCGAAGGGGATGCCCGCCTCCCGTGCCGCCTGCATCAGCTTCTCGCGGGCGGCGGGTCCGTTCGCGAGCTGGTCGCGTAGCCACTGATCGACTCTGTCCCGCGCCTCCTGCCGCCTCTCCTCGTCCCGAACGACCCGCGCCGCGCGGTCCTGCTCGACCTGCTCCCTCGTGCGAGTCCATGCGCCGGCCGCCGCGAGGATCTCGCCTGTTGCCCCGTCGAGGTTTCGCTTGCCGCCGAGTCCCACGATCCGAACGCCACCCGCGACCGGCTCGATCCTCACTTCGCCGCTGAGGTCGAACGGCGGGCCGGCGCTCGCGAAGGCCGCCGCACGCATCGGCTTGAGGACGGCTGCGGCGGCGGGGTCCTGCGCCGGCGCCGTGACCCGTGGGAGGCGTGGCTTGGGCAATGCGAACCGCGCGGCCAGCGCCTCCGCCTCGAGGTGGAGACGTTCCAAGTCCCGCTGTCTCTCGTTCCGCCGTTCCACCTCGGCCACCAATGCGGAGCCCAGCCGCTCGATCCGCTCGAGGTCCCGCCGGCAGTGGTCGGCGAGGCTCCCGGCCGCGCGCACCACGGCGAGCAGCCGACGCTCGGCGGCGGCGCGGCAGGCCTGCTCCCGTCGCTCCTCGATCCGCTTTCGCAGGAGCGGGAGCGCCGCTTCCATGTCCTCCCGCAGCTCCACGCACTCGCGCCGCTCGGCCATCAGCGGCTGCGCGTTCCCGCCCGTGGCGTGCGCTTCGGCCAGCGCCTCCGAGAGCTTGCCTTCCCGCTCGCGTAGCTGTTCGATCTCGGCCGCGAGCGAGCGGGCGCGCGCCTCCTCCTGCTCCACGGCGTCCAGCGTAACCTCGTTCGTGCTCATTCTCCCTCCCTCGATTCAAGAAGGCCGGCCGGGAAGAGGCCCCGGTCCTCTCCCCGCTCACAGCGTCCGGTGTTGGAGCGATCGATGTCACGATCCAAGGCCGGAGCCACCGAACGCACCGGCCCTCGCTCAACTGTTGAGGAACGCCGGCTCCCCCGGGCGCACCATGTTGAAAAGCTGCGCCCAGCGACTCGCGAAGTCCTGCGCGCCGTTCCCGGCGAACGCGGAGCGTTGCGCGGCGAACATTTGACCTTGCGCGGCAATGGGCATGTACTGCGGCTTTGCGCGCGCCTGTCGCGGCACGGCCGGTCGCGTTCGCGTGGTGCCTACCCGTTGCAGGTTCCGCGCGGCGTCCTCGGCCAGCGCGATCTCCCGCTCCACCTTCTGGAGCCGCGCCTTGGCCTCCCGAGCGGCAGGCTTCCCGGCTCTTCCCCGGCGGGTCTCCTCGTTCAGCGTGGCACGAAGCGATGTGCGCTCCTCCTTGAGCGCCTGCATCTCCCGTTCGTTTCGCGCCGTGTAGGGGATCGGTACCGCATACTGTCGAGTCATCGTCACCT
>CAYLME010000241.1:1079-4252 GCA_964384585.1 uncultured Gemmatimonadaceae bacterium | reverse complement strand
GGGGACGGCGCTTGACCCAAGGTCAACTGGTAGCCGCCCTGGAACTGCGCACGACGTTCGCTGGCGAACACGACGTGCACTCCTGATGAAGTGATCGGGCAGTTCTGGCTAATTGCCTCGCCGAAGTTCGTACTCTCCTTGGAGCACACCACGCTGCCCGCGCCGTCGTAGACGACGAAGCGTGAGCGAACGGAGCTCGTCCCCGCGCGTTCCATTGAGACCGTTACCGTCTCGCCCGACGACGCAACGAAGAGATACGCATCAGACTCGTAGCCCGCGATGCTGCTGACCAGCGGACTATTGGCGGGCAACCAGGTCCATGAGGCGGGGGCCACAGAGACACCGTCGCTGATGCGTTCCAGGTTCAGCTGGGAGGTATTCGGCACGCCGCGGCGCTCGAGGACGAACAACCTGAACGTCCCTGAGGCGTCAAGCTCGCAGATCCGTTCGCCGACGCCGCCGCCTGCTTGCCAGTCGCCGCGACAGGGACCGTTCGAGTCTTCGACGAGTTCGCCGCTCGGCCCGTAGAGGCGGAACCCCGGGTACTGCGTTCCGATCGTGCCCGTCCCGATCCTGACGAGCACGACGTCCCCCTGAGTACCCTCGAACGTATAGCCCTTCCATTCCAACGATGTCAGGGATGCCGCTTCAATCTCTCCGTATGCCGTTGGCTCCGTCGCGATCTCGTCGATCCGCTCGACCATGAAGTCGTAGTTGCCGAGGTTCGTGCTCTGCCAGTCGTAGACGAACGCGAAGTAGTCGCCGGTGACAGGGAGACGGCAGACCCCGACTGCGAAGACATCGTTTACGTGGCCTGGGCTGCACTCGGTCGCGTAGGTTGCTCCGTTCGTCGGATCGACGTAGTAGATGCGGAGCGATGTCCGGATCAGCCCTCCACCCGTGTGCCGCACGCGAATGAATACGAGGTCGTTGGCAGTGCCGCTGAATTCGAACGCGTCCCACTCGTACTCTGTCAGGAAGCACTTTCGAGTTCGCCGAATGAGGCAGGTGTAGTCACGCTCGGGCTGATCAGGTTTTCCAGGAACAGCACGTAGTCGCCATTACCGTTGAGCGTCGTTCGGTCGATGGTCAGCGTGTAGGTGCCGCTCGATGGCAGGGAGCAACCGATGAGGTGCACGTCGATGCCGATCGTGCTGGCCTGACACAGCAGATTCGAACTCGAGTCATAGACCCGAATCCTCGGCCGCACTCCATCCGTGGAGAACGCCTTCACGACGATGAAGTCGCCGGCAGTCGCGTCGAACGTGAACGTGTCGATCTCCCCAGTCGTCGTCAGGCTACATTCGACAACGTCCCCGTACTCCAACTCGGGCGGTGATGGGCACGTCAGAGCCTCCGCCGGCGCTACGTCGAGCAGCCCGATCGCGCCCGCGACGAACGCGATCAGTAGAGGCCGGACGAATCGACTCATCGACAGACTCCGGACTGCGGGACAGATTCAAGGCTCACTGCGCCCGGACGGTACGCGGCGTTGGCCCGATCCCGCTACGCCTGATCGGACGTATTCGGGGTCGCGACCCGCGAGTTCCTGACCGTCAATGAGGGCGCCACAACAACGACCGTGAGCGGACGCCCACATGCAGAGGCCGTGGAGGTTCCGGGAGCCCACCCGCGCGTGTAAGCGCCGGACGTGCATCCGCACGGTGTCGAGTGAGAGCGAGAGCTGCTCTGCGACCTCGAGCAGCGAGCGTCCCTCTACGAGGCCCGACAGGACGTCGCGCTGCCTTGGTGTGACAGGTAGGTGCTGTCTGAGATCGAGGAGGCGGGCCTCCGATGCCAACACGACGGCCCTCGCCTCCATGCGCGGGGACTGTACCCCAGCGGAGGCTGCCTCGGCGAGAATCAGAACGAGTCACCCTCACTTCTAAGGCCGCTACCGGAATCGTCGTTTCGCCCGCCTGGCGCTGCGGGAAGAGGCGGTGCCTGGCTCACGATCTCGCGCGCGTCAGCCTGCGTACTAAGCCGCTCTCCAAGTACGACACTTCCCTATGTCGTAGCGCTGCGCACGGGGGACCCACATGTCGGTTTCGGTAAACGAGATACACGACACCGTTGGCGAACCGGCGCTCGTCCACCAACTCGGGTTCGGCGCGCGGGTCCGTAGCAGCACTCGCCTCCACCGATCTCGCTAGGCTGGAGCCGGAGACGTGGGTTGCTCATCCTCCACCACGCATAGGCCCCGGGAGTTCGCAACACGAGCTGCCGCCGCTAAGGGAATGCGATGACGGGCCCGTACGCCGGACAGTCTCGCCAGACCCGTGCGGGCGTCGTCCTCGCGATGAGCTTGGCTGTCCTGCTCATCGCCATCGCGTGCACCGACGAGCCCGACGAGCCCGACGCCCTCGACCCCGAGCTCGCCCTGCTGCGGCTCCCCGATCTGCCATCCAACTACACCATCGGCGACGACAGCGGATGCGGAGCGATCACCTTCGAAGGTGCGAGCGACCGCCTGACCACCTTCCTGCGGGCGTCGGGCATGGCGCCCTTCTGCACGCGCCAGTTCGAGGACTACTCGAATCCGGAGCGACCCGAGGTGGTCATGAGTTCGATCGTCACGTTCGCCTCCGAGGACACCGCTTCCGACGCGCTCGACCACTTGGACGAACTGGTGGGATTGCAGCTCGGGCTCGACACCGACGAGGAGCTCGCCCCGTCTGGTGGCCCTGGCGCCGAAGCGCTCGCGCTGGCCGTGGGCTCATTCATGGGCCCGGGGGCCGTCTATGGGTGGCGCTCGGGACCGTACGTCCAGTACGTCGCCGTGACCGGATCAGCCGCCCCAGAGGCGCACGCACGAGCCGTCGATCTCGCTGGCGTGCAGCAGGGACGGCTGGACGAGCCTACGCCGCTCATGGAGGCCGACACGGACGACGCCGAGGTCGCGCTCGACCGCGCCGGCGACCATCCGGTGTACTGGCTGGGCCGCAAGTGGGACCCGGACGACGCGGTCCTCCCGACGCTCGAGATCAGGGCGTCCTGGGCGGATCCCGAGCGGGGCCTCGGCCCCGGGTTTGGTGTGAAGATCGACTACGTGGTTGCGGAGGATCAGGCTCCGGGCGTGGACGTCGGCACCTGGTCTCTTGAGCGATGGCATCAGTTCCTCGAGAGCGACCTCGGCCGGTACGTCATCTCGGGCTGCGACGAACCGCGCGTGA
>CAYLME010000241.1:0-1069 GCA_964384585.1 uncultured Gemmatimonadaceae bacterium | reverse complement strand
ATCGGGTCCGCCGACCGGCGCATCGAGGTAGGTCCACGGGCTGGGCGACGCGGCCGACTGCTTCGGCAGTGCGGCGGTCTACGTCTACTTCAAGGATGCGGTCGTCACGCTGAACATGCCCGTATGCCTCGCCTGCCCCCCGGCGTCGGCTCCCTGGGGGATCCCGGATGCGCTCGAACTGGCCGCTCGGGCGCTCGAACGGCGCCCGTAGTGCGATCGGGAGGCAACGTGTCCCGAGTCCAGGGACCTGATGAGCACGAGTGTCGGGTTCAGTCGATCGTCGTATTAGCTGCTCATGGCGCTGCCGGTCCTACATGCCGCGATGGTGTGCCACGCCGAGGCCACGACCGACCCGACGTCCATGGCCATGGGCCGATCCGCCGGCAGGCGCTTCACGCTCGTCGGCCGTCCGTTCGGACCACTGCCAGCTCTTGATCGAGAGCGAGGCGTGGGATCTCGGGGCAATCGCCCAGCCGTGGGAGGACCGACGATCGGCGCCGATGTGCCGGTCCCATCGGCCAGCTCGCTGAGCCCGACACGGTCATCGAAACCATGGCGCTTTACGACGGGGCAACCGTGTGGCAAGATGCTGTCGTCTCTATTACGCTAGTAATTCTTCGAAGGCGTCCGCCTGCGAGGGAAAGCGATGTATCTCAAGAAATCGGGTGGTTGCGAGTTCGGGGAATCTCATGCGTGGACGACGATTCCGACTCTCCCTCCTTGTGGGAGCGCTTGTCACGCTGCTGGCTGTCGGTGTCGCAAACGCTGACAATATCTGGGTGACGAATTCGGGCGACAAGTACTGGGGCGCGAAGGCCCACGTGCACGAGTCACCGATCGCGATCGACGTGGTAGAACGACAGTATCAAGGCTCAAACGGGTCCGGCGGAGCGATGAAGTGGCGACTCTACAACCTCGCGGACTGGGCTTGGAATGGATCGACATACGTTCTGAAGGTGAGCTGGCCACCGGGGTCTTTTCCTTGGCGCTACAACATCACTGAGGGGACCACGTGGTGGACAGGTGGATACGGCTACATACACAACAGCACCGCTGTTGCGGTGTTGTT
>CAYLME010000240.1:0-4345 GCA_964384585.1 uncultured Gemmatimonadaceae bacterium | reverse complement strand
TTTCGCGATCCGCGAGGGCGGCCGCACGGTGGGCGCCGGCGTCGTCACCGAGGTGGTGGAGTAATGGCAACCGGCAAGATCCGGATCCGGCTGAAGGCGTTCGACCACGCGGTGATCGACCAGACCGCGTCGGACATCGTACGCACGGCGGAGAAGACGGGTGCGCGCGTGAGCGGGCCGATCCCGCTGCCGACGCGCGTACAGCGCTGGACGGTGCTGCGTTCGCCGCACGTGGACAAGAAGAGCCGTGAGCAGTTCGAGCTGAAGACGCACAAGCGGGTGATCGATATCATCGACTCGCGGCCGCAGACGATCGACGCGCTGACGAAGCTGGATCTTCCGGCCGGCGTCGATGTCGAGATCAAGGTTGACTAGCAGACCGGGGCCAGGGGTTTTCTCAATGGCTGGAATCATTGGACGCAAGCTGGGCATGACCCAGGTCTTCTCCGACACGGGCGCCGCGGTGCCGGTGACGGTGATCGAGGCCGGACCGTGCCCGGTGCTGCAGGTTCGCGAGTCGGAGGGCCAGACGGCGCTGCAACTGGGCTGGGGCGAGCGCAAGGCGCATCGCACGCCGCGGGCTGCGCTGGGCCACGCGAAGAAGGCGGGCCTCGAGGCCGCACCGGCGCTGCTGCGCGAGTTCCGCGTGCCGTCGGCAGAGGGCTACGAGGTCGGGCAGACGTTGACCGTCGAGCAGTTCACGATGGGCGACAAGGTCCGCATCACGGGCACGACGAAGGGACGCGGCTTCCAGGGCGTAGTGAAGCGTCATGGCTTCACGGGCCGGCCGGCATCGCACGGTCACCCGCTCAAGCGCAACCCGGGTTCGCTCGGTCCGGGCACGAACCCGTCGCGCGTGATCAAGGGCAAGAAGATGCCGGGGCAGATGGGCGCCTCGCAGAAGACCGTGCTGAACCTGCGCATCGAGCAGATCGATGCCGAGCGCAACCTGATCTACATCCGCGGTGCAGTACCGGGCGCACGTAACAGCCTGGTCTTCATCCGCAAGATGTGACGGCGAGATTGACGATGGCATCCAACTACAAGGCACCGGCCTTCAAGGCGGACGGCGCACAGAACGGCGAGCTGGAGCTGCCGGACGTGCTGTTCGACGGCACGGTCCACGAAGCCGCGATGTGGCAGGTCGTGAAGGCCTACCTCGCGAATCAGCGGCAGGCGACGTCGGCAACCAAGACGCGCGCACAGGTGCGCGGCGGCAACCGGAAGCCGTGGCGTCAGAAGGGCACCGGCCGCGCGCGCCAGGGCTCGATCCGCGCGCCGCAGTGGCGCGGCGGCGGCAGCGTCTTCGGTCCGCGACCGAACCGCAACTTCCGCCAGGATGTGCCGAAGCAGGTGAAGTGGCTGGCGCGTCGCAGCGCGTACAACGTGCGGGCGCAGGACGAGAGCGTGTTCGTGATCGATGCGCTCACGTTCGATGCGCCGAAGACGAAGTCGATCGTCGCGCTGCTCGAGAAGTCGGGTGCAGCGGGCAACGTCCTGCTGCTGACGGACGGCAACAAGCCGGCAGTGTGGCGCTCAGCGCGCAACCTGCCGGGTGTCCAGGTGCGGCCGTTCGGCGAGGAGTCGGCATACGACCTCCTGTGGGCCGATACGCTGCTGATCGAGGCGCCGGCGCTCGAGCGTTCGGCGGAGGTGGCGCATGCGTGAGGCGCGGCAGATCGTGATCCGCCCGGTCGTGACGGAAGAGTCGGCCATGCTGCAGGAGACCGACCGTACGTACACGTTCATCGTGGCGAAGGACGCGAACAAGATCGAGATCAGGAACGCCGTGCAGTCGCTGTTCGACGTCACGGTCGAGGGCGTACGCACCGCGGTCTATCGTGGCAAGTGGCGCCGGATGGGGCGCAGCGAAGGGCGTAAGGCGTCGTACAAGAAGGCGATCGTGAAGCTCGCCGAGGGTGACACGATCGACGTCTACGAGGGGATCTGACATGCCGGCAAAGAAGTTCAAGCCGATCACGCCGGGAACACGGTTCCGCAGTGTGGCGTCGTCGGGTGAGATTACGCGCGACAAGCCGGAGAAGTCGCTGCTCGAGCCGCTGAAGAAGTCGGGCGGCCGCAACCATCACGGGCGCATCACGTCGCGCCGTCGTGGCGGCGGCGCCAAGCGCCAGTATCGTCGCATCGACTTCAAGCGCGACAAGCACGGGATCGGCGGCACGGTCGTCCACATCGAGTACGACCCGAACCGCACGGCGAACATCGCGCTCGTGCAGTACGACGACGGCGAGAAGCGCTACATGCTGCACCCGCGCGATCTGAAGCAGGGCGACCGCGTCATCGCGGGCTCGGGCTCGGACATCCGCACGGGCAACAGCATCCCGCTGGGCGAGGTTCCGCTGGGCACGATGGTGCACAACATCGAGCTGAAGCCGGGCAAGGGCGGGCAGATCGTGCGTTCGGCGGGTGCAGGCGCGCAGGTCGTCGCAAAGGAAGGCGATTACGTGACGCTGCGCATGCCGTCCACGGAGGTGCGCCTGGTCCGTCGCGAGTGCTATGCGACGATCGGGCAGGTCGGCAACAGCGACCACGAGCTGCGTTCGATCGGCAAGGCCGGCGCGATGCGCTGGCGCGGCCGGCGCCCGAAGGTCCGTGGTGTCGCGATGAACCCGGTGGACCATCCGCTGGGTGGTGGTGAAGGCAGGACGTCGGGCGGCAGGCCGCCGGTTTCGCCGTGGGGCAAGCCGGAGGGCGTCAAGACACGCAAGCGCAAGAAGAAGTCGAACAAGTTCATCGTGCGCGGCCGCAAGCGCGGCAAGGCGACGAAGTAACCGCGGGTAAGCGATGAGTCGCTCGATCAAGAAGGGGCCGTACATCGACACCAGGCTTCTCGAGAAGGTTCAGATCATGAACTCGAAGAACGAGAAGAAGGTGATCAAGACGTGGGCGCGTGCGTCCACCATTTCGCCCGAGTTCGTGGGGCACACACTTGCCGTGCACAACGGCAACAAGTTCGTGCCGGTCTACATCTCGGAGAACATGGTCGGGCACAAGCTGGGCGAATTTGCGCCGACGCGCCTGTTCCGCGGTCATGGCGGCAAGCTCGCGGACAAGAAGGCCAAGGCCAGGTAGGGGCGTCATGGAAGCGAGAGCCATCAGCAAGAACAACCGGCAGAGCGCGCGCAAGATGCGCCTGGTCGTGGACCTGATCCGCGGCAAGGGCGTGGGTGAGGCGCAGGCGATTCTGCAGTTCTCGAAGAAGAAGGCTGCGGAGACGGTCGACAAGACCCTGCGCTCGGCGATCGCGAATGCGCGCTCGAAGGCGGACGTGTCGGGCGACTACGTCGACGTGGATGAGCTGTACGTCAAGGAAGCATACGTGAACCAGGGTCCGGCGCTGAAGCGCTGGCGCGCGGCGGCCATGGGACGTGCGGCGCCGATCCGGCGACCGACGAGCCACCTGGTCATCGTCGTCGACACGAGGGAGTAGGCATGGGACAGAAGACCCATCCGCGCGGATTCCGCCTGGGCATCGTCAAGCCGTGGAAGTCGCGCTGGTATGCGGACCGCAACTTCGGCGAGCTGCTGAAGGAAGACGAGACGATCCGCCGCTACCTGCATCAGCGCCTGAGCCACGCGGCGATCGCGCAGGTCGAGATCGAGCGCAAGCCGCAGAAGATCGTCGTCACGGTGCACACTGCGCGGCCGGGCGTCGTGATCGGCAAGCAGGGCGCCGAAGTCGACAAGCTGCGTGACGAGCTGGCGCATCTCACGAAGAGCGAGGTGTCGATCAACGTCGAGGAGGTCAAGCGGCCGGAGCTCGACGCACAGCTCGTGGCGGACAACATCGCGCACCAGCTGCAGCAGCGCATCTCGTTCCGTCGCGCCATGAAGCGTGCGGTGCAGAGTGCGATGCGCGCGGGCGCGGAGGGGATCCGTGTGAAGGTCGGCGGCCGGCTGGGCGGCGCGGAGATCGCGCGCGTCGAGGGCTACCATGAGGGACGCGTCCCGCTGCACACGCTGCGCGCAGACATCGACTACGCGCACGGCACGGCGCGGACCACGTACGGCGCGATCGGCGTGAAGGTGTGGATCTTCAAGGGCGAGGTGGTCGAGGATCGCCGCGGCCGCACCTACTCGACCGGAGCCTGAGGGCAGGGGTAACGACGATGCTGGCACCAAAGCGGGTAAAGTACCGCAAGCAGATGAAGGGGCGTATGCGCGGTCAGGCGAACCGCGGCAACTACGTCGCCTTTGGTGATTACGGGCTCCAGTCGTTGGAGCCGGGCTGGGTGACGAACCGGCAGATCGAGGCCGCGCGTACCGCGATGACGCGTCACATCAAGCGCGGCGGCAAGGTCTGGATCCGGATCTTCCCGGACAA
>CAYLME010000239.1:0-4361 GCA_964384585.1 uncultured Gemmatimonadaceae bacterium | reverse complement strand
GGGACGGGCTTCCACGTCCAGCAGTCGAAGCAGGGCGAGGTCAACAGCCGCCTGTATCCAGCCGAGTCCGGCGCGGGGTGTCACCTCGCCCGGCGCGTTCGCGACCGCCGCCGCCACGTAGGCGAGTATCGAGTCAGGGACCGTGATGGCGAATCCGAACGCCCCGGCTGCACTCACTGCCTTTGCAGCGGCAGTCCGATAGATGGGCACCAGCTGGTGCGGCTCCAGCCGGCTGAAGGGCACAATCACGGGGAAGCGGCTCGCGAACTCGGGCAGGTATCCATACGCGACCAGGTCGCTTGGACTGGGGTCGGCGGGGAGTCCCTCGAACGCACCGGCCGCGATGACCAGCATATCGTCCGTCACGACCGAAACAGCTCGGCCCCGGTCCCCGTCCTCGGGGAAGCGCACCGGTACTCCCCCGGAGGCCAAGGTCAGCAGGCTGACCTGTTGGCCGCGCTTGTGCTGTTTGCTGGTGCCCTGGGCATCACGGATTGCGACCTTGCAAGCCTCGTCCAGCACGACGACGGCGCGCTGCATGACTTCGAGGTCGCGGTCGCAAGTGGCGTAGAGTTCTGCCAACGCCGCATTCGCGTCGACGCCTGACCACCCGGCTTCTGAAGACGTGCTGATGTCCCATACGAGCGCGGGACAGGACATGGCGCGCGCGAGTGCGACCAGAGTCGAGCTCTTGCCCGAGCCGCTCGGTCCAATGGCCAATGCCCGGTTACCGCCCCCAAGATGCACGTGCCGCGCACCGATGAGGCACAGTGCGTCCACAGCCGCGTCCTGACCGACTATGTCCACGCGCAGGTGTCGGCGAATCTCACGGAACGCAGCCGCCATCACGCCCGCCGGCGGCGGAGTGACTTCAGGTTCAGAGCTGTGCGTCACGACGGCTCCGCATTCGCAACGCGGCTTCTCTGGTGCCCCTCGGACCGCGGGTCCGAGGCCGGCTGAACAGAAGGGACAGTTGACGGTCAGCGCCGAGATGACGAGTTCCCGCTCATGGTTGCCGTCGGCCAACCAGTACCTGCGACGTGCACGCATGTAGCCTCCTTGTTGCGTGTCCGACGCAGGCTACCCGGCCGGATTCGCAGGCAGGAATCCGACCGGGGCCTTGGTCAGCGGCGGGCAGCAGCGGGCACCGGGCTGGCTGTGTAGGTGGGTCCGTCGAGCGCGCGTGTGAGCGACTCCACGTATTCATCGAGTTCCTCGATGCGCAGCTGGAGTGCTTCCAGTTCAGCGATTCTGACACGGCGCTCGATGAGCGCATTGACGCGGTCGCGTTGCGCCGTCTGGAGCTGTGTGGTGAGACGTTCGCGATGTGACTTCGATCTGTTCATGGCGGGAGGTGGTTAAGAGGAGGGAGGTGGGAGGTGGGATACTGCGGGTACGACCATCACTACCTGCTCGTCGTTGCAAACAGCAAGCGGTCCGGCAACGAGGATACTGGGCGGATTCCTCCGAACGGTCTGCGTCGGGTAGGCTCCACTGGAGCGTGCGAGTGTGACACGCCGCACTGGACCCGGAGAGCTTGTGATGACGATTGCGGAACTACTTCAGCGCTGGACTGACGAAGCTGCACAGCTACGTGAGCGATACGGCATGGAGGCGGCGGCACGTCTGTGCGACGCGCACGTGAGTGAACTGATGGCAGCGCTTCACGCGCGTCAGGACGAACTGCTGACCATCGCAGCCGCTGCGGTGGAAACTCGCTACTCAACGCAACATCTCCGTGCGCTCATCACAGAGGGCGCCATTCCGAATGCCGGTTCAAAGGGACGGCCACGTATCCGCCGGGCCGACCTTCCTCCGCCGAAGAGCGTCTCCTCACGTGTGCGTGCGGCTGCGGACGACAGCCGTCAGCGAAATCAGGCGAACCGAAAGAAGGTGTTCGATGCGAGCCGGATCGTGCGCCGTCCATGACGTGACTTGGCGGCGGCCCGGAGGCGGAAGTACGGTCGAGGTGCGGCTACGAATCAGCGTAGTCCGCAATGCCACTCAACCATAAGGAAACCAGCATATGGCACAGTCGAGTCCAACCACCCGTAAGCGTCGCGGTAAGGCGAAGCGCGCGAGCAAGGGCAGCAAGGTCGTTCGCGAGGTCACGTCCGGAGAGGTCGTCGTCCACGTGAAGAAGCGCGTGGACGGTCGCGGATGGCTGTTTTACGCCGAGTTCATGCATCCCACGAAGGGCCGTCAGCGGCCGTCGCTGCAGACTGATGATCTCGAGGAGGCGGTGCGGAACGCGCAGGAGATTGCGGACGAGCTGGCCCTCCTGATCGAGAGCGGTTCCGTCGAGCACCTCGCCACGATCAGCCAGTCGCGCGTGACGCTGGGACAGGTGTTCGACGAGTATCGACGCGAGCAGCTGCCGAACTTCATCGAGAGTGACGGCCGTCCGAACGGACACTGGGTCAATATGGACCGCGTTATCCGCGTCGCAGAGGTTATCTGGGGGCGCGATCAGGTCGTGTGTGAACTGGGACCCTCCCAGGTCGCTCGGCTGAAGGCGGCGCGGCTCGCGGGCGGCGTGAGTATCGCCGGCCGCAGGCTGCCCGACCAGTTCGACCGGCTCATCCTGCCGGCGAAGCCGACGGTTCTCAAACCGTGTGGCCCGCGAACGGTTCGCGGTGAAATCGCGCTGCTGTCCGTGCTCTTCAACCGGGCCAGGCGCCACAAGGTAAAGGGGGGGCGGGGTCGCAAGCTGCTCGGCGACAATCCACTGCACGGCATCCCATTCAATGCGGGGGTGGAGGAGCCGAAGCGCCCTCTGATGACCCAGAAGCGGTACGACATCATGCTGCACTACGCTCCCGAAGTCGAAGCGATCACGCGGGGTGAAATCGAGTACCAGCGGCACTTCAAGGATGGGCGCGTGGTGCTGTCGCGGAATCCGTCGGGTCGGCGGGGAAGGAAGTTCGAGAAGATGCCCAATGGCTTCCTGGTGACACTGCTCATGCTCGCTCGTGGCACATGGCATCGTATCGAGTCGCTGCGCGGTCTGCGGGTCGGGGACATCCTGCTGACGCACGACCAGATACGGCGAAAGCTGCTCGACCTCGGCTGGCCTGAGGATTGGGCGGATGAGTGGCCGTGGGGGGCGATCTACTGGAACCCCGAGTTCGACAAGGAGGGCTACAGCCGCGTCGTGCCCATTTCGAAGCGACTTCACGACCAGCTCGTTCTCTACCTGCGCGAGCTGCGCACGATCGACCCCAACACGTGGCTCTTCCCCTCGCCGTCGAAGCGTGGCAGGCACGTTAGCAATGCGCAGGTGTGGCGCTGGTTCCGCCGTATCGAGCGAGTTGCGGGCGCGAACGGCGCAGACCTCCTTCCGCTGAAGTTCGGCGCGTTCCACCCGTTCCGCCGCCAAGGCAGGAGCGAGCGCGCGGGGCACTTCGACGACAAGCTCATCGCGTTGTGCGGCGGCTGGCAGCGGTTCCACAATTCGCAGGAAGCGATGAACCAAGGCTACCTGCAGTACCATCCGAGGGCTCTCTACCTGTGCGTGGAGTTCGATGTCACGCGCGACGTGCCGAACGACGGATGCGTGCCCGGCGTGAACATCGTCGTGAACGCACCGCCGGCGCCTCGCGCCGTCGAGGCCGAAACGGCCGCGATAGGCGCACAGGATAGTCACACGCTCACAACGGCGAGCCCCATTACAGCCCGCAAGATCGTGCCGTTCAACGCGTTGAGCGAGCGGGTCTCATGAACGGCGACTACGACGTCGACGGCATCATGGGAACGCGATACAGGTAATTCTTCCAGCAATTACGCCAAATCCACGCCTCCGACCCGCGACATCTCCCCTCCAGATCCGCACCTTTCCGCACTTCCACAGTCACACACTTTGTCACACTAACTGCCCTCGCTGCACCTGCCCCTTCCGCGCCCTTCCATGTCGATCACTCCTCAACAGCACGCAGTGTATCGAGCGGCTCTCAACGTCGCCGACACCATCGATCCCAGCGGCCGCTTCCGCGTCATCCTGCATCTCCTCCGATGCTCCGGTGGTGAGCAGATCGGGCGGATCCTGTCGCTGCGGCTCGATGACGTCGACTTCGTAGCGCCGCAGTCTGCGAGCCGCAGTGAGAGATCCGCGCGCGGTGAGGAATTGGAGCTCGATGGCTGCACAGTGGTCCTGGACGAAGAAGCAGTGGCTGAACTCCGCCTGTACGTCCGCCGACGGGTGCGTTGCGTGCGAGTGCGTTTGATTCAGCGACGGGAGCGCAGCTCGATCTGGTACGCCCACTTGATCTGCGCCGGAGGTCATGTGCTCACATCTCTCGATACGCATGACCTCGACGTGGCACGGCAGCGCGCGCGTGAACGGCGCACTGAACTGGCCCGTG
>CAYLME010000238.1:0-4448 GCA_964384585.1 uncultured Gemmatimonadaceae bacterium | reverse complement strand
TCGACCGGCCCCGGTACGGCGACACGGTGCGGATTCTGCGACGCGGAGCTTCCCGCGGGGCGCAATGTGCGGTTCTGTCCCCGGTGTGGCAGGGATCTGTCGCGCAGCCTGTGCGGCTCGTGCGGCGAGGCGCTCGAGTCGGGCTGGCGCTACTGTGTTTCGTGCGGTGCGCCGCAGGCGGATGGCGGCGCAGCTTGACGCTCGCGCGCGATGATTCCTATGATCCCGCGGGCGAATATCGCCATTTTCATATAATGAGGAGGGATATCCAATGCGTATGGGGCGTTTCACGGCGTTCGGCGTGATGCTCGCGGTCGGCGGGTTGCTAGCGTGTGGCGGCGACGCGGCTGACGATACGACGAGCGGAACGACAGCGACGACTCCGGCGACGGGCACGGCGTCCGGCACAGCATCGGCCGGACCTGACCTTTCCAGTGTGGAGCTGCCGGAGGGCATGACGCCCGAGATGGTGCAGGCCGGCAAGGTCGCATTCGAGACGACGATCTGCTACACCTGCCACGGCATGGACGCGAAGGGCACCCCGCTCGCGCCGGACATGACCGACGGCACGTGGCTCAACACCGATGGTTCGCCCGAGGGGATCGAACAGATCATCCGCGAGGGTGTGCCGACGCCGCAGCAGGCGCCTGCGCCGATGCCGCCGATGGGGGGAGCGCAGCTCAGCGATGAGCAGATCCAGAACCTGGTCGCATACCTCTACGCACTCAGCCACGCGAACTGAGTGACGCGCGGCAGCACGACGACGCCGGCCGGCGCCCTGTGGGCGCTTGCCGGCGTAGTTATTCTGGCACTGTCCGGATGTGACCGTATGACCGACAGCGGTCCCGCGGTGCTCGAACTCGAGGGCGACACGATTCAGCTCGATGTGGATGTACGGCTGATCGATGTAGCAGTCGCAACGCAGCAGGGCGGCAGCGAGCTGGATCCGGTGCGTGTCGAAGCGCGGCCGGGCGACGTCGTGCGCTTTACGGCGGGCGATGGGCGGCTGCATGCGCTGGCCTTCGAATCGACGCTGCTGAGCGCGGATGCCCGTGCATTCCTCGAGCAGACCGGCCAGTTACGCAGTCCACCGCTGGTCAGTGCCGGCATGCAGTGGGTCATCACGCTCGACGGTGCGCCCACGGGCGAGTATCCCTACATCTGCACGACGCACGGTGTGCGTGGCAGCATCGTCGTCGGCCAGCGCTCGAACTGAAGGTACCCGATGACACGGATCGCAGTGATTCCCGGCGACGGAATCGGAGCCGACGTTACGCGCGAGGCGGTGAAGGTACTGCGGCATGTCGCTGCGCAGAGCGACCTGCGTTTCGACTTCAGCGACTGGGACCTGGGCGCCGAGCGCTATCTCCGGACCGGCACGACGATCACGCCCGAAGAGATGCAGCGGCTGGGCGAGCACGACGCGATCCTGCTGGGTGCGATGGGCGACCCGCGCGTTCCCGGTAACCAGCACGCGCGCGAGATCCTGCTCGGCATGCGTTTTCAGCTCGACCTGTATATCAATCTCCGTCCTGTTCGTCTCTATGATGCGCGGCTCTCGCCGCTCCGTGACGTCGAACCCGACGATATCCTGATCGACGTCTTCCGGGAGAACACGGAGGGCGTGTATGTCGGTTCGGGCGGCAATTTCAAGGCGGGCACGCCGGACGAGATCGCGATCGAAGAGGACATCAACACGCGCAAGGGCGTGGAGCGGATCGTCCGCGCTGCATTCGCGTTCGCGCGCGCGAACGGCCGGCGCATCACGCTGACCGACAAGGCGAACGCGATGCCGCATGCGGGCGCTCTCTGGCGGCGCACGTTCGCCGAAGTCGCTGCCGACTATCCGGACGTCGAGTGCAACGCGATGTACGCGGACGCGCTCGCAATGGAGATGATCCGCACGCCGTCGCGCTGGCAGGTGATCGTGGCGCCGAACCTGTTCGGCGACCTCCTGAGCGACCTGGCCGCCGGCCTGGTGGGCGGCCTCGGCCTCGCGCCATCCGCGAGCCTGCACCCCGGACGGATCGGCCTCTTCGAGCCTGTACATGGCTCGGCGCCCGACCTGGCGGGTACCGGAAAGGCCAACCCGCTGGCCGCGATCCTCACGGCAGGCATGCTGCTGGAGCATCTCGGGCACACGGACGATGCGCAGCGGGTCGATGCGGCGGTGCGGCGCGCGATCGATGAGGGCGTAACGACACCGGATCTCGGCGGCACGCTCGGCACCGTGGATGTCGGCAACCGCCTGGTCGCACTGCTGGGAGGCTGACGCGCTGCGGCGCATGGCGCTCGCTGTCGCATGACGCGACCGCCGATCCGATACTGAACCATTGCTGCCGTACTGAACAACGAGAGTCACGAAATCATGGGTACACAGGGACAGGGAACCGACGTCGTCTTTCTGTCGGGACGGCGCACGCCGTTCGGCACGTTCGGCGGTACACTGAAGGATTTCACGGCGACCGATCTCGGCGTGCACGCATCGAAATCCGCACTCGAAACTGCGGGCGTCGCGCCGGAGCAGGTCGGCCAGGTCATCTTCGGCAATGCACTGCAGACATCGGCGGACGCGATCTACCTCGCGCGTCACGTGGGGCTGCGCTCGGGCGTGCCGCAGGAGGCGCCGGCGCTGACGCTGAACCGACTGTGCGGTTCCGGGTTCCAGGCGATCGCGAGCGGAGCGGAGCAGATCCTGCTGGGCGAGACGGACGTGGTGCTGTGCGGCGGTACGGAGTCGATGAGCCAGGCACCGCACGTCGTGCGTGGCGCACGCTGGGGCGAGCTGCGGCTCGGGGAGCCGGGCAAGTACTTCGAGGATTCACTGTGGGCGGCATTGACGGATCCGCATTGCGGCCTGTCGATGGCGCAGACGGCGGAGAAGCTGGCTGAGCAGTACGGTGTGACGCGCCAGGAAGCCGACGAGGTCGCGGTCCGCTCGCAGCAGCGCGCGAAGCAGGCATGGGATGAGGGTCGCTTCGAGGCGGAGGTCGCGCCGGTCCCGGTGAAGACACGCAAGGGCGAAGTCATGTTCAACACGGACGAGCACATGCGTCCCGAGACGACACTCGAAGTGCTCGGCGCGCTGCGACCGTATTTCAAGAAGGACGGGTTCGTCACGGCGGGCAACGCGAGCGGCATCGGTGACGGTGCAGCCGCGTGTGTGATCTCGAGCAGTGCATGGGCATCGGAGAATGGCATCAGGCCGATCGGCCGTCTCGTCGCGTGGGGCATCGCAGGTGTCGACCCGAGCATCATGGGCATCGGCCCCGCGCCCGCGAGTCGGAGGGCACTCCAGAAAGCGGGACTCACGCTCGACGACATGGATCTCGTCGATATCAACGAGGCATTCGCACCGCAGTTCGCAGCGGTTGCGCGCGAGCTGGGCCTCGATCACGAGAAGACGAACGTGAACGGCGGCGCGATCGCGATCACGCATCCGCTCGCCGCGTCCGGTGCGCGCATCACGACCAACCTGCTCCACGAGTTGCGCCGGCGCGGTGCACGCTACGGCCTTGGCGCGGCCTGCATCGGCGGCGGCCAGGGCATGGCAGTGATCGTGGAGGCGATGTCATAGACGCATGAGCGAAGGCAAGGCGGGGCCGCCCGCGCGCAGCATCACGCGCAGCGATCTCGAGGAGGTGATCCGCCGCGCCGTCGAGCTGTCGCTGGCGGAGCCGGACGCGCAGGAGCGGCTGAGCGAGGAAGACCTCCTCCGCATCGGCGATGAGCTGGGGCTGCCAGCCCGCAGCGTGTGGCAGGCGCTCTACGAACGACCGACACTCACGGTGCAACCGGCAGCGGGTGATGCCGCGCTCGGTTCGCCGATCGTGTCGTCGAGCCGACTGGTCCGCGGCGACATCTCCGTGACGCGGCGCCGCATCGAGGAGTATCTCGCGGCACAGGAGTACCTGACCGTCGCGCGCCGCACTTCGGATGAGCTGCGGCTGATTCCCGCCGAAGACGCGATCTCGAGCGTCGCGCGCGTGTTCGCGCGGCCGAAGCGGCGGCACTACCTGGCACACGCGCGACGCGTCGTCGTCGGCATGCATCCGTTGCCGGGCGATGAAGCGGCCGTCCGCATCGAGATGGATCTGAACGACCAGCGCATGCAGCACCGCCGTAACGCCTACGCCATGGGCGCGCTGGCCGGCTTCGGCGGCCTGTTCTTCGGCGCGGTCATGGGCGATGCGCTCGTTGGCGGCGCGGCCGGCGAGATCGCCTCCTGGGCGGGCGCAGTCACGGCGGCGGTCCCGAGCGCCTGGGCCGCATTCACGGGCTGGGCGAAGCGGTTCGGTCATACGCGCGCAGAGGCGCAGCTCGAGCTGGACGGCCTGCTCGACCGCCTGGAGAGCGGCGAGCGACTGGAGCCGCCACCCGCACCGTGGAAGCAGCGACTCGGGCTGCGACGGCCCGCATCGTAGCGGCTCTGGCGCCACACGACCTCG
>CAYLME010000237.1:0-4449 GCA_964384585.1 uncultured Gemmatimonadaceae bacterium | reverse complement strand
GCGAAGGCGAAGATGACGGCCCAGGCCATGAAGGGGAGAGCGAAGGCGAAGATGACGGCCCAGGCCATGAAGGGGAGAGCGAAGGCGAGGATGACGGCTCCGGCCATGAGGGTGAACGTTCCGATGGCGATACCCGAATCGACGCTGACCAACGAAAGATTGAAGGTCAGGAGTGCTCGACTGCCGACATCCTCCACGACCGTCAGCACACAGCGGATCGCCTCCCAGCCCTCTGCCAGGGACACGTTGCGGACCCTGACCCACAGATCGCAGACGGTGCTATCGACCGCGTAGCGGTAGCCGCCCGGGAACTCGGCTCCGGGTAGTGCCAGACGGAAACGGTTCCGCCAACCGGTGATGCCGTCTCGGACCAGGGCCAGGAGGTGCGGGTGCTTCTTCTTGAATCGCTCGATCTCCCGACGGAGGGCGTCGTATGTCGGCATCGGCGCCTCCGGCAGGAGACGCTTCATGACCGCGAGCGCCTGCGCGGGGCCGTGGCGAGCTCCGACGATGCACACCATCGCGATTTCGCGGAGCCCCTGAACGACCGTGCGTGACCGTCCCGCGTCGGATCGAACCCTGTCCACGAGACCGAGGAGACCCCAGTGTTGATACCGCTTTGCCCAATCCCGGAGCGTGGTCGATGGCGGCACGGTCACACCGATCGCCGCGGCGGCTTCCTGCGCGTATGTCACCAGCATTCCCCGCGGACATCCCTCGTCGACGAAGCGTCGCACGAGGAAGGACTTCATGGCCGCCCGCTCGCGAAGATCGGCAGGAACCTTATCCAGGCTTCCGTAGGCGGGCAGACCCACCCCACGCGGTGGATCGGTCAGATCCTTGTGCCACGCGCGACGATACCGGCCAGGCTGAGATCTGCGTGCCTGATCTTCGCCTGCCTTGCGGCCCGGCCTGCGGATCGGAGTCGTCTGTCGACTCGACGCCATGCTGCTTCTCCAGTCTCTGTTCTCAGGCGCCATCACGCGCCCGTCGCCGTTCTGAACCACCATACCCGACGCCGGCCGCGATCCCATGAAGGCCAGCTGAGCCCATCGCGGGACAAGCGCAGGACGTCCGGCGACCCAACATGCCCGTCACGCTGACTTCAGCGGCGATCCCATCCCACTCCCCGTCAGCGAGAGTTAAGAGGTTGATTCCCAACGACTTGATGTTTTCGGCTGCCCATGCTCAGGACGGGAGCATTCGCCAGGAGATACTTCAGAAGACGCTGAACCAGCGCGTCCGGCGGAGCGGAGTTCAGCAGGAAGTCGCAGTTGGCCACCACAACAAGAGCGACCTGGGCCCGGCTAAGTCCCACGGTGAGCAGGCGCCCACCGTCCTCGCTGGTTCGCCGGGCTTGCATGAACCTTCCGAGGGTCGCTCCCGGTGAATCAGGCAAGTCGAAGATCACCAGGGGACGCTCGCTGCCCTGAAACCGGTGGACTGTATCCACCGTCACCCAATGCCGAAGCTCGGCCGGCAGCGCACGCTGGATGTGCCGAGCTTGACCCCAGTACGGCGTAATCACCGCCGCCGGTGTTCCGGGCGTCCGTTCCAGTATCGCCGTCAGCAGATGGACGATGTGGGATGCGTGGGTCTGGTTGACTCGGGTGTTCGTACCTCGGATCGTTGCCGCCCGCGGTCGGAGCTCGGACGTATCGACCAGCGTCGCGCCCACCTCGATGAGCCCGAAGAGCGGTGCCTGCCGCATTGCCACACACTCGGGCGTGATCAGAGCCCCGTCTCGGTAGGAGATGTGGTTGACGAGTGCTGCGTTCTCGGGATGCATGCGATACTGCCGCCGGAGTAGCAGCGGGGTTGCCTTCGCTCCGGACTCGCTCCGGACGTCGAACACAGTCCCGGCGACCCAGCGCTGAACGGCCGGCTCGCGAGACTTGACGATCACTCCGGACTGGCGCGGATCCCCCGCGAACACGACTGACTCGCGTGCGAGACCTGCGACGTAGGTGGCCAGAGGGAGAGGCACTACGGATGCTTCGTCGATCACCACCATGTCGGCGCAACCGCGCAGGTTGCCAGGCAAATGGGCGCGATGGATCGTCGTCGCGACGACGGTCGCTTCCTCGAGGACGACGGCCGGAACGCGGTCGTGCTCCCGCTCTACTGCCGCCGCTTCGGCACCGAGCCGTTCGAGTTGGGTTTCAGCCGCCGCGCGCTCCTCCGCCGTTATCGCATCCGAGTGCAGGACAGATCGGATATGTCCGATTGCCCTTCCCAGGCGGTCGAACTCCCGCTCGAGAGGCTCGCGCCGAGTACGCACGATCGATCGGAAGGCGATGTGTTCGGTCAAGTCATAAGACACTCCCTCGCCGCTAAGCTCACCGACTCTCACCACGCGGCCCGCGGCCACATCCTTGTCGTCCCCGAGTTCGTGAAGCACCCGACCCAGCAGGTTGTCGACAGCGACATTCGTATGGGCGAACAGGAAGACGCGCCGGCCGCGCTGCCGTGCGAGGCGAACACCGGCGGCGAGCGTCCTCGTCTTACCCGTGCCAGGCGGACCCCAGATCACGCTCACGCCCGGCTGGTTCATGCAGGCGACGGCCTGCGCCTGCTCCGGATTCAGCGATCGGCCATCCGTCCTGCCTACTCCGGGGGCTGTCCGATCCGTGGTCCATACCTCGGGGTCAAAGAGTTCGTCCGCGAGGGACCAGTTGAACTCGATCGTTCGGCGACGCGCTGAACGGAGCTGCGTACGTAGCGCCTCGAGTAGGTAGCTGTCGTCCTGAACGAGAACCGCCACCGGTACGGTCATGCCAAGGTCGGTGCTCAGAGCGATCTCGATACGCCCGTTCTCACCAATCCCATTGATGACTCCGCTCGCCTCGACGTCGTCGGCGACAACGTGCACGGCTTCGCCGACCTGAAAGAACGCGCGTCGTGCGCGCGCGCGGGGGAGGAACGTGTAGGTGTGCGTATCCTCTGCTGAATCGAGTCGCCGGCCGCCGAGCAGTTCCGTGCGTTCGCCACCTTCGATGGTCCTGCGGGCCTCCGCTTCCAGGCGGAGGGCGCGGAGCATCTCGCGAGTGCGATCGAACTCTTCCATTCCGCCTCCATGCACCGAGGGCTACTTCGACCGAAGGCAGCCTACGGGACGCGCACGGAACGGCCGGATTCGCGCGGCGATACGCGATCACCGCGCACGAATGGGTAGGGGGTGGCGGGTTTCTCGTGAGCGAGCAGAGGACCGGTAGAGCGTGATCAGGCAGGGCGATGATCACTCAACCCGGAGAGGTGCAGAATGCCCGTGCGCTCGGTTCACCAGGACGACCATTGCAGCGAGCAGGTAGTCGATGGAGCACTTCGCGACCTGGCCTCACTCGAACTCTCACTCGCCGAGGAGGTAGCGCAGCTGATGTCAGTGCGCGCGCCTGCGGAGCGGAAGAAGCGGGAACGGTACGGCGGGAAGCCTCTCTGGTGGTGGCGCTTCAAACTCCTGACGTGGATTCACGGACGCGGCTCGCACACCGATCACGCATACGATCTCCTACGTGGCCTCCGGCTCGCCTTGCAGCAGTGGGACGACGCAGAACTGCTGCGATTCCTGAAGCAGCTCGGGCGTATGGGAGCGCAGCGGCACCAGCAAGGTCGGGGGAGGAGCGCATGAAGCGGCATGCCCGCCGCTCGCGCCATGAAGGACTTACGCCGACGAGCCACGAAGATGTAGCGGTACTGTTCGAGCTCCTCTGCGAGAGCATGCGTGGAGAGATCGTGGGATGCGACAGTGAGATTGAGCGGCTCGCCTTGCTCGGAGTACGGCATCTCGCACGCAACTTCACGGGCGACGATGTGCTTCTTCGCGCGCTGCTCACCGGACCGCATGGCTCCGGGAAATCATCGCTTGCCTGGGTGTTCGCGGAGAGCATGGGCCTTCCCTACGTCAATATCCCCGGGTCTGCGATGGCGGAGATGAACTGGTCGGGGTCGGATCTCGGCGACTTCCTGAGCGTGCTCTACCACGCCGGGCCTGTGAGCCTCGATCCAGTCGAGGCTGCTGAGCTCATCGAGCGTGCAGTCGTCGTGGTCGATGATCTCGATGCGCTCCGACTCCCTGGCCGTTACGGCAGCGCTTCCAGTCGCGACTATCAACTCGGACGCCAGGAGTGTTTGCGCCCCTTGATGGACGGCGGAGTGATTCCGATCGAGCGAGGGAGCACGAGCATGTTCTGGCCCTCTCGACGAGCGTTGGTCATTGGGTGCGGGTCATTCGATGGTCTGGGGCCGGTCGCGCCCTCGGCAGAGGATCTGATCGACTGGGGAATGATCCCGCCGCTGGCCGATCGGTTGTGTGCCGGCACGGTTCTCCGACTGCGTGAAGCCGCGGCTTTCGACCTGGTAGAGATCCTGAGGAAGAACGTCAGCGTGCCCGGTACTGCATTCTTGGCGTTCGGATACAGCCTGATCGTAAGCCAGGAGGTTCTGACTTTC
>CAYLME010000236.1:0-4457 GCA_964384585.1 uncultured Gemmatimonadaceae bacterium | reverse complement strand
ATACGGAGCGAAGCGGCGCTCGGCGGCGTTGGCGTCGGTTCGGTGCCACTGTCCCCGCACGCGAAGGCGAGGATGAGGGCGAGCGCGGGAGTGCCGATTCGCGGGCGGAGGAAGCGTCGTCGCATGATCAGTCCTGTCAATTCGGTTGTTTGCCCACTATACGCGCGAGCCGGCGTGTCGGGATCATTCGCCTGCCGCTGCCGCCTTTCTAAACAGGTAGTCGCGTTCAGGCATGTTCTTCGTCCGCTGAGCTGCCTCAGCGTAGTGTGCCGCCGCACGCTCCAGGTCACCCTTCATCTCGTAGAGGTGACCGCGCACGGCATCGAGTCGGTGGCTGTCCTTCAACGACGATTCGTCGTCGAGCCCGGCCACGATTTCCAGCCCGCGTTCCGGCCCGTGCACCATCGCCGCCGCGATCGCACGGTTCAGCGTTACCATCGGATTCGCTGTGAGCTGCTCCAGCATCCGGTAGAGTGTAAGGATCTGCGGCCAGTCGGTCGCGTCCATGGAGGGCGCAGCATCGTGCAATGCGGCGATTGCGGCCTGCAGCTGGTACGGTCCGGCCGTGCCGACCGCGAATGCGCGACCGATCAGTGCCGAGCCCTCGTGGATCATGTCTCCGTTCCAGAGTGCGCGGTCCTGCTCGTCGAGCGGGATCAGCTCACCGTGCGGTCCCGTCCGGGCCGCGCGACGCGCGTCGGTCAGCAGCATGAGCGCGAGCAACCCCGCAACCTCCGGCTCCTCTGGCAGCAGCGCGTGCAGCATACGTCCCAGTCGGATCGCCTCCTCCGACAGGTCCACGCGATGGAGCGCCTGTCCCGCACTCGCCGTGTATCCTTCATTGAACATGAGGTAGAGTACCTGCATGACGGAACGCAGCCGATCGGCGCGCGCGTCGTTACCCGGCATGCGGAACGGTTCGCCCGACGCGCGGATGCTCTGTTTCGCGCGACTGATGCGCTGCGCCATCGTCGCTTCGGGTACGAAGAACGCGCGTGCGATCTCGGCCGTCGTGAGGCCGCCTACCGCACGAAGCGTCAGTGCGATCGCGGACGGTGGCGTGAGTGACGGATGGCAGCACAGGAAGAGCAGCGTGAGCGAGTCGTCGGCGTCGGCTGTGACGACGACGTCGTGCGCCGGTACGAACGCCCAGTCCGCCCATACATCGGCCGCGACGGCGGCCTCGCGGCGCTGGCGCGCGATTTCGCTTCGAACGTGATCGGTCAGGCGTCGCATGGCGACGCGGAACAGCCAGCCGCCCGGGTTCGACGGGATGCCTTAGTCGGGCCAGCGCGCGGCCGCGGCGATGAGCGCTTCCTGCAGCGCGTCCTCCGCCGCCGCGAAATCGCCGTGACGACGAGCGAGCGCGGCGAGCACCTGCGGCCCCGTATCCCGCAGCAGGCGCTCGACCGCGCTGTCGATCGCACCACTCTTCAATGCAACGCGACGTGTGCGTTCACGACGTTGCTATGCTGGTACCCGCAATGACTCAGACCTCGATCGGTGCGCTCATCACCTGGCGCACCTCGATCGGCATATTGAGCGGCGCACCACCCGCTCCCGGCGCCGTCGACGCCCTGGCCGCGATCTCGTACGCGCGTTCGGCGGACGCGACGTCGACCATCCAGTAGCCGGCCAGGAACTCCTTGGCTTCAGCGAAGGGGCCGTCGCTGATGACCGGCTTGCCCTTGTCGTCTGCACGGACGATGCGTGCCTCTCCAGGCGGCGCGAGGCCCTCTGCGCCGGCAAGCTCACCCGCCGCGGTCAGCTCGGCGTTCAGCTCATGCATGAAGCGGATGTGTGCCTCGAGATCCTGCTGCGACCAGGAACCGACCTGGTACTCGCCCGTGCCGCGTGGTGCGTGCATCATGAGGATGAACTTCATTGTGCCTCTCTGTCATGGGTAACGCTCGTCGAAGGCCGCTGTGCCTTCATGGTTAGTCGGAGCCGTGCGAGCGTTCTCGACATCCGGCTGCTCGACGCCGCGGATTGGCAAGCCATGCACCGGGTCGCGTCCGTGTCCCGAGGCTTTGCGTCCGATCCGGTGCTCTTACGGATCCCGGAAGATCCCCTGTATCTCGATCTGCCACGGTGCAGCGCCGGCGGGCGCCCAGGTGAGCGTGTCAAGATGGATCTGTGGCGCCGCGGTGTCCGACCGGTAGCGCTCGATCGTCCGTCCGACCGGGTCGACGATCCAGTATTCCGGTACGCCGAAATCGCGGTAGCGCGGTGGCTTCAGGACACGGTCGATGCGCGACGAATGCGGCGACAGCACTTCGACGACCAGGCCGGGCGTCGCTTCCATGCCGCGATCCGTCACGCCGGCCGCCGCATCGCGCGGCACGAACAGCACGTCCGGTCGCAGGTACTGACCGGATACGAACAGCAGGTCGACGTCCCAGAGCATCTCACCGATGCCGCTTTGTTCAACATACTCCTGCAGGACGAGGAACAGCCTGGCTGCCACGCGCTGGTGTCGCGGCCCGGGGGCAGGCGTCATGCACAGCTCTCCGTCGATCACCTCGTAGCGGTTGCCATCGTCGGGCAGGCGGGCGTATTCGGAGTACGTCCATTCCGGGTGTGCACCTGTGACAGTCATGGCGGTCATGTCCGTGCAGATGGTGATGGCGACGGGGCGCACGAATGGCTGGAGCGGCCGGCGCTGCTCGTACGCTAAACACTGCGCGGCATGGAGTACAAGGCTCGTGCCGCCTGGCCGGGAGGGTGGGCCGAATCGTGGCGGTGCATGGGTGAGTGCCTCGGATCATTCCCCGGGAGTTGTCCAAAGGGTCCGACTGCCCTTAGACTAGTCGCAGACCAGTCTGAGAGGTTGCAATGTCGACAGTCGGGGCATACGAAGCCAAGACGCACCTGTCCGCTCTGCTCGATCGTGTCGAGCGCGGGGAGCGTATCACGATCACGCGCCACGGTCGGCCGGTCGCGGTCATGGTGCCTCCGGGGGGTGACCAGGGGCAGCCGGCCACGGCCGCGATCGCTGCGATTATCGAGGCTCTCCAGGGTCGCAAACTGGTTGCTGGACTGAGTGTTCACGACCTGATTGCCGAAGGCCGCAAGTGAACTTCGTGCTGGATGCGTCGGTCACCCTGGCGTGGCTGTTCGAGGATGAGGGTGGTGCCTACGCGCTCGACGTACTGCGGGCGCTCCAGGATGGTGAGGCCGCCGCCCCGTCGATCTGGCAGCTGGAGGTTGCGAACGGTCTGTTGACGGCCGAGCGGCATGACCGGTTGAGTGGCGGCGAGGTGCAGCGGTATGGTCGTCTGCTGCTTGCACTGCCGATCGTCATCGATCCGGGTGATCGCCGCGCTGCGTTCGACGAGATCATTGCCATCGCACGCAGGCGCAAGCTGACGGCGTACGACGCGGCGTATCTGCATCTGGCGATGCGGCTCGACATTCCGCTTGCCACGCTCAACCGGGGGCTGATGAGGGCGGCTCAGCGCGAGGGTGTCGAGCGTTTGGTGGCGGCCAAGTAACGTGTTCCTGCTCATGGACGTGGGGCCGTCACCCGCCGTCTCCACCTCGAACCCGCCGCCACCCGCTGGTGTCGCGGCGCCTTACCCGGGGGTATGCGTGTAACAAGGGCGTTCATGCCAAGAGCTTGCCCATGCCTGCCCGTTCCGATTACTGTCTTGACATGACTCCGGACTACCAGCAACGCATCGTGCTCGACCCTGAAGTGCGATTCGGGAAGCCGACCGTGAGGGGCACCCGCCTCACTGTGGGCGACGTCCTGGGGTACCTGGCAGCCGGTATGAGCGAAGACGAGGTGTTGGCGGATTTCCCGCAGCTGACGCGCGATGACATCCGCGCCTGTCTGGCGTTCGCGGCAGAGCGTGAGCGCCGGCTCGCCAGCTGAGCACGCGGCAGGTCCGCACGGCGTCCCGAAACTTCTCTTCGACGAGAACCTGGCGGCGCGCCTCGTTCGTCTCGTTGCGGATACCTTCCCTGGATCCACTCATGTCGAGCACCTCGGGTTACTCGGCGCCCCCGATCAGGACGTGTGGACTCGAGCAGGGGACGGTGGCTTTATCCTCGTCACCAAGGACGAAGACTTCCACCGGATGAGTGTTATGCATGGGCCGCCACCCAAGGTTGTCTGGCTGCGCATCGGAAACTGCACGACGCAGGAGGCCGCGCAGATCCTCGTGGCCTGCTCGGACTCGATTCGAGCTTTCGCCACGCACGACGAAACGGCGTTCTTCGCGATCGAGTAGACGTCCCCGCAGGCTTCCGGATGGCGGTGCAGGCGTTCGCGTTGCATCTTGTACGTCCGGCTGTCACACCCTTCCAGCAGATTCATCCGGTCACGATGGCTACCGAAACTGAGACCACCGGCTCCGCTTCCGCCCCTCTCGGCTACGAGGCCGACCTGTGGCGCATGGCCGACGCGCTGCGCGGCAGCATGGACGCTGCGGAGTACAAGCACGTCGTGCTCG
>CAYLME010000235.1:0-4502 GCA_964384585.1 uncultured Gemmatimonadaceae bacterium | reverse complement strand
CGGACGCACCAGAATCAGATCGCTCTCGCGCAACTGCTCGACCGGAACCTCCTCCGTTGCGCCGTCCACCAGCCGGACCGCCGTCGTCGGCAACAGCTTCGCCAGCTCGCGCAGGGCTCCGCTCGCCTGCGCGATCGACCGCATCTCCATCCAGTGTCCAAGCAGCATGATGGTGACGAGCGTAGCCAGCTCCCACCACAGTGCCATCGCGTCGAACCCGAATGTCACTGCGAGGCTGAACACGAACGCAACCGTGATCGCCAGGGAAATCAGCGTCATCATTCCCGGCAGACGGTCCTTCAGCTCGCGCGCGGCCCCCTCCAGGAAGACCCACCCACCGTAGAAGAAGACCGCGGTGCCGAATACCGCCGGTATGTAGCTCGATCCTGGAAACTCCGGTGCGGTGTAACCGAGCCATCCCTGAAGCAGCTCGCCCCAGATCAGGGTGGGGATGGTGAGGACCAGCGAAAGCCAGAACTTGCTGCGGAACATGTCGACGCTGTGGCCGGCATGCTTGTCATGTCCGCCATGTCCGCCATGTCCGCCATGTCCGTCATGGCCCTGGCCAGCGCCAGCTGCCGCAGCTCCGGCCTTAGCATGTGTGCCGTGGATGTGATCCGGCGGCTGCGCCGCACCGGGGAGCTGCCCCGGCGGGTGGGGGACCTCCGGATGCTCCGGATACCCCGGTTCCACCGGAGGCTCGGCGGCGGTGTCCTTTGGCCTGCCGTGGCCCGGGTGATGCCGATGCTCGTCGTGCATACTCGTATGGCTCCGGTTCACGTTATGGGTCTATCGTTGATGCTGTATCGACACAAGGCTGCGGCCGGTACGTCCTCCTCTGCGCGGAAGAACGTCGTCATCTGGCCCCGGGCCGGAAGCCTTCACGCCTTCGCCCCGCTGCGCCCGGCGCAGTACTCCCGTGCATGCGCAGCAACGTGCCGTTATGATTGACCACTGCCGTGCACGGCGCAACCTTTATACCTGATAAAACCTTTATCGGACGCGGAGAACGCCATTGACGCAGCGGCGGCGCAGGACCAGCAGCCCCACAGGCAAGACGCCACGGCTCCAGGACACGGTCCGTCTTTCCGCTGACGGCCTCGCCAAGGTACTGGGTGACCTCGAGGCGCGGGTCATGCAAGCCGTTTGGAATGCGGAGGAGCCGGTAACTGCACGGCAGGCGCACGAGCGCGTGGTGCAGGAGCACGACGTAGCGCTGTTGACTGTCGTTACCGTGCTGAACAAGCTGGTGGACAAGCGGCTGCTCCGACGTGCCAAGCAGGCCGGAGTGTTTCACTATCGTCCCGTGCTTCTGGAGGAGGAGTTCCGGCAGCATGCTGCGCGGCGCGTCGTTGACGGGATCCTGTCATTCGGTCCGGCTGCGATCGCCGCCTCGTTCGTGGACGCGCTCGCCGAACATGATCCCGCCCAGCTGGCGGAGCTGGATCGGCTCGTGCGAGAACGGCTGAAGAAGGACAGGAAAGGATCATGACCGGATTTCGGCCGCGACTCGTTTCCTGCGGTGCAACGCAGCGCTCCGCTCTGATCGCGCTCGGCGCACTGGCCATCCTCGCGACTGCGCCGCTATTCATGCATCACATGCTGTCTCCGATCGCAGCGGCCGAGCACGGGCATTTCGTCGCGATCTGTCTGGTCGCTCTGCACGCACTGCTCACGCCCGTACACGGCGTATTTCACCTGTTGTTTCTGAGCGGGCTCGCCTACGCCGTGGCGGATCGCATCCGTGCGTGGCACCTGGGACATCGCACGCTGTCGAATGCGCGCCGACATACGGCGCGGAGCGGTGATCCCTACTGGAGCGCGGCTGAGGATGCAGGCGTAGACCCCGTCATCCTCCGCATTCTCGCCGACTCTCCGACTCCTGCCTTCACAATCGGGTGGTGGCGCCCGACGATTTATGTCGCAGAGGATGCTTCGCATTTGTTTGACACGGGACAGCTCACCGCCGTGCTCGAGCACGAACATGCTCACGTACGACGGCGTGATCCGCTGAGACTTTCCCTCCTGCGCTTCCTCTCCTGCATGCTGTACTGGCTGCCGCTCGTCCGCCGGCTCGCAGCCGACCTGGCAGATGAAGTCGAGCTGATGGCTGACCGGGCCAGTACAAAACCCATCGTGCTCGCGTCCGCAATCCTTTTGAGCGCACGACGCTGCTCCCAACAATCGGTTGCGGGTAGCGTCGGCCTGCACGGAAGCGACATGATCGATCGACGCGTCCGTCAACTCCTCGGAGAAGCACAGCCTGCACGCACGCACGTGACGCGGACGGCGCTCGCCGGCGGCACCGGCGTGCTCGCGCTGCTCATAGCCTCCGCTCTGGTCGCCGCCCACCCCGAGCCCGCTCACGCCGCTGAGCACGCGCGGCACTGCGAACACCACGACAACGCGTTCGTCCACCTGTTCTGCATGTTTGGCGACACGGATGGAACCGGGGAGTGTCCCCATCGCGTGGTGGTCGCCGGCACGAAGCTGGATTAGCTCCGCACAGGCCATGCAGCCGGTGCCTCGCGTGCATCGGCAGCAGCCGGTTCGACCTGCCGGGTTGCCCGACCTTTCGTGCTGCGGTTGCGCTCCGGCTTCCGCGATTTTATCCTCCATCAAATTCGCTCCAGGACCAGCAACCGACCCTCACGTTGAGAGCGATGCGCACACGGACATTCTCGATCGGGCTTTCTCGAGACACGCACGTTCTCACCCGGCGCGGTCCGGTCCTGCTTTTTGCGCTGTTGCTGCAACTCACGCTCCCGCTGAGCGTACACGCTCATCAGCAGCTGCTTCGCTCGGCCCCTGCGAAGGGCGATCAGCTTTCCGCGGTACCGCGAACGCTGCGACTCGTGTTCAACGAGCGGGTCGAACTGGACGTGAGTCGACTGGCGCTCGCCGGGCCGAACGGCGCCATCGCGCTCTCGCGGCTGCGGCTCCACGCCGACTCATCGACGGTGCTCCTGGCGGACATCGCCGGTCCGCTCGAGTCCGGGACGTATACCGTGATGTGGCAGGTGGTCGGCTCGGACGGCCATCCGGTGCGTGGCGAGTTTGGTTTCACCATCGCGCCGGGAGCGATCGGGATCGCGCGCCCGGCCGATGTCGGGCCCACTGCTCCGGGTCAGACACCTCCGCCAGCGGAGCACCACCCCGCGGCGACGTTTCCGGCGGGTTCCGACTTCGATGCCGAGTCTCCACTGTATGCGGCAGTCCGGTGGCTTACGTTCGCCGGGCTGCTCGGAATCATTGGTGTCGTGGCATTCCGCCTTCTCGTTCTCCGGCTGTTCGAACGCAACCGTGCAACTATGGACGACGCGCTCGTCGCGCCGGCGGCGGCACGTGCCCGTTACGTGGGCCTCGCCGCGCTGGGCGTACTCGGCGCTGCGCTGCTGCTGCGCCTGTACGCGCAGTCATATGCTCTCCACGGTCCGGCACAGGCGCTCGATGCGGCGTTGATGGAAACGATGCTGAGGCGCACGATCTGGGGTTGGGGCTGGCTGCTCCAGCTGGCGGCGATGATCGCCGTACTGCTGGGGCTGCTCATTGCCCGCAAGCAGGCGACCACGGGCTGGTGGATCACCGCGGTTGGCGCCATCGCACTCGCGTTCACACCGGGCCTCTCCGGCCACGCGATTGCAACCCCCGAGCTGAGCATTCTCGCCGTGGCGGCCGACGCACTGCACGTGCTCGGCGCCGGCGGTTGGCTCGGTAGCCTGCTCCTCGTCCTGATCGCCGGGATGCCGGTTGCGCTGCGACGTCCCGAGGGTCAACGTGCAGACGCCGTGGCGGCGTTGATCAACGCCTTCTCGCCGACTGCTCTCTTCTTCGCCGGTGTCGTCGTCTCGACGGGAGTGATTGCCGCGTGGATACACCTGGGGACGATTCCGGAACTTTGGCAGAGCGCCTACGGCCGCACGCTTCTCGTGAAGGTCGCCGTGCTCTCGGTTGTATTCGGCACTGGTGCCTACAACTGGTTGAAGGTCCGGCCGGCGCTCGGTGACGTAGCCGCGGCGCACCGGCTGCGCCGGTCGGCAATGCTGGAACTCGCGATCGGCGTCGTGGTGCTCGCAGTGACCGCCGTACTGGTAACGACGCCGCCACCCGCTGAACACGCGGAGCAGATCGACAGTGCGCGGGTGCACACGGTCGAGACCGATAGATGACCTTGCTCGTCGCCCGCAGCTTCATCCACCAGGAGGATTCATGACAACCGGGAGAACATCCTTGAACCCTACGATCGTAGTGTTTGCTGCCGCCGCAGCGTTGCTCGGCCTGCCACTTCCCACGGCCGCACAGCACGCAGGTCATGCCACGTCGCGGGCAACGAGCGATTCGGCGGCAGTCGTCGAGGTCGTGCATCAATACCATCAGGCTCTCGCCTCCGGAGACAGCGCAGCCGCGCTGGCGCTGCTGGCGGACGACGTCATCATTCTGGAGAGCGGCGGAATGGAGACGCGTGAAGAGTACCGGGCGCATCACCTTCCGAGCGACATCGC
>CAYLME010000234.1:0-4624 GCA_964384585.1 uncultured Gemmatimonadaceae bacterium | reverse complement strand
ACGAGCGCGAGACTCGTGGCGTTCTGGATGGACAGCGGCGTGTAGATCCGCGGCGGTTGAGATTCGAAGTCGTACCGCACCGCGAACTCCGGAACGATGCCGACGATCTCCAGCCAGGGCCCGCGTTCGATCGTGCCCGTCGTGGCGTCCTCGCGCACGTTCCGTACGCGCCTGCCGAGAACCGGGGCGCCGAGCCGGTCCGACATCGACCGCGTCACGATCGCCGTATGCGCCTCACCGCTCGCATCCGCCTGCTCGAAGCCGCGGCCCGCAGTCACGGATACGCCGATGACATCGAACGCGGTGACGCCGACGGCGTTGGCGATCATCGTGAACGTCGGCCCACCCTCCATTTCGAACCGCTGAAACGAGCCCGTATCGAGCGGTCGTCCTGCGAACGTCACACCGGCGACGGCTGGCTCCGCCTCGAGCCGGCGCAGCAGTGCACCCGCGCGCTCCACGAAGCGTGCGTCCATCGCCGAGTCGTAGGCAGCGGAAGTCGCATCGCGTCCGGTTTGAGGGAGCGGGTGGCCGGATCGTCCGGAAGGTCCCAGGTCGCGTTCGATGGAGAGCGAGGCCTGCAACACTTCCGATGTCGGGAATGCAGGTTCTTGCATGACGCGCTCGACCGAGCGGGACGCGATGAGGACGGCGAACGGGAGGAAGGCAACCGCGATCGCTACCTGCGATACGATCATCACCATCCATGTGCGGCCGAGCCGCATCTGCGAGCCGCGCGCGGCAAGCTGCTGGAGGCCCGAGTGGACGCGACGTCCCGTCACCTTCAATGCGGGCAGTACACCTGCGATGAGTCCCGCCACGAGTGCGAGTGCGATGGCATACGCGGCGAGGCCGGGAGAAAGACCGAGCTGGATCCAGTATGGCAGCCCGCGGCCCAGCCGTTCCTGGAACGCCTGGACCTGTTCCAGTGCGATCGCTGCGAGCGCGATGCCGATCGCCGCAGCGATGGCCGACACGAGGAACGCTTCGACGAACAGCTGTGTCAGGATGCGGCGTCGGCTCGCACCGAGTGCGCTGCGCACCGTGATCTCACCGATGCGTGCAGCCGTGCGCGCGTACACCAGCATCGCGACGTTCACGGCCACCAGCACCAGCAGCATGCTGACACCGATCTGCGCCAGACGCATGAGCCGCCGGTGGAGCGGGCTGCTGTTGATGTCGAAGTACGCACGCGGGTACGGCATGATCTCCGGGCGCAGCCGTGCGTGCGTTTGCGGATACGCCGCGGCCATGCGTGCACCGAGCGTGGACAGCTCTGCCTGCGCTCGCTCCATCGTCGCGCCGTCGGCCAGCCGGCCGAACACCGACAGCAGCGGCCCGGCACCGACCGTGTATTCCGACGCGTTCAGCCGCAGCGGCACCCAGTAGCGGTCGTTGACCGGAAAGCGGAAGTGCGCCGGCATCACGCCGACGACGGTGTGGGGCGAGGCGCCGATTCGAATGGTGCGGCCCACGATCTCCGGGTCCGCCGCGAGCTGCTGGCGCCACACCTCTTCCGATATCACGACGACCAGCGGTCCGCCCAGACGCTCGTCCTCTTCGTGCAGCGGCCGTCCGAGCAGCGGGACGCCTCGCGCGACGCGGAATCCGGCCGCGCTCATCTCCGCAATGCTCGTGAGCTGCGTGCCGGCGTCGGTCGTCACGTTGCGCCGCATGATCCGGAACGCACCGATGTCCCGAACCGCCGTCATCTCTTCCCGCCACAGCAGGAAGTCGTGGAGCGACCGATACTCCGGATTCACCGGGTTGTCGGTCCCGAGCTGGAGCGCGACGACCCGCTCGCCGCCGGGCTCCGGCAACTTCGGATCGATGAGCGCCTGGATGAACCCGAAGAACCCTGCGCCGATCGCGATCGCCACCGCCATGCCGATCACGGAGACGATCGACAGCCCCGGGAACTTCCGGATCATGCGCAGACCCAGCTTCACGTCGAGCCAGGAAAAGCCGATCTCGTCGAACCAGTGCATTCCCCGCGATGCGCGTGCGGACTCCCGGTGCGTCTCGACGTGTCCGAACTCGAGGCGAGCGCGTCGCATGGCTTCGATTGGTGACATGCCCGTGCGTTCGAGATCACGCGCGCGCAACTCGATGTGATGCCGGAACTCGTCCAGCATTTCAGCCTCGACGTCCTCGCGACGGCGGAGACCGCGCCAGAGCGAACCGATGCGAGCACGGATGCCGGTCATGCCGCTACTCCTCACGAAGACATTCTGTAGGCTGGACGGCGAGCGCGCGGCGCGCGGGACCGAATGCGGCGAAGAAGCCGACGGCCGCGATGATCGCTGCCACCGCCGGGCCGAACGCGAGTGCATCGGGTAAACTCGGACCGCCGCCGAGCATGGCGCGGCCGATCGCACCGGCGAGCACGAGTCCGATCAGCACGCCGGCGCCGAGCTGTGCCGCGGCGCGCGCGAAGATCCCGGCCAGCAGGCGACGCGGTGCGGCGCCGAGTGCGGAGCGTATGCCGATCTCGCGGCGGCGTCGCGCCACCGTGAACGACATCAGTGCGTAGATCCCCGCGGCGGACAGCAGCAGGACGCTGGCGCCTACGACTACCACGACCGCGGCGAGGGCGAGCATGGCCTGCCGCAGGGTGCGCTGGTCCTGAGCGGCGGTGCGCATCTCGTCGATCTGTAGCAGCGGGTCCACGCTCGCTGCGATCTCGACCAGTCTCTGCTCGAAGCGAGGCGGTATACCGCCGCGCGTACGCAGGACGAGCGCAACGTCCGGCGCACGTGCCAGCGTGAGCGGAGTGTAGATGCGCGGCGGCTGCGGCTCGAAGTCGTCCTCGACCGTGAAGTCCGGTACGACACCGACGACCTCCAGCCACGGTCCGAACTCGAGCGGACCGTCGCCTTCCACGCCGTGCACGGTGCGAATGCGGCGTCCGAGGACCGGCTCGCCGATCCTCGATGCCAGCTTGCGCGTGACGATCGCCGAGTGCGGTCCTCCGCTCGCATCCGCGGACTCGAAGCCGCGGCCGTCCACGACGGGAACGCCGATCACCTCGAACGCGTCGATGTCGACACCGTTCGCCAGCATCGTGAGCGTCGGCCCGTCTTCGATCTCGAACCGGTCGTGAAAGCCGGATTGGAACGGGCGGCGAACGAAGGCCACACCGGCGACGCCGGGCTCGGCAGCGAGCCGGCGCAGCAGCGCGTCCCCGCGCTCGGCGAAGCGCGTGTTCATCACAGAGTCCCATGTGGCCGCGATGACGTGCGGCGGCGCGTCCTCGCGCTCGATCGCAAGTCGGGCGTACAGCACCTCGTCCGCGGGGAAGGAAGGTTGCGCGAAGCCCTTCTCGATGGAGCGCGACGACACGTAGACGGCGAACGGAAGAACGGCTACGGCCACGGCAACCTGCGCGACGATGAGTGCGGTCCAGGTGCGTCCGAGGCGCAGCTGGGACCCGCGCGCGGCGCGCTGCTGTAGCCTGGACTGAACGCGGCGGCCGGTGGCCTGGAGTCCCGGCAGCACGCCGACGATGATGCCCGCGAGCAAAGCAAGCGCGACGACGTAGAAGATGACGCCGCGCGACAGCTCGAGTCGGAACCAGAAGGGCAGTTCGCTGCCGAGGTTACGCTGCAGGAACGCCTGGATCTGTTCGAGCGCAAGGGCCGCAATGCCGAGCCCGATCGCCGCTGCGATCGCCGAAACGAGGAACGCCTCCACGAAGAGCTGCACGACGATGCGGCGGCGGCTCGCGCCCAGTGCGCTGCGCACTGTGATCTCGCCGATGCGCGTCGCTGTGCGCGCATACACCAGCGTGCCGACGTTCGCTGCGACGAGCACGAGCAGCAGGCTGATGCCTGCCTGTGCCAGACGAAGCGCAGCGGCTATGGCCGGGCTGTCGACCTCGAGCAGCGTGTTCGTATACGGCAGCACCTGGGGCCGCAGCCGTGCGTGCGTGGCGGGGTGTGCGGCCGCCATGCGTGCGCCGAGCGTATTCAGCTCCGCTCGGACACGCTCGATCGTGGCATCCGGTGCGAGCCGCGCGAACACCTGGATCTCGGGGCCGGCACCCACTTCGTAGTCTGCCGGGTTCAGCCGAAGCGGTACCCACCAGCCGTCGTTCACGGGGAAGCGGAACTCCGCAGGCATGACGCCGACGACCGTGTGCATGCGGCCACCGAGCCGGATCATGGTGCCGATCACCTGCGGATCCGAGACGAAGTGTTGCCGCCACTCCTGCTCGCCGATCACGACGACCGCGGGTGCGCCGGGCTCTTCGTCCTCGTCGAGCAACGGCCGCCCCAGCAGCGGCGGGACATCGGTCACACGAAATCCCGCTGCGCTGATCTCCGCCACGGGCACGAGGCGCGTGCCCGCAGGTGTCTCGGCGTTGCGGCGTTCATGGCGGAAGGCACCGACCGCGGCGACCGTGGTCAGCTCGTCGCGCCAGAGCGCGAAGTCGTGCAGCGCATGCCGCTCCGGGCTGCCGGGCTCGTCCGTGTCGAGCTGGAGGGCCACCACACCCTCGCCTCCCGGGAGCGGGAGGGTCGGATCGAGCTGCGCCTGGATGATCCCGAAGAAGCCCGCACCGATGGCGATGGCTACGGCCATGCCGATCACGGACACCGCGGTGAGACCCGGATACTTCCGG
>CAYLME010000233.1:0-4625 GCA_964384585.1 uncultured Gemmatimonadaceae bacterium | reverse complement strand
ACGGCGGCGCGGATCGACGGGCAGGGCGGGGTGCTGACGCCGGGATTCGTGGACTCGCACACGCACGCGGTGTTCGGGCGCTACCGCTCGGACGAGTACGCGCTGCGGTCGAGCGGAGTGCCGTACATGGAGATCGCGCGCAGGGGTGGCGGGATCCAGGCGTCCGTGAAGGATCTGCGGGCGCGCTCGGAGGACGAGCTGGTCGATCTGAACCGGCCGCGGCTGCAGCGGATGATGCGGCTCGGCACGACGACGGTCGAGATCAAGAGCGGATACGGGCTGCGCACGACCGACGAGGTGAAGCAGCTGCGGGCGGTGCGTCGGCTGGCTGCCGAGCTGCCCGTGCGCGTCGAGGCGACACTGCTCGCGGCGCACGAGTTCCCGACGGAGTTCCGCGACCGCAGGGACGCGTACGTCGACCTGGTGTGCGGGGAGACGATACCGGCCGTGGCGTCCGAGGAGCTGGCGCGCTTCTGCGACGTGTTCATGGAGCCGGGCGTGTTCGATGCCGCGCAGACGCGGCGCGTGCTCGAGGCCGGGATGGAGCACGGCATGATCCCCAAGCTGCATGCGGATGAGCTGGAACACTCCGGAGCGGCCGAGCTGGCGGCTGCGCTGGGCGCGGCGTCGGCGGACCACCTGGGCGCGATCAGCAATGACGGGATCAGCGCGCTCGCGGGCTCTGATACGGTCGCGACATTGCTGCCGGGCACACTCTTCTTTCTGGGACGCCAGCGGTATGCACCGGCCCGGACGCTGCGCGACGCCGGCGCGCGCATCGCGCTCGCGAGCGACTACAATCCCGGGTCGTCACCGTCGCCGAACATGGCGCTCGTCATGACGATCGCGTGCTCGCAGATGGGGATGGCGCCGATCGAGGCGCTGCACGCGGCCACGGCGGGCGGCGCGTCGGCACTGCGACTCGAGGACGGGCGTGGGACGCTGCGTGTCGGCGCACCGGCGGACATCGTACTCTGGGACGTCGAGTCCTATGCCGAAATCCCGTACCGGTACGGGCTGCCGCCGGTCGGCGGCGTGTGGATCGCCGGCGAGCGGGTCGCCGGCCGACTCTGAGGCCCGTGCTCGGGCAGCGGCGCCGGCCGGTCGAAAACCGCCGCGCGGCCGTATCCCCTGCAGCGAAGGATGCTTGTGACTGACACAGGGGCCATGTATCATTCGAACCGATGACGGCACGACTGCTGGAGGCAGTGCCGAATTTCTCCGAGGGGCGCGACCTGTCCGTGGTCGAGACGATAGTCGAGGCCATGCGCGCCGCCGGTGCGGATGTGCTCGACTGGAGCGCCGATCCCGATCATCATCGTTCGGTCGTGACCGTAGTAGGTACGCCGGCCGTGGTCGAAGAGGCCGCGGTCGCAGGTGCACGTGTAGCGGTCGACCGCATCGATCTGCGACGCCATGACGGGATACACCCGCGCATCGGTGCGCTCGATGTGCTCCCATTCGTGCCCCTGATCGGCATGACACCGGCGGACGCCGTCGAATCTGCCAGGCGCGTGGGTGAGCGGCTCGTCCGGGAGGTCGGGATTCCCGTCTTCTTCTACGCCCAGGCATCGGATCCCGCAGGTCGTGGTCTCGCCGAGTTGCGGAGCGGCGGATTCGAGTCGCTCACGCGAGGCTGGCCGCTCGAGCGCACACCGGACCTGCTGCCGCCCGGCTGGAAGCACGCGGGTGCACACCCCACTGCGGGCGCGACCTGCGTCGGCGCGCGGCCGCTGCTCCTCGCCTGGAACGTTTTCGTCGAGGGGGTCGAGCGGGAGACTGCGGCGTCGATCGCGCGTACGCTGCGCGAGAGCGGGGGCGGCATCAAGGGGCTGCGCGCACTGGCGCTGTACCTGCCGCGCCGGACTGCGGTGCAGATCTCGATGAACGTCGAGGACGTGAATGCGGCATCACCACTCGCGGCGTTCCGTCGTCTCGAATCGCTGCTGGCCAGGCACGGTGGCCGGATCGTCGAGACGGAAGTGATCGGACTGGTTCCGGACGTGCTCGTGCTCGAGGCAGCCGCCGAGCGGCTGCGCCTGCGGCCCGGCACTACGGATCGGCTGCTCTCTACGCGGCTGCTGCAGCACCTCGCGGCCGATGCAGGCTCCGAAGCAGGAGAGGCATGAAGAAGGTCAACAAGCTCAAGGACGACGCCCGCAGGCACGAGCTGCGCGAGGACTGGGACAAGGCGATCCAGGCGTACCAGCGCGTGCTCGAGTTGGGGGAGAGCGAAGGCGACGTCGAGCTTCCACTCTACAACCGCATCGGCGACCTCTACGTTCGCGTCGGCAAGCCGAACGACGCCGTTCGCTACTACTCGCAGGCCGCAGATCGCTACGCCGACGCGGGCCTCTTCAACAACGCCATCGCGCTCTGCAACAAGGCGCTGCGCTACGCGCCCGAGAACCTCGACCTGCTGCGCAAGCTCGGCCAGTTCAGCGCGTCCCAGGGCTTCCTGACGGACGCACGCCGCTGGTTCCTCGACTATGCCGAGAACGCGGCGCGCCAGAACCGCGTGCCGGAGGCGCTGCAGGCGCTCGAGGATTTCGCGAACAGCACGGAAGACGCCGAAGTCCGCGAACTGTTCGGCCGCACGCTCCAGCAGCATGGCAAGCCGGAGCAGGCCCTGAGCGAGCTGCGCCACGCGTACCGCATGTACCTGGGCGCAGACGAGCAGGCACGCGCCGAATCGCTGGCGGCGTATCTCGGTGAGATCGCACCCGAGATCTCGCTCGCGGATGAACAGCCGGAAGCGCCGCACGTCCGCACGCCGGATGACGCGGACTACGTGATCCGGCCGTACGCGACTGCGCGCGAGACCGCTGCAGCGGAGGCAATCGCGGAGCCGGCCGGCGACGACGCTGCCGCCGCGGAAGACGTCGCACCCATCCCCGACGACGCCGCTGCCGCGCAAGAAGTGGAAGCCGGCACGCTCGAGGGCCTCGAGGGCACCGCGCTCGGCGATGCGGATGCGGAGACGGTCGAGGCGATGGAAGCCGACGTGCTCGAAGGCTTCCAGCCGACCTCCTTCGAGACGGCACCGGAGGACGAGATCGCTGCGTCCGACGCGGAACGCATCGAGACGGCAGACGCCGGGGAACCGGACCAGGCGGACGCAGCGTACGAGCTGCCGGGCCTCGAGCCGACGGCACTCGGTGGCGCGCCGGAGGACGACGATGTGCTCGACGCGTCTGTGGACGCGGACGACGCCTGGGTCGAGCTGCCCACGCTCGAGAGCGACGAGGACGAAGCTGCGCTCGAGTCCGAAGAAGACGCCGCGGGCGCGTTCGAGTTGCCCATGCTCGAAGGCGACGAGGACGACGTCGCACTCGAGGCCGAGGAAGACACCGAGGGCGCATTGGAGTTGCCCATCCTCGAGGCCGACGAGGACGTAGCCGTACACGAGCACGAGGACACGGAAGCGTTCGAGCTGCCGGAACTCGAGGCCGACGATGTCGGTGAAGACGAGGGCGCCCCGATCGAGCTGCCCACATTCGACGACTCTGGCGAGGATTCCGCGGTCGAACTGCCGACATTCGACGACTCCGAAGCAGCGGAACCGGTGGAGGAGCCCGGGCCCGTGGCTCTCCCTGCGCTGGACGACGCGGAGCCGGTCGTCATGACCGGCGACGATGTCGCAGCGACACTGCCGGAGCTGGATGCCGATGCGGCCGTGGACATGGCGGCACCGGACGTCGAGTTCGCCGTGGACGAGATCGAGCTGCCGCTGTTCGAAGACACGGCGGCACCCGTCGCGACCGAAGAGCCGGACGCCGCCGCGCCGATCGTCGAATCCGACGAGGCGCTGGCCGCTGCAGCGTCGCACGACGTCGCGCCCGTGGCCGAGCCGGAGGCCGAGCTGGTGGCCGAACCGGAACCGGCTGCCGAACCGGAACCGGCTGCCAGGCCGGAACCGGCCGCCGTGACCGAGTCGCAGGACGTGGCGTTCCACCCACCCGTTCTTTCGACCGATGGCACCACGACGGCAGACGCCGAACCGCCGACGGTCGAGATCGACCGTTCCGGCGAAGCGATCGCGAGCGTGATCGCGGCCGCGCGCAGTGCGCTCGGTCGCGACGACGTCGGCGGTGCGGTTGGCCGTTTGCTCTCGCTGCACCAGGTGCTCGAAGATGCCCGGGCGTACGGACACGCAGCGGAGGAAGTCGGCGCGCTCCTGATCGAGAAGCCGAGGGAGATCCGGCTGCACCAGGTGCACGTCGAACTGGCGGAACGCTCCGGCGATCGTACGCTCCGGCTTGGTGCATACATGCTGCTTGCGCGTGCGCTGGAGGAGTCGAACGCGCCCGTGAAGGCGACCGCGATCTACGAGCACGTGCTCGAGATCGAGCCGGGCCATGCGGCTGCGCGTGACGCGCTCGATGCACTGGAGCGCAGGAGCACGTCGCAGTACGTCGATCTCAAGTCACTGCTCGAGCTCGATTCGCCATCGGGTGAAACACGCTACTTCGTGACAGAGGACAGCCCGACGGGTGACGAAGACAGCGACTTCGCGGCCGTGCTGTCGCAGTTCAAGGCGAAGCTGGCCGAGCACGTTGCGCCGGAAGATGCCGAGGCGCACTACGACCTGGGCCTCGCCTTCAAGGAGATGGGTCTGCTGGACG
>CAYLME010000232.1:0-4654 GCA_964384585.1 uncultured Gemmatimonadaceae bacterium | reverse complement strand
CGTCGGCGTTGCTGCCGACCAGATCGTTGGCCTTCAGGACGGCGTCGACGATGGGGATGAAGAAACAGAGCGACTTGCCGGACCCCGTACCCGTCGTCACCACGAAGCTCTCGCCCTTCGCGGCCAACTCGATGGCGTACTCCTGATGCTGATAGAGTTGGATGCCGAACAGCTCGGCGCAGCGCGGGTGGAGGGTACCGGCGGCAACGAGGTCAGCAACGGACCGGCCGAGTTTGTAGCGAGGGTTGATCTGAATCAGCGGGTCAGGCCAGAACCGGCCGGACTCGTACGCTCCGGCTACCTGCTCACGAATGTCCGTCGCCCGGATCTGGGTGAAGGAACGCGCGAACGCGGAGTACTGGTGGACCAGGGATTCGCGGAGCGAGAAGACATCCATGCTATCCGTCGGCGCGCGTGCGCATCAGAGGTCGACCACGTCGTCGGGGACGCGCCGGGCGAAGCCGGCCTGGCCTTGCAGGTCTCCGGCGACCGAATGCGAGTGCTGCGTGCTGGTACGACTGGCCCGCCGCGACCTTCCGGGAAAGGTAGCAGCGGCAAGTGACACTGAACGGCAGGACAACCGCCCAGGCGATCAGCCTGAGCGACCGCCGGGGCAGGACGGCGGTCGCTTAAAAGGGAATCTACAGTTTCCGGGCAAGTGGGGCCATAGCAGCGGCTTGGACAGCTTGGGCAGGGTCGCGACTCATGGATAGTCTCGCACTGACTACGGGCCTGGCGCGTCGACGGAACCGGCTGGGTAGCGGAGGGGCCGATACTTATCGGCTCGCCCTCCGCCGGAGCCTATGCGTCCTCGATCAGCGCGCCGAAATAGTCCTCTATAGCGTCCACCTTGCCGTGCTCCTCGAGCCATTCCACCGCCTCGCCGGGAGTAAGGACGGTGACCCGCTCGCCGGAGGAGCGGGCGCTGCCCGCTACCGTGGCATACGGGGACCGGGCGTTGCCCCAACCGGCCAGGAACCAGGAGTACTTTAAGGTGACGTAGAGCCCCTCCGTGAAGTACTCGGTGTCGCTGAGGTTGTGCCCGCTCTCGATGCGGGCGACCTCCGTGGCCATCTCCGTATCGTACCGCTTCCTGTCAATGATTGCGCGCATGCTTCCGATTCCTGCGTGGGAGGTCTCGCCGTGCGGCGGCGGCCCGCTGTAGGTCGCAATCACATGGTGTGGGAGCGCGACCCCCTGTGAGAACCCCTTTCGCAGCGTAGGTCGAGGACGTGGGCTAAATGGGCTGCGTCAAGCGCTTCGCCCTCCACGGCGCGCGGAGTCCGGGGCCAGAAACACTACCCCCACTCCGGTCTTGTAGGACCGGAGTGGGGGTAGTGTTTCGTGTTGACGGGAGACCGTCAGGCTGCGGCGTTGACCCCGTTCGGAGTCAGAACGAAGGGGACGCCCCTGCCACCGCCGCCGGCGACCAGCCCGTCGCGCACGAAGGCCTTCGCGATGCGGTCGAACGCACCTCCTTTGGCCCCGGACGCATTGGCCCAAGCCGAGTAGCTGAGGCCGTTCGGCATTGCCGCCGCCAGCGCCCGGAGCGCGCGCAACTCGGTGGGCGAAAGCGCCGACACGACCTGCGCGTTCGGGGGAGCCGGCAGCAGCACGCAGGAGTCGCCACGCTTGTCGAGCTGGAGGGCCATGGTGGCGAACGGTTCGCCGTCCTTCTGCTTCGCGCAGTCGAGACGGATCAGGCCGCTCCTGCTGCCACGCAGGAGGATGGTGGTGTCTGCGTTGCCGCGCAGAGCCGAGCTGCCGCGCTCGCGCTCGGACTTGAGACCGGTGTGATGAACGAGAATGACCGCTGCGCCGGTCGCCTCACGGATGCGGTCGACGCCGGCGGTGAGGCGCGCAACGTCACGCGCGCTGTTCTCGTCTCCCTCGCCCATGTTCCTGGCGAGCGTGTCGATGATGACTGCCTGGGGCGGCGCAGGCAGTGCCTCCATTGCGAGGAGCAGGCGGTTCACTTCGTCGGGCTGAGTGAGGGCAGTCGCCTGCGGCAGAACGAACAGACCCGCGCGTCCGGTACAGCCGTGCAGGTCCTTCCATGCGCTCACACGGCCGACCAGACCGCTGATTCCTTCCCCGGCGACGTATACGACCGGGCCACGGACCACGTCACGACCGTGCCAGGGGGTACCGGTCGCAATGCTCATGGCGAGGTCGAGGACGAAGAACGTCTTGCCGCCACCCGAAGCGCCGACCACGACGATGAACCCACCGGCCGGAACCATGCCCTGAACGAGATAGTTCAGCGGCGGCAGGCCCTCGAGCTCGTCGTCAGAGAGCAGCCTCAGCCGCCGCTCGTTCGTGAGATAGGGGTCCGGCCCGGGTGCGGGGAAGGAATGGGTTGCGCTGGCCGGACTCTCCGGCATGCGGGGACTGAAGGAGTTCGGAAACTGTACCACGTTAGGTTCTCCAGCGTCGGAGTCGAAGCGTTGCCGGTCGAGCCGGCGGTTCGGCGGGTATATCCTCGCCTCACCGCCACAGTCAGTCGGACTCGAGACGTCCGCGGCAACCGTTGCTTCCGAGACCGCAGAACCCCTACCGTGCGATGTTATACTTCCCTTCCGCCTGCACTTCGACCCTGCGGAACTGCTCGGCCACCGAGTTGAGTATCGCCATGGCCTCCTCGTATCTCCGGAGTGCATTCCGATACACTTCCAACGCCTGCTCGGGGTCGAGATCGCCACGTTCGAGCTGGGCGGCCGCAAGCTCGAGCGCGCGCACATGCTTCCTGTACTCGCTGTCACTCCCGTTCCGGGTTGCCGCACGTGTGTTCATGCAGCACGTCCTTTCTCCAGAATTGTGATGTGCGTAATGGTTGCCAGAGCGACTCCGTCCGCGAGATGGATGTGAACTGTGTCCCCCGGCGCAATGTCCGCGGTCGATCGACACAGCTGCGCATCGGTCCGTACGAGGGCGTAACCGCGTTCGAGAACCCGTTCCGGTGAAAGCGCGGCTATGCGGGCCCACTGATGCTCCAGTGTCATCGTCGCCGATTTGACGGAGTTCTTCATGGCCGGGAGAAGTCGTTCACGCATCCGATCCACGTGGTGGGCCGCGGTACGGACCAGAGAGGCAGAAGCGCGCTGACAGCGGAGCAGTGCGTCATCGGCGGCCCTATGCCGGGCGTCGACCGTGCGACGAACGCGCTGCTCCAGCAACGCAGGTCCGGATGCGTTCAAGCGATTCTCGAGCAGTTGGAGCAGTCGCTCCATGGCGGGCATGGCGCGTCGTGCTGTGCTTCGAAGCTCAGAACTCCTGGCATGCACGTAACGATCTGCGCCGTCGCGAACGCGCGCCCGAAGCTGACCGAGCTGTACCATCAACGTGTCCCGGTCAGGCGTGACGTGCTCGGCGGCCGCAGTGGGTGTCGCGACAGAGAGATCCGCAACGTCGTCGCAGAGGGTACGGTCTGTCTGGTGTCCGACGGCGCAGACCACCGGCACGGCTGACGCAGCGACGGAGCGCACCACGAGCTCGTCATCGAATGCCGCCAGGTCCTCCACTGCACCGCCACCGCGGGTGAGAAGCACGACATCTGCACCTGAGTCGTTCGCTGCAGCCAGGGCACGCGCCAGCGACGTCGGTGCGGCGCGCCCCTGAACAGCTGAATCGTATACGACGAGTTGAATCCACGGCGCGCGTCGCATAACGACTGCGCGGATGTCCTCGACAGCCGCGCCGCGTGCAGCAGTCACGACGGCGATCGTCAGGGGCCACTCTGGAAGGAGCCGACGCTGCCGGCCAAGAACGCCCTCCGTCACGAGGCGCCGTCGGACATCCTCACGTATGAGCAGGCGCACACCGTGCGTGTCTACGCTGAGTGCCTCCACGACGGCCACAACTACGCGCGCCGTTCGGTCCAGGTGCAGCGCTCCTCTGAAGACCAGCAGACGGCCTACTGACGAGGAATCGAGGTCGTGCTTTGTTCCGGGTGCAATGCGCAGGTCGACCCGTGCATCGCCGTCAGATACGGAGCCGAACATCCAACCGCGACGACCTGGCCGCAGCGAAGAGAGTTCGCCGGTGAACCAGTACGGCGCACCGCAGTGCTGGTCCACGATGGTGGCGACGCGCGGTACCGCCAGTGACACTGGAATCGGATGCTCAGCGGTTGAGCCGAGCGTGCTCCTACCATTCCGTCGCGCGTCTCGACGCCGGATCACGCCGCTCTCCGTCGCGCTGCGAGACGGTTCAGGCGGAAACCAGCCGCCGCGAGCTTCCGTCGCAGTGTTGCCCGCTCGGCTACCTTCGCAACCTCGAGGGCGAGGTAGAGTCCGACGATCTCATCGACGGCGGTGCCGAGTTCATCATCCGTGCGTGCGTGGTCGTGCGTCGTGTTGTTCGAGTACCTCATGATCGCTCCCGGTTGCGAGTCCGGAAGCATGCCTACCCGACATCGACCGCTACACGGAATTCGTCCGGCACGTATGCGCAGACCAGCGGTGAGGCCGCTGCATCAACCTTCCGCCGCCGTCGTTCGTGCGCGCGATGTACCGGGCGAGACTGCTCGCATGCACTACGAGTTGCGCGCAGGGAGCCTCGGCCTACAGCGGCATTGATCCACTGCCGGAATTCGCCAACACTCACGTGCGTATCGCGGGTCCAGTTGGCTGGAAAGAGATGCCGGCATCCCCGC
>CAYLME010000231.1:0-4709 GCA_964384585.1 uncultured Gemmatimonadaceae bacterium | reverse complement strand
GCTCGGTCAGTCCACGGACCGCGAGAGCGGGTATCTGTCGCAGCCCGCGCGCGGCGAGCTGGTCGGTTCGATGGGTGTCGCGCTCACCGATCTGCGGCCGTCCGGGACGGGTCGCTTCGGCAGCGAGCGCGTGGACGTGGTCTCCGACTCGAGCTGGATCAGCGCAGGCACACCGATCCGGATCGTGCGTGCCGAGGGCTATCGGCACGTGGTCGAGCCCGCCGAGGACGAAGCAGGAACCGGCAGCACCAAGTAGACACAGGATCCAGACAGACACGATCGATCGAACCCGGTCGAAGGCGCACCTCAAACTGCGAGACATGAATGGACCCGTTCGCGTTCTCCACGATACTGCTCGTTCTCATCGTCATCTTCCTGCTCATCCTGAGCTGGGCGGTCCCGGTCCGACTCTGGATCGAGGCCGTGTTCGCCGGCGTGAAAATCGGCATTGGCGAGCTGATCGGGATGCGGCTGCGAAAGGTGAGCCCGGCTGCAGTCGTGCGGCCGCTGATCGCGGCGACCAAGGCGGGCCTCGAGATGCGCTCGAGCGACCTCGAAGCGCACTATCTCGCCGGCGGACACGTCGATCGCGTGGTGAAGTCACTGATCTCCGCCGACAAGGCGAACCTTGGTCTCTCTTTCCAGCAGGCCGCGGCCATCGACCTGGCCGGTCGTGACGTGCTCGAGGCGGTCAAGGTGTCGGTCAACCCGAAGGTGATCGACACGCCGCGCGTCGCCGCGATGGCCAAGGACGGCATCCAGCTGATTGCGACGGCGCGTGTCACGGTCCGCGCGAACATCAACCGCCTGGTCGGCGGCGCGGGCGAGGATACGATCCTCGCGCGTGTGGGCGAGGGCATCGTCTCGACGATCGGTTCGGCCGATTCACACAAGAAGGTGCTGGAGAATCCGGACAACATTTCCAAGACAGTGCTGTCGAAGGGGCTGGACGCGGGCACTGCATACGAGATCCTGTCCATCGACATCGCGGACGTGGATGTCGGCAAGAACATCGGTGCGGAACTGCAGACCGACCAGGCGGAGGAGGACAAGCGCGTCGCACAGGCGAAAGCGGAGGAGCGTCGTGCAATGGCGGTCGCGGTCGAGCAGGAGAACCGTGCAACGGTGCAGGAGATGCGCGCACGCGTGGTCCAGGCGGAGGCGGAAGTGCCACTCGCAATCGCCGAGGCGTTCCGAAGCGGCAACCTCGGTATCATGGACTTCGCGCGCTATCGCAACGTGATCGCCGATACCGACATGCGCCAGGCGATCGCAGGCGGGCCGGATACGCCCGGGTCGGACGAGGAGCGCTGATGGAAGGCGGACTGTTCCTCATCTTCATCATCATCGCGATGATCGCACGCGCGATCGAAGCGATGGCGAAGGGGAAGCAGGAGCCGCCGCAGCAGCAGCCGCGGGGCCGGCCCCGGCCGCAGCAGCAGCCGCAACAGCGGTCACTGCCGCAGCAGCGTGCCCCGCGGTCGGATACCGGGGAGCCGTTCGGCAGCCGGGGGCGCGTGCAGGATCGCCGGCCCGTACCCGTCCGGGACGAAGTACCGCCCGACGCGACGGAAGACGCCGCGGCCGCGATGATACCGGACGACCTGTGGGAGATCCTGACGGGCCGGCCGAAGCCGCAGTCGTCGCGTCCGCAGCCCGCGCCCCTGCCGGCGCCGGAGTACGAGGTGGAGTACGAGGAGGCGGACGTCGACGAGGAGCTCGCAACGTATGACGTCGTACCCGACGAGATCGCGGAATACGATCGGCGACGTCGTGTGCAGGAAGCGCAGCGCGAGCGCGCGCGTCATGAGCTGACGGAACGGCGCCGTCGCGAGCGGGATCTGCACACGGCGGACAAGGCGCCGATCGTCTACTCGCTCGAGCGGCCGCTGCCCGCCGCCGTGCAACGGCACGCCGAATTCCACGCGAAGGTCGACGTGCCGGCCGCTGCGCAGCAGACGGTGCGTCGCCGCTCGGCACGGGAACGGTTGTTCGGTGGCAACGACCTGAAGCGCGCGATCGTCCTGCAGGAGGTACTCGGCCGCCCCAAGGGACTCGAGTAGCGCTCATCGCCGTCGCGCATACATCTCGAACCACGGCATCATGCGACGCGGTGCGAGCGCACGCACCGTCGCTTTCAGCACACGTTCTTCGTACGCGGCCCAGCGCCGCGTCCAGCGGTCGGCGAGCGGCACGAGCGTGTCTCCGTGCGTCAGCACGACGTCGAAGCCTTCCGCGTGCAGCATCGCTCCCAGCGAACCCGGTGTGAATCCTGTGAGGTACGGAAAGCCGAGCAGGTTGTTGTAGGCGAGCAGCGCACGTGCGAGCGGTGCGACGGACGTTTCGAGCAAGCTTCGCAGCTGCATCCAGACCGCGCCGTTCGGCACACGCACCGCAAGCAGTCCGTCGTCGCGCAGCAGACGGTACGCTGACGCCACGACGGCGCGCGGCTCTGCGAGCTGGTCGAGACAGTTCCAGATGGCGACGGCATCGTACTCACTGGCGCCGGGAAGGGAATCGATCGTCCCCACCGTTGCATCGAAGCCGCGCACGCGTAGCGCACCGCGGCCTCGTTCACGTCGACCCCGCGGAAGTGCCAGCCCTCGCCGTCGATCGCCGCCAGGAAGCCACCTACGTAGCTGCCGATCTCGACGCCGCGACCGGTACTCCTGGAGGTGTGCGCGCGGGCGACGCGCACGAAGCGACGCGCCTGGGCGCGGTACGCGTTCCGCTGCGACGCGAAGATCCGTTCCAGCGCCTCGTTGGCCGGCACCTCGCCTTCGTAGACCTGGCGGACGTCGCGCTCACGGGGATTGCGATAGAGCGTTCCGCACGCGTGGCAGCGGGCAAGCCGCAGTGCGGTGCGCTGTGAGAAGACGAGTCGGTCGTTCAGCTGCGAATGCGGCGTGTCCGGACGCAGCCGCCGCGTATGGAACTGCCACAGCGTCTCGAGCTCGGACTGCAGCGTCTGCATCGAGGCGACCTCGTCTGCCTCCACGACGCCACATGCGGGACATGAGCCCAGCTCGTAGGGTTGTGCCATGCCCCGTGCACTGCGCACCGTGCATGCCGTGAAGGTACAGCGCGCTTGAAGGGCTGGCGCGTCAGGCAGGAAATCCGCTGGCTCTGCAGGCAGCGGCCGGATTACGTCCGGGAACGCCTGGGAGGTGCTAGAGGCGCTCGACGAGGGAGACGATGGCGGCCGGGCCACCGTTCGTCGCAAATGCGATGCGACCCTCACGATCGACGACATACGTCAGTGCCGGATGCACGACCTCGCCCGTGGTCATGTCACGACTGCGCGGCACCTCCCAGGCATCGAGCGTGCGCTCGACGTCTTCGATGGAGCCACCGAGCACGAGCGCGTCCGTTGGCGGAAGCCCCCATGAGCGTGCCATCTCCGGCAGGCGCGACGGCGTGTCGCGCCAGGGATCGAGCGTCAGGATCAATACGACGGGCCGTTCTCCTGACGCCGTCAGTTGCTCCTGCGCAGCGAGCGCGTGCGTCACGACGACCGGACACACCGTGGTGCAGTGTGCGTAGGCGAACGTCACCAGGGCGACGCGCCCGGCAAATTCGCTCAGGCTGCGCTCGACGCCGTCGTGCGCCTGAAGGTCGAGCGGCGGCGCAGCGCGGTCGAGACGGGGATACGTGGATGGCGGGATGTCATCCCCGTACTCGAGAGAAACGGGCTGCGCCTGGCGAACACGCGTTGCCGCGCCGGTGACGAGCGTGACGACTCCAAGGAACAGCAGTACGAAGACGGCGGCGACGGGCCGGGAGCGTCGCGCGCGCTGGAGCAGCGCGCCGACGCCGTCGAACCAGCCGGCGATCAGGATGGCGAGCATCCCGAGCGGCCCCGCGATCAGCCCGATCCAGCCGCCCGCATCCGGCAGCCCGTTCGCCTGCGTGTTGAAGCACACGTAGCGCGTACGCTCCAGCCAGACCGGCGCATCGTCCACGGGCCAGAACGCCAGCGCCCACCACGCGGCGGTGATGACGAACAGGGACACGAGGCCGAGAAGCACGAACTTCTCTTCGCGCATCCATCCGGACGTATCACCGTGCCGCTGCATCAGCCGATCTTCCACACGAACGAGAGCAGCTTCCAGTTCGCGAAGTAGTACGTCGCGAACGCCGCGAGGAAGATGAGAACGAGCCACATGGTACCGGGCGCGGTGCCGAAGCGTCCCGTCGGCAGATTCGCTTCATCGGCCACCGTGACCGGGCGCGGCGGCCGGACGATGCCCTGCGGCAGCCCGCTCACGCCCGCGACGCGTTCTGCCTCCGTGTACGGCTTGCCGAAGAACACGGACCATACCGTGATCAGGATGTAGAGCCCGCCGCCGACTGCAGCGATCAGGCCGCCCAGTGCCATGATGCCCAGCAGTGCATCGACAGCCGGGTGAAAGGCCTGTTCGAACGGCGCATTGCTGAACGTGATGTCCCAGTGCCGCCGCGGCACGCCGAATCCGCCCGAGAACGACATGAAGATGGAGAAGATCAGCATCCCGCCGGCAAAGAGGTACGGCTGGATCTGCGCTGCACGCCAGAACGCGACCCGCTTGCGGAAGATGAGCGGGATCAGGTAGTAGGTGACGCCCATGAACGCCATCGCGGTGCCGCTCACCACGGTCGCGTGGAAGTGACCCGGCACGCGCATGGTGTTGTGCACGACGATGTTGATCTGCTCGGTGCCGATCGTGACG
>CAYLME010000230.1:0-4795 GCA_964384585.1 uncultured Gemmatimonadaceae bacterium | reverse complement strand
CACCGGCCTGGGCGATGTAGTGCCGGAGATCGGCGCCGGGACGGTAGAGCAGGCGCGACTCGAACATGACCGCGCTGCGAACCGTCACAATCGGGTCGAAGCGGGGGACATGGATGCTGTCACCCGCTTCGAGCGCGATGTTCGAACGGCTGCCGGGCTGTGTGAGTGCACGTTCGAAGTCCGCCCCGACGATGGTCCCGCGGCGAACGATGTGCATGCCTGCGGCGTAGGATTCCGCCGTCAGTCCGCCGGCACGCGCGAGCAGATCGCTCAGGCGTTCGCTCCTGCTTTCGATCGCGTAGCGCCCGGGCAGGTGAACCTGGCCGGTGATCACGACCTGCTGCGGCGCTTCATACCCGGGCGCCTTGCGGATGAACACCTGGTCTCCATGCGTCAGCTCGAACTCGTCCGCGGCCGGCTCCCAGCTGCGCGGCGCCCCTCCGCCAAACGAGGAGGCAGACGCCACGGCATCGAGATCCACCGTGAACACGTGCGCCACCGTGTCGGTCCGTGTCAGCGAATTCGGCAGCCGTGAAACCTCGGCCTGCAGTGTGTACGCACCGTGCGTGAATCCGCCCGCCGCCAGCACGAGATCCTTCAGCGTCATGCCCTCCGCCATCGGGAAGATGCCGGGCTCCTTCACGAAACCGTCGATCGCCACGTACTGCTCATTGGCGAGCTGACGGCGATCGAAGATCACGATCGAATCGCCGTCCGCCAGCATCACGCGTGACGGCGCCGTGGCGGAGTCTCCGGTCAGTGCAACACGCAGCAGGCTGCGCGTCCCGTCGCGCCAGTTCATGCGGTAGACATGGGCACGATCGAGGTACGCGCTCTCGCTGATCCCGTCGGCCCGCTCCAGCAGCGCCGCGAGCGTCAGGCCGGAGCGGTACTCGTACGTACCGGGATTGCGAACCGCTCCCGTGATCCACATCCGGTTGCGTATCTCGTCAGCGACAGTGAGAACAGTCACGACGTCGCCATCGTACAGTGGCGCGTTGGCGCCGGCTTCGAGCTCTGCCACGTCCACGTCAACGAGCACGCGGGTGCGCCCGGGCATGCGCTGCGATGGCGGCAGGATGCGATCGACCTGAATGCGGCGCAGTACCGCGTTCGCGGTCGGTCCGCCGGTGAATACGAGCAGCTCGCGCATGCCCTCGCCCGGCAGCAACTCGTACACCGCCGGCCGGCGCACCTCGCCTTCGACACGCACCTGCGACAGGGCCGGGGGCACGAACAGGCGATCCCCGTTCTCCAGCCGGATGTCCGCACTCGCGTCGCCGTACACCAGGTAACGGTACAGGTCGAGCATGCCGACCCGTTCACCGCCGCGCAGGATTTCGATCGCGCGGAAGCTGCCCGTTTCCTCGGGGCCGCCGGCGAGGTAAAGCGCATTGAAGGCTGTTGCGACGCTCGAGACGTCGTAGGATCCCGGTCTGCGCACGTCGCCGGTGATGAACACCTGGTTCGCACGCAGGCGGCCGAGTGACACGGAGAAACGCGTCGTGGCGTTCGGCGAGCGCGAGATGCCGGAATAGACGCGGCCCAGGCGCTGGTACAGCACATCCTCCAGCTGGCCGAGCGTGAGCCCGTTTACCGAGATCTGCCCGGCGTCGGGGATGAAGATGTTGCCCTCGCGCGTCACGTCGATGACGTATGCCTGCTCGACGTCACCGGTCAGCACCAGGTAGAGCTGATCGCCGGGTCCGATCCGGTAGCTGGGCCCGACCGGTCCGAACTGCATCGGCTGCAGATCGGTGCGTGTGCGGCGGAACAGCTCCATGCCGAACACGTTCGATGCGGCGATGGCGCTGTCCTCAACAAGCTCTTGGGCCGTCAGTGAATCCGCGAGCAGCAGTGAATCCCTCACTCCGGGCGGCAGCATCGGATCGATACCGAGGCCTTCCGTCGAAACACCGATCGCGCTCAGCGCCTCGATGAAGGACTGGTCCGCCTCGCCGATCGGGACTGCTCCCGATTCGAGGGCGTTGAAGTACTGGTCGGCGAGGCCCGGATCATAGCCGGCCTGCTGCAGCCGCGCCCGTGCCTGGGCACGTGTCAGCCCGGACTGTCGCAGCCGTTCCATGATCTCGGACTGCGACACGCCGCGTCCCAACCGTTGCTCCGCGAGACGACGCGCCGCAGCCGTGTCTGTCTGGGTGGGCCGCTGCGCGCTCGCCCCCTGCGTCATGAGCACGACTGCCGTCAGCGCGCCGAGCGCCGCTTTCATCATCGATGTTCTCTGCACTGTGATCAGAAACCGGTGTCTCCTACATCCCCATCGCCCGGGCGAAACGCTTCCACCACGGGTTGTGCGATACCGCCGGCACGGCCAGGGGCATCTCGCCATCGAGCAGCCGCTGCGGATTCGCGCGTGTCAACAGTGCGAACGCTTCCGCGAACTCGTCCGGATCCGCCAGCACCTGCTGCGTCGCCAGTTCGCCGCGCGCGTGGAAATCGCTGCACATGTAGTCCGCGAGACCTGCACCAAGCAGCAGCTCCGCGTTCGCGCGCGCACGCTGACCGTACCGGCCCGTCAGCGATCCCGCATTGATCTGGAGCAGCGCGCCCGCGTTTTTCCAGCGATGTGCCCGCTTCAGCTCGGGATCGAATCCGCCGTAGCGCTCGGGATGCGCGAGCACGGGCGTGAAACCCTGCCGCACGATCGCCTGCAGCGGCAGCTCGGAGCGTACGGGCACCTGCATCCCCGCGAACTCGACGAGCACGAAGCTGCCGCCATCGAGGCGCACGCGTTCGTCGCTGCAATCGGGCTCGGTGACGTCGAGCTTCAACTCCACACCGCGACCGATGCGCAAAGCGGGCACCTCCTGCTCGGCCCGCGCGCGCAGCGCCTCCCACGCCTTGTCGATACCGTTCATCCGCTCGCGCATCCGCTGCGGCTGTTCGGTCAGCGAACCGTCGAAGTGCGGCGTCGTGACGAGCGCGGTAGCGCCGGCCGCGACGAACGTGCGCACCGCTTCTCTGCTCTCCTCGTCATCGCGCGCGCCGTCATCGACTCCCACGAGCAGATGGCTGTGAAAATCGACGAAGCCTGTGCCGCCCGCGAGTGTCACGTCGTCGTCGTTCGTCATGCGCGTTTCCCTGCCTCGCGCCTGTCGGATACCCGCAGCAGCGAGCGGCGTCGCGCAGCGAACTCCTCGTAGTCCGCCGGGTTCGACACGCGCTCGCGCGTCGCGTACTCGCGTGTGAACGCGAGCAGCAGCACGAGCATCGCACCGGCGAGCACGCCCCAGACGATGTTGCCGACCACGCTGCCGTCGCGGCGTGCGGATCCCTCCGGCGGGTCCAGCACCGAAATGACCGGCGTGTTGCGCACTTCCTCGAGCCGCGCCTGCTCGTAGGCCTGCACCAGTGACCCGACGAGCTGCTCGGACTGCTCCACGTCACGGGCGAGCCGTTCGTACTCGAAGCGCAGCGCCGGCCAGTCCTCGTAGCGGCGGTTCGATACGAGGAACGTGCTGAGCGCATCCGCCGCCGAGGTCAGCTCTGCGCGTGCGGTCATGAGGCGATTCTCCAGGAACTCGCGCTCCGCTGCCGCCTCGCCGCTGCGCCGCTCGCGGTTGAACTCGTCGATGCCGTCCAGCAGCTCCCGGTTGAGCTGGACCGCGAGTGCGGCCCACGGGGCATGCGTACTGACGGTGACGACGCCGGCGTTGATGTCACCTTCGACTCTGATGTCGTTGCGCAGCCGTGCGACCACCGCGCGCAGCCGCTTTGCTTCGGTATCGCTCTTCACTTCGTAGAGCGCGATCAGGTTGCCACGCGCGCTATCGGTGCCGGCCTCCGGATCGAGCGGGAACACGTAGTCGTTCAAAGCGAGCCGCTCGAGGAGCACACGCGAGCGCGCGAGTCGCAGGTAGAAGTCGATCGACGCGTCCTCGGAATCGAGGCCGGGAATCGCCACACCGAACTGTGACGCGAGCGCGGCCAGTCGGCCGCTCGACGCGTTCGACGACTGCGGCGCGAACGTCGATTCGGCGACCCAGCTCCGGCCGAGCACCATCGTGAGCACGCCGGCCAGAGCGCCGGTGATCAGCGGTACGATAACGAACCAGCGTGCCTGCGCGAGCAGCACGTTGAGTACGCCATAGGCGGAGTAGCTGCGATCCGCGCCGTTCATGCCGCGACCTTCGAGTCGTTCATCAGGTGGCCGTAGAAGGAGTCGAGCCGTGCTGCGATGCTGCGCCAGGAGAGTTCGCCGTTCGCGAGTGCGCGTCCGGCGGCCCCGCGTTCCTCCCGGTCCGATGCTTCGAGAGCCTGGACGAAAGTGTTGCCGAGGGACGTCGCATCCGGCTGCGCGACCCAGCCGATCCGGTGCCGCTCGACCAGGCTGCCGACGTCACCGACATCGGACACGATCGCGGGAACGCCCGCACTCATGTAGTCGCTCAGCTTGCCCGGCCAGCGGCCGCGATGGCCGATCGTGTCCTGCATGGGCAGCACACCGGCGTCCGCGGCCGCCAGCCACTGCCGGAGCTTATCCTCACTGACGAAGCCGACCGTTTTCATGGCAGGACCGCTCGTTTCCCCCTCGGGAAGCCCCGTCGCACCGACGAACACGATGCGGAGCGATGGGATCCGCTGCAATGCATGCGCGAGTGCGTCCTTCAGCATGTCCAGGTCCGGCCGCATGATGCGACCGACATGCACCAGCAGCGGCGTGCCGCCCGCAATGCCAAGCGACGCGCGCGCCGCGGCCCGCGAGGGCGCGTCGTCGTTTCGCGTACACCCGTTCGGCAGCTGCAGGATCCGCTCGGCCGGGTAGTTCATGGCC
>CAYLME010000229.1:0-4809 GCA_964384585.1 uncultured Gemmatimonadaceae bacterium | reverse complement strand
ACTGCTAGGCGCCGAAGGGGGAGTGGGCCTGGACGGACTCCGGGGAAATGGCGGCGTAGCGGATGCCGCCGCCGGCGCTGCGGACGGAGAACATGAGACGCTCGGCGGCGCGGACGAGTTCTTCGGTCTGGTCGGGCGGGACCGGGAAGGTCACGACGCCCGCGCTCCAGCGGATCGGCCGGCGGGTGCGCACCTGCTCGAGGGTGTCGTTCACGCGCTCGAAGACGATGCGTGCGCCCTGGGCGTCGGCATGCGGCAGCAGGATCGCGAACTCGCCCGGGGCCGTGCGCGCCAGGACGTCGATCTCGCGCACGCATGCGGCAAGCGCGGTCGCGACGTCCGTTGCGATCTGCTCTGCGGTGCGACGATCGTTGGCGTCTGCCGTGCCATCGTTCCATTCGACGCAGAGGTATCCGACCGTGACCGGTGTGCGGTACCGGCGTGCGCGGCGCTGCTCGCGGTGGGCGAGCTGCATGAAGTAGCGCGTGTTCGCCACACCCGTCACCGGGTCCGTGCGCGCGAGCTCACGTTCGTGCGCGAGCGCGGCGCATAGCGACGTTTGTATCGCCGCAACGATGAAGAACAGGATGGCGTGCGCCGCCGCGTTCCAGATGCGGGTGCCGGGGCCGACCAGCTCGCCGGGTCCGAACGACTGCGCGAGCAGCACGCCGAGGCCGCCGATGATCACGCTCAGGATCGCTGCGCGCGGGCCCAGCCAGCAGGACGCGAGGATGATCGGGACGATGTAGAACACACCGACCACGACCGACCGCGTCGTGACGACGTCGATGATGGTGACGAGGACGAGGAGAAGCGCGACGATGGAGCCGAGCGCGCGGCGCGGCATCGCCTCCAGCACGGCGCCGAGGCGCCGCATGAAGCCGGGAACGAGCGGTCCGGTCCGGGACCGCCCGCTCCCCTGCTCGATGGGATACGGCAAGGCGCCTGCCTACTGCTGCGACGTCGCGCGCGTGCGCGCCGGGGCGTCCTTCACGTAGCGGTCGAACCACTCGACCATTTCGGCAAGCGCGTGCAGCACTGACTCGCGACCCAGGTAGCCGTGGCTCTCGTGCGGAAGCATCACGAGCCTGACCGTGCCGCCGTGCCCGTTGACTGCAGCGAACATGCGTTCCGACTGCACCGGGAACGTGCCCGAGTTGTTGTCGGCCTCGCCGTGGATCATGAGCATCGGCTCATTGATCTGGTGCGCGTACCAGAACGGCGACATGCGCGCATACAGGTCGGGTGCTTCCCAGAACGTGCGCTGCTCTGCCTGGAAACCGAACGGTGTGAGCGTGCGGTTGTATGCACCACTGCGTGCGATACCCGCGCGGAACAGGTCGGAGTGCGCGAGCAGGTTGGCCGTCATGAATGCGCCATAGCTGTGCCCGCCAACGCCGATGCGATCAGGATCGGCGACACCCATCGAGACGACCTTTTCCACCGCCGCCTGTGCACTCGCCACGAGCTGCTCGATGTACGTGTTGTTCGCGGTGTCACCACCGATGATCGGCATGCTCGGGCCGTCGAACACTGCATAGCCCTGCGTCAGGAAGAACAGGTGTGACGCACCGTTGAACGTATCGAAACGGTTCGCTGAACTGCGCACCTGGCCCGCGACGTCGGCGTTCACGAACTCGCGCGGGTACGCCCACACCACAACCGGCAGACGCTGTCCCTCGCGGTAGCCGGGCGGCAGGTAGAGCGTGCCGTTCAGCGGCACACCATCCGCGCGCTCGTAGGTCACGATCTGCTTCTGCAGTCCGCGCAGCTGCGGCGCGGGATCGGTGAAGCTCGTGAGTGCGACAGTGCGTCCGTTGCGCGTGTCGCGCACCACGTAGTTGGGTGGATCGGTCGGCGTCTCGCGACGCGTGAGGATGCGGCGCGCCTCATCGTCGAGCAGCGCGACCGGCGACTCGTATGCGCCCCTGTCCGCCTGCCAGACGCGCTGCTTGCGCAGCGTGCGGAGGTCGAGGCGGTCAACAAACGGATGGTCGCCCTCCGGCCCTGCGCCCTGCCCCTCCAGGTAGATCGCGTCGCCGCGCCGCAGCAGCACGCGGTTGCCCGCCGCGGCGGTTTCCATCACCGGACTGCCCGGATTGTTGTAGGCGTCCTCGGTGCTGTACTCGTGCAGGAGTGTCCATTGCGCCGACGGCTGGTCCGGACGCATCACCCACGTGCGACGCCAGCGCTTTGCGCGCTCCATGTCACTGATCAGCGCGATGTCGCGCGCGGCCCAGGCGATGCCGGCGAAGCGCTGCTCCGTGCGTGCGAACTCGTGCGGCTGCGCGGTGAACGGCGCTGAAATCATCATGATGCGGTCACGATGTTCCGCTTCCGCACGCGGATTGCCCCCGTCGAGTGCCTCTGCCCAGTACAGTGTCGCAGGCTGCGCCGGACGCCACGTCACGTTGCGCGGGCCGGTCTGCACCCAGCCGCCGGGCGGCAGGTTGTCGAGCAGCGGCTGTGATGCGACGTGGTACGCGACCGCGCCGCTCCGATTCCAGACTTCGATCTCCTGCGGGAAGAGGAACATCGGCACCTGGTACGAATACGGCTGCACGATCCTGCGCACGAGCACGAACTCGCCACTGGGCGACGGGTCTACGCCCGCGAAGATCCCGGGACGCCCGATCTGCGTGCGCGTTCCTGTCGTCACATCGACAAACGCGAGCTGCGCCGGGAAATGATACTCGAAGAGCGCGACGTCGTGCGCGTTCGACAGCAGGTCCTGGTACGTACGCACCGGTGCCGCACGACCCGCCGACTGCAGCGTCGTCGGACCCGTCGGCACGCGCATTTCCTGCGGCGGCGCACCGCGGCCGTCCGGCACGAATGCGCACAGCATCGTGCGGCCATCCATCCACTGGCATGCACTGTTGCCGATCGCGTTGACCGCCGCGTCCGTTATGCGTCGCGCCTCACCGCTCGGGGCTTCCGCCACCCACAGCTCGACGCGGTCTTCGAGCATGTTCAGAAATGCGACGCGACTGCCGTCCGGCGACCAGCCCGTCCAGCCGATGCTCGCGTTCGCCGGCGTACGGATCGCGCGCTCGGTCGCACCGTCCATGGACTTCAACCGCAGGCCGACGGTGCGCGGGATGCCCGCACTCGAGTTGCGCGCCGGATTGATGCGTGTGCCTGCGATGCGCAGAATCGGCTCCGCCATGTCCGCGATCGTCGGCATGCTCGAGCGATCCTGCAGCAGCAGCCATTCGCGATCCGGCGAGACCGACACGCCCGGCAGCGGCGCCGCATCGAGAATGTCCATGATCACCTGCGGCGGCTGGCGATACGGCTCCTGCGCCGCGGACGCGGACGCGAACACGGCCAGGCCCAGGACCAAGGTTGCAGCGCGGCCGGGGAACGGCCGTCGCATCGGGCGCGCACCTGTCATTGGAGCACACTCCTGCGGGAGACTGAAGTCAGGGTAGAGGAGACGGGGATAGTGTACGCGGAGGCCATGGGGGACGGCAAATTCCTGGGGGGCCGGGGCCCGGGCCCGGGCGCGAGATCGGGCCGGGGCGCAGGGGCCCGGGGCCCTGTCCGTTACTTCGCCCGCTCCAGGTACTTGCCCTCGCGTGGATCCACCCGCAACAGGTCGCCCTGGTTGATGAATGAGGGGACCTGCACGGTGACGCCGTTCGAGAGGCGGGCGGGCTTGGTCATGGCAGTCTTGGTCGCGCCGGTCATTGCGGGCTCGGTCTCGACGACCTCGAGCTCGAGTGACGACGGCAGGTCCACGCCGATCGGCTTGCCTTCGTGGAACTCGGCCTGGATGACCATGTTCTCGGTCAGCCACTGCGCCGCGTCTCCGAGTGCTTCCTCCTCGAGCGCGAGCATCTCGAAGTTCTCGTTGTTCATGAAGTGGTAATGCGTGCCGTCGCTGTAGAGGTACTGGAGATCGTGCGTCTCCATCTGTGCCTTCTCGACGGTGTCGGCAGCGCGGAAGCGGTGTTCGAACATGTTGCCGCTGCGCAGGTTCCGCATCTTCACCTGCATGAACGCGCGCAGGTTGCCCGGCGTGTGGTGGTGGTAGTCAACGACGCGGCAAGGGTCGCCGTTGAAGACGATCACGTTTCCCTTGCGAATCTGCGTGGCGGAAATCGCCATGGTCTGTTTCTCCAGGTCCGTACTGCGATTCGACGTCAGCCATGAAATTTCGGCGAGGAGGCAGGATCGGACAACCCCCCAAACCGTCGGGCGTCACGTCCCGGTACCGCTCCGCTCGTCGATCCACTGGAGGATGAGCGGCCAGACCTCGGCCCGCGCGGTGCGTCCGACCAGCATGTCCACGTGGCCGAAGTCGTGGGAGAAGCCGGTTCCGGTGCCGAGCAGGAGCCAGGTACGATCGGCCGATGCGACCGAATCGATCAGCGCGCGGCAGGAGGGTGGTGGGGCCCAGCGATCTGCGGCGGCGGCAATGACGAGCAAGGGGACGTCGAGCGCAGCGATTGCCTGCCCGTAGTCGGTGCCGTCATCGCCGCGCCAGGACCCGGCCAGGTTCCAGTCCATCCACTGGATCATGACGCCGGCAAGCTCGTCCTCGGGGCCGAGGCGCAGTGCACGCGCCGGGAACCGGCCGAGCAGGCGGGAGACGCCGCGCAGCGTGTGTGCGCCGATGCGGCTGAACGGCTGCAGCCACGGGAACGGCGTGCCGATGATGACCATGCCGCGCACGTGCTCGCGCAGTGTCGGGCTGGTCGCAACGGCAACGAGTGCAGCGGCGCCGCCGGCCGAATGTCCGACGACGAAGCCGCTGCGCTCAGCGAACGCGGCCTGCAGCGCGGCGGGCACGTCGCGGCGGGC
>CAYLME010000228.1:0-4817 GCA_964384585.1 uncultured Gemmatimonadaceae bacterium | reverse complement strand
TGTCACCTCGGAGGGGATCAGGTGTTGACGTGGAGCGAGACGGAGCCGGCGATGCGGGTGTGGAGTATCGCGACGGGCAAGTATGTGCGCGGATTGGGGGTGTAGGCGGACGAATCCAAGCGGCGATCCGTCAGCCTCCTCCGCGCTCAGCCCATCTCCCCCCGCAACTCCGCCACGATCTCGCTCTGCAGCGCCGACTTCACTACCCAACTGAACCCCAGCAGCATCGTCACCAGTTGCGCCGGCAAGATCCCATACGTGAACGGCATCGCATAGTCCGCGCAGATGCCCGTGTCGTGCCAGAGTCGGAAGCGCACCACATCGAACTCGTGGTTGAGCTTCGTCGCCGCCTCGCTGCGGCTCTCCTCGCTCACGAAGGCGCCCACGGGGACCAGCTTCAAGAAGCGCACGAACTGCCGCTCCTCGCTGATGAGAATGTTCACCGCTTCGCCGAGGGCGTGCGCTACCACGTCATCGTCCTCATCGCGCGTCGTCCTGATGCCAGAGGCCGCCAGGATCTCCTCGACGCGTTCCTTGGTCACCTCGTCCTCGGCCAGCGGCAGCATCGCCGCCACCTCCGACGGAAAGCGCTTGGTCAGCTTGCCGCTGCCGAAGTCGAGCACGTGCTCTTCGCCGTCCACGAGCGCGACCACCATCGAGCCGGCCAGACGGCGGCCGAGCTCGGCGACCGTGATGTAGGTTGGCATCCGATGCCCGGCCGCGCGGTCGCGGCGGGCGGCGCGGCATTCCGCCCGCGTGGAGACGACGAAGTGCGTGGCCCGCCGGATCCGCGCGTCGAGCTGCGCACCTGCCGCGCGGATGCGCGACTCGGCGGCTGCGCGCTGGCGAGCAGTCAGGGCGGGGGAGAGGTAGTACCGGGTTTCGAACGGCTCGGGCATAGGCGCTCCTGGGCTGGCGATACCCGAAATCTGGGTGGGGGGTCTGACAGTCGGCCTAGGCCGCGTCAACACACAACCCGGAGCCTCGGCAATGGCGCTCAGGGATGTCAGCGGCAACATTACGGATTCGGCCTCGAATTGCGGACCGCGAGTCCTCCCGCCACTCTATCTTCCCAGAATGTCCGTCGACCTCGCAGCGGCCATCGAACGACTCCGACTCAGGCTCCTCGACCTAGGAGGGCGAAATCGGCTTCTCAACTTCAAGCACACGAAGAAGAACGCCGTACGTTTCGTCGACGAGGTGCCGGACACGCTCTTCTCCCAGCTGCTTGACGGAGTCGAGTTTACGATCGCACCGCTCCCCATCACGAAGGCGCAGGCAGAGCGCAAATACGCGAAGGGGCAACTGGCGGTGGAGCTCGACGCCGCCCCTGAAGATTCCGCGGGTCGCGATCTCGCTTCAAGGGTGGCGCGCGAGCACGCCATCCCGATGGACTATGCCTTGCCGTTGGTTGCAGAGTCCGGCAATGCTCGTCACACCGATCGGTTCCTTCAAACTCTACTGTTTCCCGAAGACCTTGGTGCGCTACTTCGGCGCCTGCACTCCGAGGCGGAGTTGGCGATCCAGGAGACGGGCTCGAATATGCTGTACCTGGCTCTCGGATTCTTGGAATGGTACGAGTCAGACGCGTCCAGTACTGCTCGTCTCGCGCCACTGGTGTTGCTCCCTGTCACTCTGTCTCGTGGTGACGTGGATAGTCGGACGCGTGAGTTCAAGTACAAGCTCCAGCACAGCGGCGAGGACTTCGAGGAGAACTTGTCGCTGCGGGAGCGGCTGAAGCAGGATTTCGCGATCGAACTCCCCGCGTTCGATGGAGATCGAGGGCTATCGAGCTATTTCGCGGCGCTGCAGGAGATGTGTGAAGCAAGGCCGGGCTGGCGCGTGCACGCATACGCTTCGCTCTCATTGTTCTCCTTCGGCAAGATCTTGATGTACCGAGACCTAGATGACGCTGCGTGGCCATCTGGTCAGAAGCCGAGTCAGCATCAAAGGGTCAAGGAGTTGCTGCGTGGAACAGAACGGACTTCAGACTCGTCGTGGGCTGATGATTACGATGTCGACGAGCCTGAGGTGGCCAAGTTCGTGCCGCTCACGGTGGATGAGGCGGACGGCTCGCAGCTATCTGCTCTCGTAGATATCGAACGGGGCCGCAACCTGGTTATTGAAGGCCCCCCGGGAACGGGTAAGTCGCAGACTATTGCGAATCTCATCGCGGCTGCGATTCAGAAAGGAAAGACAGTGCTCTTTGTCGCAGAGAAGCTCGCGGCGCTCGAGGTCGTGCGGCACAGACTGAACAAGGTTGGGCTTGGTGACTTCTGCCTTGAGCTTCATAGCCACAAGACCAAGAAGCGGCAGGTCTTGGATGACATCGAAGAGCGACTGGAGCGGCGGCGGCGCAGCTTCGACGAAGATCGCTTCGCGAGCGCCAAGCGGAGGTTGGCCGAGAGCAAGCGAAAGCTGAGAACGTACTCACAGTTGATCAATGCGCGGCTCGAGCCCATCGGCATAAGCTTGTTTGATGCGATGTGGAAGCTTGAAGCGCTTCGTGCGCAGCTAGGGTCAGCTGTCGCAGGACTCGACGGGATTGTGGTTGCGGACAGTCAGACGATGACCGCAGGCGATCTCGCTGACTTTGCGGAGCACGCGGAGAACTTCGCGGCAAAGCTGGAAGGAGTGTTGTCGGGCGTGCGCGCGATTGAGGAACATCCGTGGTGGGGGGTGCGCAATGAACGACTGACGTTTCTTGATCGCCAAGCGTCCGAAGGCATCGTGGCCGAGATTGGGCGCATCGCCTCCGAGCTCGAGGATCCGTGTCGGCGAATTGCCGAAGCGTCGGATCGCACAATTCATCCTTCCACCATCGAAGACATCGCGTCGCTCGAAAAGGTGCTCTTGGCAGCCAGCGTTCCGGAGACCGAGGCGGGCCGCGATCTCGCTCGTGTGGCCTTGTCCGCTGACACCGCACTCGACGCAGCCGCTGCATATCAAAATGCGTTTCGGGCGTTTCAGGCCGCCCTCGCTGAGGCTGGGAAGGTGTTCACTAACCCGGCTGCCGTGACGTCGGCTGGGTTGGACGCACTCGCGGCCGCGGCCAGAGGCCGAGCAGTTGCTCACGAGCCGCTGACTGTTGGGAGCGCGGCCTCGAAGACCTATGTGCTCGAGGGAGCAGCAGCTGCCTTGCGGAACGGGTCCAACGCGCTCGCACGAGTATGTGATGCTGCGGGACTGGAACTCCCAGACTCTTCAACTGGTGCGCAACTCGCGCTGATTTTGCGACGGGTTATTGCAGATCGCCCTGCCACACGGCGTGGACCTCTTTCGAGCGCGCTTCGAGAGCCTGGCGTCGCAGCGGCCCTCGTAAGTCTTAAGGCGAGGCGAGATGGACTCGTTCGACTGCGGAAGGACCTTGCTCGCAGCTATGACCTCAGTTCAGTCGACCTTTCCCTCGTGCGAAGCCACTTCAGAGTCTGCGCAGGCTCGTCGTGGTGGGAGATGTTCGGTCAGCGGCAGCGTGAGGCGAAGCGATACATCAGGGAGATCTCCGGTGGTACACTCCAGCCGGGGTTGCGCCAGGCGACGCAGGAGCTGGGACGGCTTCGGGACTATCTGGTTGAGCTCAGCGAGTTACCCGCGGTTGTGTTGCTTCAAGCGCTGGGAGTGAAGAGCAACGAGCTGGAAGCCTTCGACTTCGACAATCTCCTGGGGTTCATCAAGTGGTTTGGTTCGGTTGCGCCGCAACTTGACTCCTACGGACGGGTCGGCACTTCGCTTCTCGAGCGCATCTGGGATGGCGACCGAGAATGGCTCGAGAGGACCAAGAACGCATTGGATGAGCACGCAGAGGAGCTAAGGCTTGCGTGTGACTGCGAGGGTGCGTTGTCCGGTACGGCAAGCGCGCAGCAAGTTCTTCGTGAGGGTGGTTGGCGCGCGTTGGCTTCCGAAGGGGCTGCATCGGTAGCGGCGCTGCGTGAGTTTGTGGGCGCTGCACGGAGCCTCACCCTCTCAGAAGACTGGTCGACTGATTCTCTAGCGACGACTGCGGAGGTCGGCCGAGAGCTGCTGCGCGCTCAAGCGCGTCTGATCGACTTCCCGGAGTTCGAAGAGGTCCGGCGCCGGCGGCGGGAGGATGATCAGAGCTGGCAGCATTCTTGCGCGCAGGCGCTTGCGTTCGTCGGTACCGTGCGCGGAGATCATATGTTCGGAGCCCCGCTCGCGCGACTGCTCGCTGCGAACGGCTGGGAGTGGGATTCGGAGTTCCGCGCCTCCGTTCGTGCACTGGCGGTAAGGGGCGACAGCCTCAATCGAGCGGTCTCGTCTGCGGCGGAGCACTTCGGAGCCGCAGGGAAACCGTGGTTCATCGCCAGGTCTGGAGACCACCGGACGACAAGCCTCGCCGAGCTAGCAGACGCAGCAAATCGTGCGGCGACTAGTGGTGCACTGGTCGCGTGGTGTGATTTCCTACGGGCGCGAATGCAGTTCAATGCGCCTGGAAGGTCTGACTTCGCGCGCCTTGTCGAAGGAGGACACGTGAAGTCCGAGAGCATCGGCGATGCTGCGCGCTATGTTGTTCTACGGTCACGCGTGCGAGCTGCCTTCGCTGAGTCGCCGGAGCTCGACGCGCTTGCCGCACAGTCGCGTGATAAGCTCCGACAACAGTTTGCCGAATACGATCGCCAACTGCTCGAGCTCACACGCAGCGCCGTTGCGTTTGCAGCTAGCCGGCGGAGGATCCCCGCAGGGCAGTCGGTGGGACGGGTGGGCGACCTAACCGAACTTGCGCTGCTCGATCACGAGCGCGCGAAGCAGCGTCGGCACATCCCGTTGCGTCAGCTCATGCGCAGGGCAGGCAACGCCAT
>CAYLME010000227.1:0-4836 GCA_964384585.1 uncultured Gemmatimonadaceae bacterium | reverse complement strand
AGAAGCTCGGCTCCGACGACCTCGAAGGCGTGACCGTCGCAGTGCAGGGGCTCGGACACGTCGGGCGTTACCTGTGCGGCTACCTGCACGAAGTCGGAGCGAAGCTCATCGTCACGGACATCGACCCGCAGCGCGTGCAGAGCGTGATGGACGAGCTGGGCGCAAAGGCTGTCGCGCCCGATGACATCTACAGTGTCGATGCGCCGATCTTCTCGCCGTGCGCGCTGGGTGCTGTCATCGACGACAGGACCATCCCGCAGTTCCGCTTCCAGATCATCGCGGGCGCAGCGAACAACCAGCTCCGTGAGGAGCGCCATGGCGACGTGCTCACCGAAAAGGGTATCCTCTACGCGCCGGACTACGTGATCAACGCTGGCGGCGTGATCAACGTCTATGGAGAGATGCACGGGTGGGACGCCGAACGCGCGAAGCGGAAGGCAGGCGAGATCTACAATACCCTGACGGATCTCTTCGAGATGGCGGCGGATCAGGGTCTGCCGACATACGAGGCCGCCGACCGCCTCGCCGAGCGCCGCATCGAACAGGTCGGCAAACTGCAGCGAACCTGGGTCTGAGGCACAGCGTCATGATGAACGAGCTCCAGCAGCAGGATCCCGCGGTCTTCGACGCGGTCGTGAACGAGGCGAACAGGCAGCATGCTTCGCTCGAGCTGATCGCATCGGAGAACTTCACGTCGATGGCGGTGCTGGAGGCGGCCGGCACGGTTCTCACCAACAAGTACGCCGAGGGGTATCCGGGCAAGCGCTATTACGGCGGCTGCGAGTACGTCGACGTGGTCGAGACGCTCGCAATCGAGCGCGCGAAGGAGCTCTTCGGTGCGGAGCACGCGAACGTGCAGCCGCACTCCGGGGCGCAGGCCAACATGGCCGCCTACCTCGCGACCATGAAGCCCGGTGACACGCTGCTGGGCATGAACCTGTCCCACGGCGGTCACCTGACGCACGGCTCGCCCGTCAACTTCAGTGGCCAGATCTATCACGCCGTCGCTTACGGCGTGGGTTCGGACGGGCGGATCGAGTACGACGCGATGCGCGAGATTGCGCGACGTGAACGGCCGAAGGTCATCGTCGCGGGCGCGAGCGCATACCCGCGCATCATCGACTTCGCCATATTCGCCGACGTCGCGCGCGAGGTCGGCGCGGTGCTGATCGTGGACATGGCGCACATCGCGGGGCTGGTCGCTGGCGGCGCCCACCCCAGTCCCGTGCCGCACGCGGACATCGTCACCTCGACCACGCACAAGACACTGCGTGGCCCGCGCAGCGGGTTCATCCTGTGCCGTGAGCAGTATGCGAAGGCGATCGACAAGCAGGTCTTCCCGGGCATGCAGGGCGGCCCGCTCATGCACGTGATTGCCGCCAAGGCCGTCGCGTTCGGCGAGGCCCTGCAGCCGTCGTTCCGCGAATACGCGCACAACGTGGTCGCAAATGCGCAGGCGCTCGCCGCTGCGCTCATGGCACGCGGATTCGAACTGGTCAGCGGCGGGACGGACAACCACCTGCTGCTGCTCGACCTGACGAATCACCCCGAGCTGACCGGCAAGCTGGCAGAGGAGTCGCTCGAGCTCGCGGGTATCACCACGAACAAGAACACGGTGCCGGGCGAACAGCGCTCGCCCTTCGTCACCTCAGGCGTGCGCCTCGGTACGGCCGCACTCACCACGCGCGGCATGGGTACCACGGAGATGCAGCGCGTCGGCAACATGATCGCCGATGTGCTCGAGGCGCCCGAGGACGAGACGGTCGCGGAGCAGGTGCGCCGCGGCGTGGCGGAGCTGGCCGAGGCGTACCCACTCTATCCCGAGTTCCGCCGCCAGCATCAGCTCGCGGAGCGCGGCGCCTGAGCGGGGCGCGGGCAGAACCAGGAATGGACGGAATCGTACTCGACGACGCACTCGTGGATCGGCTGCGCGAGCGCTCGCCACAGTTCCACGAGAGCGCGTACGTGTTCGTGCTTGCCGCACTGCACTACGTGATCTCGGCGTTGCCTGCGCCGCGCCACATCTCCGGCCGGGAGCTGGCCGAAGGCGTGCGCGACCTCGCGCTCGAGCGCTTCGGGCCGATGGCCCGAACCGTCCTGGAGCACTGGGGAATCAACGCCACCGACCATGTCGGCGATATTGTTTTCGCGCTGGTGGAAGTCGGCGTCCTGATCAAGCAGGACGAGGACGGCCCGGAGGACTTCCACCACGTTTACGACTTCGACGAAGCGTTCGAGCACCGCTGGTGAGGGGCCAGCGGGCGCTCTGGAACGTGCTTTGCACTACGCCCGCGCGGGAGCAGCGGGTCAGGCCAGACCGGGGAGGGGTTGACGATGTCAGTGGAAATGCCCGTACAGTTCCCGCAGTGCCGCAAGTGCGACCGCGGGAGCATGCTGCCGTTGTCGGATTACGGGAGGGATGGGGCACCGATCACGTTCAAGGCGTGGGTCTGTTCCAACCCGGACTGCGGGTTCAACATCCGTATCGACAACGGCGAGATCAGCTTCGGCCGTACCATCGGCCAGAGCTACAAGTAGCACACCACGGCGCGGTCTGATCGCGCAATGACAACGCGTAGCGGAATGCGTGGACGCACGGACCGTCACGGCCATGAGATCTATGGTCGTGACGGCGTTGCTTTGCCGACCGCCGCGCAGGCGGCCGCGATCGACGCGGACGCGCGCGTCCGCGTCGGCGTGCCCGGCCGCGTGCTCATGGAGAACGCCGGCCGCGCCGCCGCCCAGCTGATCCACGCGTTCCGTCCGGAAGGCCGCATTGTCGCTGTCGCCGGCTCCGGCAACAATGGCGGCGACGCCCTCGTCGCAGTGCGCACGCTTGCATCCTGGGGACGCGACGTCGCACTCGTCGCTGCCGGCAGTGACCGGCCCGATGACGCGTTGCGCCACGACCATCCCGTCCCGATCCTCGACGGTGAGGCCGCACGTGTTGCTGTGCTGCATGCTGACGTCGTCATCGACGGCATGCTCGGTACCGGCACGAGCGGCGCACCGCGTGGCGACATCGCGCAGTGGATCGGCGTCGTCAACCGTTCCTCGGCATTCGTCGTTGCACTCGATCTGCCATCGGGCATCGATGCGACGACCGGCCAGGTGCCCGCCGATGCCGTCCGTGCCCCACTCACCATCACATTCGGCGCGCCCAAGCTCGGCATGATGCTGAACCCGGCACGCACGCATTGCGGGCGCATCATCGCGGTCGAGATCGCGTTCCCGCCCCGGCAGGACGCGGATGCCGAGCTGATCACGCCGGCCTGGGCGGTCGCGCGCATGCCGCGCCGTGCGCCGGATGCGCACAAGAACAGCGCGGGCCGCGTCCTCGTGCTCGCCGGCAGCAGCGGCATGGCGGGCGCGGCCGTTCTGTGCGCACGCTCGGCACAGCGCGCGGGTGCGGGCTATGTACGCATCGCTTCGGTGACGTACAACCGCACGATCCTGCAGACGAGCGTGCCGCAGTCGACGTTCGTCGATGCCGCGCACCTGGCGGACGCGGACGTCGGACCTGTCGATGCGCTGGTCGCGGGCCCCGGTATCGGCACGAACGACGACGCGCGCGCGGCACTGCAACGGGCGCTCGACCGCACACGCGGCGTCGCGACACTGCTCGATGCCGACGCGCTGACCCTGCTCGGCAGGGAAGAGGGAGCACTGCGCGCGCTGGCCGCCGAACGGCCAACGCTGCTGACGCCGCACCCGGGCGAGATGGCCAGGCTGCTCGGGAGCGACACCGCGGCTGTCACGCAGGATCCTGTCGGCGCCGCACGCGAGGCTGCCCGCCGGTTCGACGCAGTCGTGCTGCTCAAGGGCCAGCCATCCATGGTCGCGGCAGACGGTACCGCGCTCCTCGTCGCCAGCGGCGGTTCCTCCGACCTCGCCGCGGCCGGCATGGGTGACCACCTGGCTGGCGTCGCCGCTGCATTCCTGGCGGCGGGCGTGGACGCGCGCACCGCTGCCGGCCTGGCGCTGCATTACAGCGGCCGCGCCGCCACGCTGGCAAAGCGGGGCAGGTCGCTCGGACCGGAAGACGCGATCGACATGCTGCCGCGCGCATTCGCGAGCCCCGGCCGCATGCGACCGCCCGTCGCGTTCCCGTTCATCACGTTCGATCAGCCCGCACGCTGGTGAAGCGCAGCACCGCACTCGGCGCCGGCGCCGAGTTCGACCTGATCCGGCAGTTCCTCGCCGACACGGACGAAGAATCGGCGGCGTCGCCACACGTGCTCGTCGGCCCCGGCGACGACTGCGCCGTACTGCGCGACGGCCCCTTCGCGATCAGTGTCGATCTCTCCGTCGAAGGTGTACACTTCCGGCGCGACTGGCTGAGCGCGGAGGAGATCGGTTACCGTTCGGCCGCTGTCGCTTTGAGCGACCTCGCCGCCGTCGCTGCAACACCGGTCGCTGTCCTGGTCTCGATCGCGCTGCAACCACCGGATCGCGCGGAGTTCGCGCCAGCAGTGCTGCGCGGTGTCCGGAGCGCTGCAGCCGAGCTCGGAGCTCGCCTGATCGGTGGCGATGTCGCACGTACTACCGGACCGCTCACGATCGACGTCGTCGCGATCGGCAGCACGGATGACCCTGTCCTGCGCAGCACCGCGCATGACGGTCACGTGCTCTGGGTGACTGGCGAACCCGGTGCCGCGACCGCCGCAGTGGCAGCGTGGAGCGCGCATGGACAACCGGACCAGGCGGCGCGCGCGGCCTACGCACGGCCGCGCGCACGCACCCGCGAAGCGCACTGGCTGCACGAGCGTGGTGTACTCGCCGCGATGATCGACGTTTCGGACGGCATCTCGTCCGACCTGATGCACATCTGCAAGC
>CAYLME010000226.1:0-4850 GCA_964384585.1 uncultured Gemmatimonadaceae bacterium | reverse complement strand
GCGCACGAAGAATCCGCCACCGCCGTTCACCACCTCGACATTGCAGCAGGAGTCAGCGAAGCGGAACGGGTTCACCGCGCAGCGTACGATGCGCATCGCGCAGCAGCTCTATGAAGGCGTGGAGCTGGGCGCCGAGGGAGCGGTCGGCCTGATCACGTACATGCGAACCGACTCGACGCGCATCGCATCGAGCGCTGCGGACGCCGCACGTGACCATCTACGCGAGCGCTACGGCAACGACTACGTGAGCACGCGTCTCTGGGGCGGCAAGCAGCAAAAGGGCGCGCAGGAAGGACACGAGGCGATTCGGCCTACGGATCCGACACGGACACCCGATAGCGTAAAGAGCTATCTGGATCGTGATCAGCACCGGCTCTATGAGCTGGTGTGGCTGCGCTTCATGGCCGGTCAGATGGCGAGCGCGCTGTTCGATACGACGACTGTCGATTTCGACATCGCGGGTGAAAGCGGCCGAAAGTACCTCTTCCGCGCGACCGGCTCGATCATGAAGTTCGCTGGCTTCACGCGCCTCTATCAGGAAGCGCGCGAGGAGGGCGATCACAAGACGCTCGATGAGGAGGCGCCGCTCCCGGAGCTCGCAAAGGGCGATCGTTGCAGGAACAACGGCATCGAGCCCGCGCAGCACTTCACGCAGCCGCCGCCGCGCTACACCGAGGCCAGCCTGGTGAAGGAGCTGGAGCGCCTCGGTATCGGCCGCCCGTCCACGTACGCGGCGATCATCTCGACGCTGACCGCCCGCGACTACGCGACGCTCGAGCAGAAGCGCTTTCAGCCGACACCACTCGGGGAGACCGTCGCCGGCTTCCTCGTGCGCGCATTCCCCGAAACGTTCGCAGTCGATTTCACGAGCGGCATGGAGACGGAACTCGACCGCATCGAAGAAGGTGAACTCGAATGGCGCGGTGTACTGCAGGACTTCTGGGGACCGTTCAAGAAGCGCCTGGACGAGAGCGCGACCAGGAGCGAGGAGATCATCCGCGAAGTCGTGACCGGTGACGAGCAGGTGGACTGCACCGAGTGCGGCAAGCCGATGGTCGTGCGCTGGAACCGGTACGGCCGCTTCCTCGGCTGCTCCGGCTACCCGGAGTGCAGGAACACGCAGTCGCTCGACCACAAGGAGCGTGCGGAGCCCATTCCCACGGGCGAATCATGCCCGAACTGCGGTTCCGACCTGGTCGAAAAGGAAGGCCGTTTCGGCGCCTTCATCGCGTGCAGCAACTACCCGAGCTGCAAGTACACGAAGCCGAAGACGATTCCCGGACTGACCTGTCCGCAGTGCGATATCGGTGAGGTGTCCGAGAAGCGGACGCGCCGCGGCAAGTCGTTCTGGGGATGCGTACGCTATCCTGACTGCGACTGGTCGAGCTGGGACGAGCCGTTGCCGCACGAGTGCCAGTACTGCGACTCCAGTATCGTCGTCAGGAAGAGCAACAAGACGCGCGGCGAGTTCATTCGCTGCCCGCAGTGCTGGGCGGAATACACGCTCAACGAGGACGGCCGGCTCGACGTCGCGGATGAGCCGAAGCGTTCACGTGCGCAGTGGGAGGCCGAGGCCGAGGAGAAGAAGCGGCGCAACGCCGAGTACCGCGAGCGGCGCGCGGCCGGCGACGCGAAGAAGTCAGCCGGCAGGAAGGGCGCGGCGAAGAAGACGGGGCGCAAGGGCGCGGCGAAGAAGACGGCGCGTAAGGGCGCGGCGAAGAAGACGGCGCGGAAGGGCGCGGCGAAGAAGTCAGCAGCGAAGAAGTCGACTGCGAAGAAGTCGGCAGCGAACAAGTCTGCAGCGAACAAGTCTGCAGCGAACAAGTCTGCAGCGAACAAGTCGGCAGCGAACAAGTCGGCAGCGAACAAGTCGGCAGCGAACAAGTCGGCCGTGAAGAAGACAGCCGTGAAGAAGACAGCCGTGAAGAAGACAGCCGCGAAGAAGACAGCCGCGAAGAAGACAGCCGCGAAGAAGACAGCGGCGAAGTCCGCCGCAAGAAAGTCCACGGCCCGGAAGTCACCCGCGAAGAAGCGCGGCCGCTGACATGGCGCAGGTCCTCGTCGTCGGTGCGGGCCTGGCCGGCTGCGAGGCTGCGTGGCAGCTCGCGGAGCGTGGTCACGACGTCACGCTCGTCGAGATGCGACCGGTCCGCGGCACGCCGGCGCACCAGACGGACCGCTTCGCAGAGCTGGTCTGCACGAACTCGTTCAAGAGCGAGGACCCGGGCAACGCGCATGGTCTGCTGAAGCGGAACATGCGCGCGCTCGGCTCGATCCTGCTGCACGCGGCGCAGGAGGCCAGCGTGCCGGCGGGCGCAGCGCTGGCCGTGGACCGTGACGTCTTCTCCGCGCGGATGACCGAGCTGGTGACGTCGCATCCGCGGATCACCGTCGATCGCCGGGAAGTGACAGCGGTGCCCGCGTCGCATGCCGTACTCGCGACCGGTCCGCTCACATCCGACGCCCTCTCCACGGACCTTGCCCGACTCCTCGGCGATGACGGACTCGCCTTCTACGACGCGATTGCGCCGATCATCGCGCATGATTCCATCGATCATGAACGCGTGTTCGCGCAGTCGCGCTGGGACAAGGGCGAGGGTGCGGACTACCTGAACTGCCCGATGGATCACGCGCAGTACGAGGCGTTCATCGCCGCACTGCGCGCGGCGGACGTGTATGCGGGCCACGACTGGGAGAACCTGCCGCACGAGCAGCTCGATTCCGGTCCGTCAACCGAACACGCACTCGACGACAGCATCCCGTATTTCGAGGGCTGCCTGCCGATCGAAGTCATGGCCGCACGCGGGCCGGACACGCTGCGCTTCGGTCCGATGAAGCCCGTCGGGCTGCGCGATCCCGCGACCGGCAAGCGGCCGTACGCGGTCGTTCAGCTGCGCCGGGAGGATCAGCAGGGGCAGATGTGGAACCTGGTCGGGTTCCAGACGAGACTGCGCACGGGCGAGCAGCGTCGTGTGTTCCGCATGATCCCCGGACTCGAGAATGCAGAGTTCCTGCGCACCGGTTCGATCCATCGCAACACGTATCTGAACTTTCCTGCGCGCCTGACGTTCCATGGCGCACCGGTCGCACGGCCTGACGTGATCGTGGCCGGCCAGCTGACAGGCGTGGAGGGGTACGTGGAGTCCGCTGCGTCCGGCATCCTGGCCGGCATCAACATGGACAGGATACTGCGCGGCAGCGCTCCCGTGGTGCCGCCGCCCACGACTATGCTGGGCGCTCTGTTTCATTACCTGCATACCGCCGCGCCGAGCGAGTTCCAGCCGATGAACTCGAACTTCGGCCTGCTGGCACCGCTCGCCGAGCACGTCCGCGACAAGAAGCGTCGCCGTGAGATGCTGGCGGAGCGTGACGAGCGCGCGCTGCACGAGTGGATGGAAGTGCACGGCGTCGAGCCGGTCGCGACAGGAGTGGCCGCGGCCCGCTGACGTCGGTGAACGCGGCATCGTTGCTTCAACGACCGGCCGTGCGCAACTTGAACGCATGGAAGCACGCGACGTCGTAATGCAGGTTCGTTCCTACATCCAGACCGTCGAGGACGGGCGCCAGCTCAGTCCCAACACGGTCGCTGCCTACCGTCGCGACCTGATCGATCTCGTCGCGTTCCTCGATCGCCACTACCAGCACGACGACTGGACGTGGACCGTGGTGGATCGCGGCGCGCTGCGCGCCTACGGTGCGCATCTCACGCGCAGGCAGCTCGCTCGCCGTTCGATCGCACGAAAGCTCTCGTCCGTACGTTCGTTCTTCCGATGGATGCAGCGCGAAGACGTACTCGACGCGAATCCGGCGCGCAGCATCCGCTCACCGAAGCTCGAGCGCACGCTGCCCGGATGGCTGACGCGCGCGGAGGCTGACCGCCTGTTCGCACTCGCAGAGAACCGGTCCGCCGAAGGCACGTTCCGCGGTGTGCGCGACCACGCGATCCTCGAAGTCTTCTACGCGTCCGGCATGCGCCTCTCGGAGCTCCAGCAACTGGACATCACCGACGTGGACACGATTGCAGACCAGGTGAAAGTGCTGGGCAAGGGTCGCAAGGAGCGCATCGTGCCGATCGGCCGCGCCGCCGTTCAGGCGCTGCGTCGCTACGAACCCAGGCGCGACGAGGTGCTGCGCAGGACGGGTCGCGAGCGCAAGGCACTGTTCGTATCGGAACGCGGCCGACGCCTGTCCACGCGCCAGGTGCAGACCATCGTGAGCGGATTCCTCGCGCAGGCCGCCGACGATGATGCGCTTTCGACGCACTCGCTCCGTCACTCCTTCGCGACGCACCTGCTGGATGCCGGTGCCGACCTGATGGCCGTGAAGGAACTGCTCGGGCACGCATCGCTCTCGACGACGCGCATCTATACGCACACATCGAAGGAACGGCTGAAGAAGGTGTATCAGCAGGCACACCCGCGGGCCTGACCAGGGCGCCATTCGCCGGTATGTGCGCCGCCGCCTTGCTCGAACCACGATCCGAGGGCTATATGGACGGCGAATCCACCCGAGCCGCGGAGAACTGCGATGAAGCCCCTCGTGCCCCTCGTGCTGGTCGCTGTCGTGGGAGCAGCCTGTCAGTCAGCGGACTCGACGCCCGCCCCGACAGCGCAGGACGAATTCTGGACCGCGCTCCAGACACTTTACAATTCCACATACGAAGGGCAGATCGTGGAGGGGTCTGCTGCTGACACAGCGTTCGCCGGGAAGACGCTGGTCATGCACGTGCGCCATTGCTCGGACGACGCGACGCACATCGCGTTCAATGTTGGAGATGACCGCTCGCGTACCTGGGTGCTCACTCGCACCGCGGAGGGCCTGCTGCACCCGCGAGACCTTCCAGCACGTCG
>CAYLME010000225.1:0-4856 GCA_964384585.1 uncultured Gemmatimonadaceae bacterium | reverse complement strand
ACGAGAAAGATGCGGCTCGCGTTCTTCAGGTAGTCCACTGCCTTCAGGCGGTCGACGCCCTTCAGCTCGAAGCTGGTGCGACGAATGCCGTTGTCATCGAGGAACACACGGCCCGGATGCTCCTCGTCGATCACGCTCATGACGGAACCGAGCTGGTGGTACTTCCGCATCCGCTCGGCATGCTTGGGCCCGATCTCAGACAGCATCGTTGCGAAGATGCCCGGCGACTGGTGATTCGTCAGCATGATGTAACCGCCGCCCGCATACTCGCCGTTGGCGTCGTACTCGACGATGCGCTTGCCGTCTACGGCGTATGCCGTCGGGATGCCCGTGTTGTTGTCGATGCGCCGGCCGAAGTCCGCCCACACGAAGTAATGCGGATTCATGTAGAAGCGACGCCCGACCGTGGGATCCTCGACATTGCGCAGCAGCAGCTCGGCGGTGCCGAGTGCGCCGCCGGCGAGGACCACGAACTGCGCGTCCACGCGCAGCCGTCCGCGCGCCGCCTTCGTCGCGCGATCGACGAATACGCCGCTCACACCGCGCGCGCGGCCGTTCTCGATCGTGATGCCATCGACGCGCGCATCGCTGTAGATGCGGCCGCCCACCTTCGAGACGCGCGGGATCGTCGTGATGTGCTGCGAGGACTTCCTGTTGTACGCGCAGCCGAACTGCGTCCAGCCGCAGGCGATACAGTCGATGCGCGCCGTCGGCACTGCATGGCCGGCGATGCCGGTCGCCTCACATCCCGCACGCACCAGCCGGTTGTTCTCGTTAAACAGCTCCTCGCCCGCGATATGGATGCCGAGCTCGCGCTCGATCTGCGTGAAATGCGGGTCGAGCTCGCGCTCGTGCATCCAGTCGAGACCGTGCTGCTCGCGCCAGCGCTGCAGACGGTCGGACGGCGTGCGGAACGAGTCGCCCCAGTAATGTACCGTGCAGCCGCCGATCGCTTCGGCGTAGTTCAGGAAGAACGCGTTGTCCGCGGTGGAGTCGAGGCCACGGCGACCGTTGAAGTCGGCCATGCCGTCTTCCTCGCGCTGCGTGAAGTCCTCCGCGCGGAAGAAGCCGCCCCGGTCGAGCATGACCACGTCCCAGCCCCGCTCGGCCAGGTAGACACCGAGAGTGCCGCCGCCGGAGCCGGTGCCCACGATCACGACGTCGCACGTCTCGTGAACGTCGCCCTGCCGGTTCGTTCCCTGGATGATCATGCGATCTCACCGTAATCAACCGGCTTGACCGGCAGATCGAGAAGCTCGGGCCACGGACCGATGAAGCCGGTGATCGGGCGCGTACGGTCGTCGTAGTAGGCGAAGAAGTGCGTGAAGCCCTTGAGTGCCTGGAACGCCGCCCGCCGCAGACCGAAGCGGCTGCGGGCCCAGCTCTCGAGGTAGCGCAGCCGGTCGGCGGGCTCGAGCGCGGTATAGGCACGCAGGTGGCCACCGAGCGGCGTCGCATGCTGAATGATGCGGAGCACTGTCTTCATGTCCGTCCGGACGGGCTCACCGACCGCCGCCAGCTCCGTGTCTACCCGCTGCGCGACGAGAGCCGGCTCGACCGGCACATCGGCCAGCAGCGCCTCCGCCGTCGCGCGCATTACCGCGTACTCCTTGGGAGTGAGCGCGAGCAGGGTGTAGCCGTCGGTCCCGGCCGCCGGGTAATCGCGCGAACAGCCGGCCGGCAGCAGCGACGCGACCGCGATCGCGGCGGTGCCGCCCGCAGTGGTGCGCAGGAACGAACGGCGGTCCATGCCGGGGCGGGATGAGGGCGGATTCATAGGAACCCGGAAGTTAGACGGGACAGCGTGCATCGTAAAGCGCGCCGGCGGCTGGAACCTGCTGGCATACCGCCGGTTGGGCGCTCCACCCCCCCGCCGGGCCTGCCCCGGGCCATTTTCCGGAACCCCGGGTTGCGTTAGACTACAGGGTTCTATTCGTGACGTTTGACCCGACGCAGGCAGCCTACGGACCATTGCGCGCAGTCCGCTTTCACTACCGTCCTGTCCGCTACCTGCTGACCCGGGCCGCCTCGAGGCGGCGTCCGGGCATGGCGCTCGGGCCATTCGGCTGCGTCTCGCTCGACGAGATCGACGCACCGGCTCTGCCCGGCGAGGACTGGGTCCGCGTCGAGACCGTGCTGAGCGGAATCTGTGGCAGCGACCTGTCCGCGGTCACAGCGCACGACTCGTTCACGCTCGAGCCGTTCGGCGCCTTCCCGTTCGTGTTCGGCCACGAGAACGTCGGCCGGATCGTGGAGACGGGCCCGGCCGCGACCGGATGGCAGGCGGGCGAGCGGGTGATCGTCAATCCGATGCTGTCCTGCCTGCAGCGCGGGCTCGAACCGCCCTGCGCGCCCTGTGCGCGCGGCGAGTACGGCCTCTGCCGCCGCACGAACGACGGCGTCGTCGGGCGTGGCCCGATGATCGGCTTCAATCCGCGGACCGGCGGCGGATGGTCGAACGGCTTCGTCGCTCACACGTCGCAGCTGCATCGCGCGGATGGGCTGAGCGACGAGATCGCCGTGCTGACGGACCCGTTCGTTTCCGCGCTCAGGCCGGTGCTGCTGCACCCGCCCGCGGCAGACGACGTCGTCCTCGTCATCGGCGCGGGATCCATCGGACTGCTGACTGTCGTCGCACTGCGCGCGGTCGGATTCGAGGGCACGATCGCCGTGCTCGGCCGCTACGACTTCCAGTTCGAGAAGGCGGAGGCCGCCGGCGCGGACGTGATGCTGCGCAGCCGCGACGAGCTGTACACCTGGGCGAGCGGGCTGCCGGGTGCCGTCGCGTATCGTCCCACGCTGGCGGCACGTTTCATCGAGGGTGGGCCGTCGATTGTATACGATACGGTCGGCAGCGAGACGACGATCGGTGACGGGATTGCGCTGACCCGCGAGGGCGGGAAGCTGATCCTGGTGGGCGGTGCCGCGAAGGCGAGCGTGGACTGGACCCGCGTCTGGTACCGCCAGATCACGCTGGCGGGTATCTTTGCCTACGGTCTGGCGCCCGTGGCCGGTGAGAGTCGGGACATTTACGAGACCGCTATCGAGCTGTTGCGCCGTCGCGATTACGGCGCGCTCGGGCTGCTGACTCACGTATTCGAACTGGAGGACTATCGTGCAGCGCTTCACGCCGCCCTCAGCAAAGGCGGACACCGCTCCATCAAGGTCGCCATCCGCCCGAATGCCAGCGGGCGCTGACGATCTCGAGCTGGCGGTGGTTCCGTCGGCGAACGGCGCGGGTGATCTGGCCGGTTACACGCGCGACCCGTTTGGCGGCTGGATGGACGGCCGGACGGTCGACGAGCTGATCGGCCAGGGGTCGCTGCTCGATGTGCCCAACGTGCGGCGCTGGTTCGAGCTGTTCGAAGCGGGCCTGCCGCAATCGCTGTACACGTATCAGCTGCCGCTCTCGTGCAAGGCCGGTCCGGTGACGGAGGCCCTGGGTGAGCAGCTCATCATGTTCTCGACGTACAGCTACCTCGGTCTGATCGGCAATCCGCGCATTCAGGACGCGGTCAAGGAAGCGATCGATCGTTACGGCACATCGACGGGCGGTGTGCGCCTGCTCACGGGCACACTGCAACTGCACCATCAGCTCGAGCGCGAGCTCGCTCGTTTCCTCGGCCAGCCCGGTGCGGCAGTATTCGCGAGCGGCTATGACGCGAACATCGCTGCGATCACGTCGCTGTTCGGACCCGACGACGTCGCCATCCTCGACCAGTACGCGCACCAGAGCATCCATGACGGCGTGCGCATGGCGCACTGCGACGTGCGTCGCTTCAAGCACAATGACATGGAGGACCTCGAGCGGCGGCTGCGCCAGGCGAAGAATCGCGGCGCACGCAGGATCCTGATCGCTGTGGACTCCGTGTTCAGCATGGACGGCGACCAGGCACCCGTCGCGGAGATCATCGCGCTCAAGAAGAAGTACGATGCGTTCCTGCTAGTCGACGAGGCGCACTCCATTGGTGCGATCGGCGAGACGGGCCGCGGTGTCTGCGAGGCGCAGGGCATCGATCCGCACGACATCGACATCCTGACCGGCTCGCTCTCGAAAGCGATTCCATCGTCCGGCGGCTTCGTCGCCGGCTCGCTCGGCCTCAAGTACTACATCCAGCATGGTTCCGCGCCGTACATGTTCAGCGCGGCGCTGACCCCTGCGAACTCGGCGGCGATTCTGGAGACGCTCCGCATCCTGCAGGAGGAGCCGGAGCACATGGAGCGCCTGCGCGAGAACACGCGTGTGCTGATCGATGGCCTGCACGAGCTGGGGCTCGAGACACCGCCGACCACGACACCCGTCGTACCGGTGTTGCTGGGCGACGAGTTCAAGGCCTATCGCTGGGCGCGCCGGCTGCTCGACAGCGGTATCTTCGTGTCGGCCGTGGTCTATCCCGCGGTCTCGCCCGGGCAGGCGCGGCTGCGGCTCTGCGCGACCGCCGCGCACCGGCCCGAGCATTTCGAGCGGCTGTTCGAAGCGCTGCGCGAGTGCCAGGAGATGGAACAGTAGTCGGTCCCGTGCAGCAGTGACGGATGGGAACGGGCCGCACGCCGGAAGGTGTGCGGCCCGTTCCGCGTTCGGGCCCGGCGCATCCACTCGCGTGGCATGGACCGACCCAGCATGGCGCGATCCATGCCGCTCACTTGCCATGCTGGTGCTCATGTGCTAACAAAAGAAGGGACCGGCTCCGCGCCCACCGCGTGCGCCCGCGTTGCAGGTCCTCTCCCGACGAGTATTCTCGCCGCTTCCGACCGCCGCGCCTCATGCAGGGTGTGGTAGTACGGCCTCCGGCCGGATCCGGCTTATGACGTCCGTCTGTGCTGGTACTGCCCCGGTGCCCGGAGGTACTCATGAG
>CAYLME010000224.1:0-4945 GCA_964384585.1 uncultured Gemmatimonadaceae bacterium | reverse complement strand
CGAGCATGTCGGAGACGACCTCGCGAGGCGCGACTTCACGATCAATGCGCTCGCCTGGGACCCCGCGACGAAAGAGCTGTACGATCCCTACGATGGGCTCGACGACATCGCCGCAGGTGTGATCCGCACGGTCGGCACTGCAGCCGACCGCTTTGCCGAGGACTACCTGCGTGTTCTTCGTGCGCTGCGGTTCGCAGGTCACCTCGATTACCGCATCGACGCGGACACATGGACGGCGCTTCAGGCAGCGACACCGCACCTGACACGTCTCAGCGTGGAGCGGGTGCGCGAGGAACTGACGAAGGTGCTGCAGCAGACGAAGGCCGCATCGCGCACGCTCGAGCTGTACCGGACGTCGTCCGCACTCGACGTGCTCTACCCGGAGCTGGCCGCGACCGTGGGCGTGCGCACTGCTGATGATGCGCCCGACGTATGGACGCTTTCGATCCGGGCGGTGGATGCCATACCGCGGCATCGCGTACGGCTCCGCCTGGCCGCGCTGCTGCACGGTATCGGGATGCCGGCCGCGCGCACGAAGAGCCTGCGTGGCGGCTGGAGCTTTGTGGGCCACGAACAGATGGGTGCACGCAGCGCCGAGACGCTGCTCAAGCGGCTGCGTGCCTCCAACGCTGACGTCGAGCATACAGGCGCGCTGGTCCGGTTGCAGAACGCGCTCTTTCCTCCCGATGCGCCGGATTCAGGTGTGCGGCGCTGGCTGCGCGACGTCGAGCCGCACCGTGTGCGTGACCTGTTCCGGCTGCGTTTCGCGCTGTGGCGTGCCAATCCGGTCAGCCGCGGCGATCACGATCTCTGTACGCGCTGGCGTCATGCGCACGCGGTGATGCTTTCTGCGCCGGTGCTCACCACGGGCGGCCTCGCGATCGATGGCGGCGACCTGAAGCGGCTCGGGCTCGAGCCGGGACCGCAGTTCGGCGAGATCCTGAATTCCCTGCTGGAGCGCGTTATCGAGGATCCCGCGCTGAACACGAACGAGCAGCTGGTCGCAATCGTCGAACAGGAGTTGAGCGGGCGGTGATCGAGGGACTCCTCTATTCCGTGATCGCCGCACTCGGCGACGTGCTGGGCGGCGTGATCGTCACGTTCCGGCGCAATGTCAGCCGTGCCGCTCTTGGAATCCTGGTCGGCTTCGGCGCCGGCTTCATGCTGGCCGTTGCATTGCTCGCGATGCTGCCCGCCGCAATGAACGCGAACGGCGGCGCACTCGCCGTGCTGCTCGGCTACCTCCTGGTGCACCTCACGCAGCACGTGCTCACGCCGCATTTCCATTACGGCGAAGAAACGCATGCAGAGGCGATGGTCTCGGAGGGCATCGGTGTGTGGGCGCTGGTCGGGCTGCTGCCGCACTCGTTCTTCGACGGCGTAGCCATCTCGAGCGCGTTCCTGGGCGGACACAGCCTGGGCGTACTCGTCTTCACTGCCGTGCTGCTGCACAAGATACCGACAGGCGTCTCGCTTGCCAGCGTGATGCTCGCGAGCGGCAACTCACGGCGGCGCACCATGCTGGCCGTCGGGCTGATTGCACTGGTCACGGTTCTGGGTGCGCTGATCACCCCCGGCATGACGCTGCTGGCGGACTACGGCCTGGCGATGGCGGCAGGTGTGACGATCTACGTTGCGGCGTCCAACCTGATCCCGGAATCCCAGCACGCGCACGACTGGCGGGTGCAGGCCGGCGTATTCGTCGGAGTGGCCTGCTACTGGCTGACGACGATGCTGGTCGGGCACGGCCACTGACGCGGCGTGTATTCCACGGTATGAGCGAGTTCGACCTCTTCGAGGGCCACGACGACGCTGTCCCCGGCGGCCGAGGCGTCGATGGCCCTGTCGCCGGAGCACCGCTTGCCGCGCGCGTGCGCCCACGCACCCTCGACGAGTATGTCGGTCAGCAACACCTGCTTGCACCGGGTCGCGCACTGCGCGAGCTGATCGAGCGTGACTCGATCGGCAGCATCATCCTCTGGGGCCCGCCGGGCACGGGCAAGACGACGATCGCGCGCATCATTGCGGAGCGAACCAACGCGGCGTTCGTCGAGTTCAGCGCCGTGACGGAAGGCGTGGCCCGCGTCCGCGAGATCATCCGTGAAGCAGAGGCGCGTCGTCGCGCCATGCAGCGGGGCACGATCCTGTTCTGCGACGAGATCCATCGCTTCAACAAGGCGCAGCAGGACGCATTCCTGCCGCACGTCGAGAAGGGCACCATCGCGCTGATCGGTGCGACGACGGAGAACCCGTCGTTCGAGGTGATCGGTGCATTGCTCAGCCGTTCGCGCGTGTTCGTGCTGGAGCCGCTGAGTGTCGACGACGTCCGCACGATCCTGCAGCGTGCGCTCGTGGACGAAGAGCGCGGGCTCGGTCATCTGCACATCCGTGCCGATGACGAGGCCCTGACGTTCATTGCGGAGCAGGCGGACGGCGATGCACGACGGGCGTTGAACGCACTCGAAGCGGCCGTGGAGATCGCCGGTTCGGGCGGGACGCTGAGCGTGGACGTCGCACGCGAGGCAATGCAGCTGCGCTTCGCGCGCTTCGACAAGGGCGGCGAGGAGTTCTACAACATACTCTCCGCTTACCACAAGGCGTTGCGCGGCAGTGATCCGGACGGCGCACTCTACTGGATGGCACGCTGGATTGACGGCGGCGGTGACCCGCTCGCGCTTTTCAGGCGCGGTATCGCGATGTCCGCGGAAGACGTCGGGCTCGCCGATCCGCAGGCGCTGCGCATCGCGGTCAGCGCGCGTGAGGCGTTCCGCGTGCTCGGTCCGCCGGAAGGGTTCCTGCCACTCGCGGAGATGACGATCTACCTGGCGACGGCACCCAAGTCGAACTCCGGGTACCGCGGACTGAATGCCGCGCTCGAGGCCGCGCGCCGCACGCCGGCCGCGCCGGTGCCGATGAACATCCGCAATGCGCCGACACAGCTGATGAAGGAGCTCGGCTACCACGAGGGCTATCGTTACGCCCACGATTCGCCTGAGCACTACATACCACAGGAGTACCTGCCGGAAGAAGTCCGCGGCGAGACGTTCTACGAGCCCGGCCCGTTCGCCTACGAACGCGAGATCGCGAAGCGGCTGGACTGGTGGGCCCGCCTGAGGGAGCAGGGCGGCGCTGCGGGCGAGCGGACCGACGATGACAGCAAGGATGCCGGCGGCGCGGGAGCGGAACCGTAGGCCGTGCCGGGCGGTACCCGGGACGGCACGCGAATGGCGATTCGGCCGCGTGACCCCCTGTCATACGGAGACGAATACATGAAGCGTTTTCTTCCGCTGGTGCTGCTCGTTGCGATGCTGGCCCCGGCATGCTCGGCCGTGTTCCGCCAGCCCGTCGTCACGCTCGACACGTTCCGCCTGGAGTCGATCGGTCTGCGCGGCGGGACGCTCGTCGCGCGCGTGCACGTCGAGAACCCGAACGGGTACGACCTGCGCACGGAGCGGCTCGACTACACGATCGAAGTCGCAGAAGCGGATGCACCCGACGATGTCGACTGGCGGCAGCTCGCGGTCGGCGATTTCGACCAGGAAATCCGGGTGCCGGCCAACAGTGCGACATACGTCGAGATCCCGATCGATTTCAGCTTCAGCGAGGTAGGCGGACTGATCCGCCCGATCCTGGATCGCGGCGTCATCCAGTACCGCGTGCGCGGACGGGTCGATGTGGAGGACCCGGTCACGCGCACGGTGCCGTACCGCCACGAGGGGCGCGTCACGCTGAGCGGCGTGCGCTGACGGCGCGGGCCGGCGGCCCGGCGTATATCGGCCGGCGGAGCCCTGCATACCAGTGACCGCGGCCGGGAACGGCGGCGCGCCAGGGCCGAACCCGTCCGTACTGGCGTCTGTGCAGGGGAGGCTGCAACGTTGTTCTGGCAGACACGAACAGGAGAACGACCATAGATCGCACGGTATCGACCGAAGCCCCGCGGGAGCGGGCCGTTCTGGTCGCAGCGCCGCTCAAGGAGGTCGCGGCGGAAGAAGCGACGGAGCACCTGGAGGAGCTCGGCCGGCTGGTAGATACGGCCGGCGCGGAAGTCGTCGGCACACTGCGACAGCGACTCGACTCGCCCCACCCGAAGTACTTCATCGGCGAAGGCAAGGTGGCCGAGCTGCGCGAGCTGATCCAGCAGACTGGTGCAGGACTCGTCGTATTCGACGAGGAGCTGTCGCCCGCGCAGGGCAAGAACCTCGAGGATGCGCTGAAGACACGCATCGTGGATCGCGCGGAGCTCATCCTCGACATCTTCGCTACACGTGCGCGCTCGGCCGAAGCGCAGATGCAGGTCGAGCTCGCACAGCTGCAGTACATGCTGCCGCGACTGAAGCGCATGTGGACTCACCTTTCGCGTATTCGCGGCGGTATCGGTTTCCGCGGCCCTGGTGAGACGCAGCTGGAAACGGACCGTCGGCTGATCAGCCGCCGGATCGGTGACCTGCGCGAGAAGCTGGAGATCGTCGCACGCCGTCGCGCAACGCAGCGACGCGGACGCTCGCGTGAGTTCCGCGCTGCGCTCGTCGGTTACACGAACGCGGGCAAGTCGTCCATTCTGAGCGAGCTTGCGGGCGCGGACCTGTTCGTGGAGGATCGCCTGTTCGCGACGCTGGATCCGTCCACGCGCGCCGTCGATGTAGGTGGCGGCACCAGGATACTCGTCACGGACACGGTCGGTTTCATTCGCAAGTTGCCGCACAACCTGATCGCGTCCTTCCGCGCGACGCTCGAGGAGGCGCGTGAAGCGGACGTGCTGCTGCATGTCATCGATGCGGCCGCACCGATCTGGCTCGAGCAGAAGCAGGTCGTCGACGACGTGCTCGCCGAGCTCGAGCTCGGCGCGGCACGCACGATCCTTGTGTTCAACAAGGTCGATCAGCTCACGCATCGTGAGGAGGAAGAGCGGCGCCAGCGGGCCGCGGCGCTGTTCGATGAGCCCGCG
>CAYLME010000223.1:0-4952 GCA_964384585.1 uncultured Gemmatimonadaceae bacterium | reverse complement strand
GACACCTTGTAGCTGCTCTTGTCGAACTTGCCGCCCGCGTGCAGCACGGTCATGGCCAGCTCGACACCCGGCAGCTTCTCGGTCGGATGGAGGTCCACCGGAATGCCGCGGCCGTCGTCGATGACGGTGATCGAGTTGTCGGGATGGATCGAGACATCGACCTGCGTGCAGTAACCGGCGAGCGCCTCGTCAACCGAGTTGTCCACGACCTCGTAGACGAGATGATGAAGCCCGCGCGGCCCCGTCGACCCGATGTACATGCCCGGGCGCTTGCGGACCGCCTCGAGGCCCTTCAATACCTGGATCTGCCCTGCGTTGTAGCTTTCCTTCGGCTCGTTCTTCGCCATGGTCCCTGGTCTTCTCCGGTGGGCTACTGCCAGACGTTGCTACTACCCCTGTCACGCGCGCGGGTTCACACGCGTGCGCGCCCGCGCACGCGGAACAACGGCCATCCAGGCCGCCGTTCCAGCCCGCCGTTCACGCCCGCCTGTTGCCCCGCCGTTCCCCCACCCTCACCCGACGTTCAAGTCCGTTCAACCCGTCCGCGTCCCGTCCGCCGGCAGCCTCCACGCGAACAGGACCCCGAGCCCCGTAAACGGCACCGCCACCATCGACGCTCCGAGCACGCCGATCTGGTCCGCCAGCACGCCGATCCCCAGCACCGCCACCGACCCCGCCGCCCACGCCGCGCCCATCGCGATGCCAGACCCCAGTGATTCGCCGCGCGGCAGCAGCTCCTGCGCGATCAGCACCAGCGGCGGTAGCAGCGCCATGTTGAGGAAGCCGGCCGTGACGGTCGCGACCAGTGCCCCTGCACTGCCGGGCGGCAGCATGAACGCGAGTCCGTGTGCCGGCAGCGAGAGCGCGCTCAGCAGGATCAGCAGGCGCCGCCGGTCCATCCGGTCGGCGAGCATGCCGCCCGCGAGGCTGCCTACCGCCTGTGCGGCCAGGTAGATGCTGAGCGCGGTCGCGCCCGCCTGTTCCGAGCCGCCCGCCTGCGCGACGAGGATCGGCTTCATGGTCAGGTAGACGCGCTGCATGAATGCCGACACGGCACTGACCCCGAACACGAGTGCGAGCGGTCCGCGCAGTGCACGTCGCAGGCTGATCGACTCATGGCCATGCCGGGCCTGCCTGCGCTCGTGCGCGCCGGACGGCACGAGCAGGAACACGATCGGCAGGTAGACGAGCATCGGGATCATCGCGTACGGCAGCGCTTCCATGCCGCCGCGTGAGACGATCGCGACTGCAACGAGCGGCCCGATCGCGTAGCCGAGCGCACCGGAGAACGAAAAAAACGAGTAGCGTGCGCCGCGCGAGCTGCCTCTGCCGCTCAATGCTGCGATCACCGCGCCGGGTGGGTGGAACGCGGCGCTGCCGAGTCCCGCGAGCGCGAGGAAGACGGCGAGCACGATGAACGAGGGTGCAACACCGATGAGCGACATGAAGACCGCGGTCATCCCCGGTCCGATCACGACGAACGCGCGCCGGCCGTAGCGGTCGGCGAGGTGGCCGATTGCGGGCTGTACGAGCGAGCCGCCGAGCGACAGTGTCATTGCAAGCGTCGCTGCGAGTGCGACGTTCAGTCCCAGCCGATCCATGATGCGCGGCAGCAGCGGATGCAGGAACGCGGAGTACATGTCGTTCATGCCGTGCGTCAATGCGATCGCGACTGCTGCGGCCGTCGTTCCACGTGCTGCGAGCCGCGTCGTTTCCAGCGCTTCGTCTTCGCTCGCTTCGCTGCTGCTGTTCGGCCGTTCTGATGTAGCGCCCTCGCGTGCCTTGCTGCTCACTCGCTCTTCCCGGGTGGTGTATCACTCATGACGAAGCGGATCTTCTCGATGTGGCCGCGTTCGCGGCCCTCGTTGAGACGCCGGACGATCTCCCGTTCCATCAGGCGCAGCTCCATCAGCCACGCACTCGAGCGCACTGCAACGAGCAGTGTACCGCGCGAGACGCGCAACGGTGTCGTGACTGCGGCGATGCGCGGTCCGACCCGCTCGGCCCATTCGGGCACGATACCCGCCTCCTCGAGTCGCTCGCCGACCTTCGACTCCTCGAGGAACTTGCGCAGTGCGTCGCCGAGCTTGACGGGTTTCTCGCTCATTCCGTGACCTTCTGCTGCCTGCACGCGCTGTTCATGTCGTCACGCGTCCGCCCGCAATGCGCCACGAGGCCAGCGAGGAGACGAAGCCGCTACCCTGCGCGCCGAGGTCAACGTCCGACGCTTTCGGTGCGGTCAGGATGACCTGGCCGTGCTCCTCGCTCTCGAGCAGCTCGAGGATGCGTCGCGAACGGCCGGGGTCGAGCTCCGCGAAGACATCGTCCAGCAGGATGATCGGCAGGCGCCCGCTCGCCGCGCGCAGTGATTCCGTCTCGACGAGTCGCAATGCGATGACTCCGGTACGCACCTGGCCGCCCGATCCGAAGTTGCGCAGATCGACGGGCCCGTTGTCCGTCGCGAGCAGGATCGCGAGGTCGTCGCGGTGCGGTCCGGCGAGTGTCATGCCGCGCTCGCGTTCGCGTCCGGCGACGCGTGCGAGCTCGGCCTCGAGCGCGGGACGCAGCGCTGCGGCGTCGCCTGCGACCGACGCATCGATGCGCCCGCCCGGTGCGTAGCGCATCTCGGCGCGCAGTCCGCCGCTGATCGCGGCATACCGTTCGGCGAAGCGCGCGGCGTATGCGCTGACCCACTGCGCTCGGGCGGCCATGACACGAGTGGCGGGCGTGAGCAGCGGCTCCGTCCACGCCTCGAGCAACGTGGCCGGCGCGCCCTGTCGCAGCATCGAGTTGCGTTGCCGCAGCGCCTGGCGGAACCGCTGCAGCGCGTGCAGGTAGCCGGGCTCGTGGAGCGAGAGCACGATGTCGAGGTAGCGACGTCGCTCGCCAGGCGAGCCGGCAACAATGGAAACGTCGGATGGCGAGAAGATCACCGCGCCGACGTGGCCGATCGCTTCGCTCAGCCGTTCCGCTTCGGCGCCGTTCAGCGTGACGCGCTTGCGACGTCCCTTCGTCTCGTATGCAGCTGTGACTTCCTGGATGCGGCCGCTCTGTGTGTCCTCGAAGCGGCCGCGCAGATGGAATGCGGGCGCGTCGAAGCGCACGAGCTGCTCGTCGGGTGCGCCACGGAAGGAGCGGAAGATCTCGAGGTAGTAGATCGCCTCGAGCAGGTTCGTCTTGCCGGCACCGTTCTCACCGATGATTGCGGCGCCGGCAGCAGGGAACTGCAGCTCGAGCTCAGTGAAGTTGCGGTAGTCGCGCAGCCGGAGCTCGCGGCATATCGAGGATGCTGCAGCCATGCGTGAGTCGCCGGATCGGCGCGCGTCTATTTCCCGGTGAAGTTCGCCTTGCGCTTCTCCAGGAACGCACCCATCCCCTCGCGCATGTCGTCTGTCGATGCGAGCAGGCCGAACAGGTTCGATTCGAAGCGCTGCGCATCCTCCGCCGTGGCGGTCAGGCCATTCTCGACGGCTTCGAGCGCGAGCGCAATCGCCACGGGTCCGTTCGCGGTGATCCTGCCGGCGAGCGTGCGCGCTGCATCAAGCAGCTCGCCCTGCGGCACGACACGGTTGACCAGCCCGATCCTGTACGCTTCCTGCGCATCGATCATCTCGCCCGAGAGGATCAGCTCGAGTGCGCGACCCTTTCCGACCAGGCGCGGCAGCCGGATCGTGCCGCCATAGCCCGGGATGATGCCCAGCTTCACCTCGGGCAGGCCGAATTTCGCGTTCTCACTCGCCAGCCGCAGGTGACACGCGAGCGCGAGCTCGAGACCGCCGCCCAGCGCGAAGCCGTTTACCGCAGCGATCACCGGCTTGGGCATGCGCTCGAGGAAACGAAAAGCGTCCTGGCCCTGGCGCGACGTACGCACGCCGCCGATCGGATCCATCTTCGCCAGCTCACCGATGTCCGCACCGGCAACGAACGCCTTCTCGCCCGCACCCGTCAGCACCAGCGCGCGCGCGGAGTCGTCCGCGGCAAGCGCGCGAAACGCCTCATCGAGCTGAGCGATCAGCGCTGCGTTCAGCGCGTTCAGCTTGTCGGGGCGGTTCACACGAACGACGGCAATGCCGTCCTCGATCTCGACCTGCACGTGCTCGAATTCGTAGCCCATTCCCTCGTCTCCGCACCGGCGCGACCCCGCTGTCACGCCATCCGCCCAGAATAGCCCCCGCGCCGGCTGACCGCTACGCCGCCTCCTCCCCGGACGTCTCCGGGTTGCCACGCACCACGCCTTCCACGACGCGATCTGCGGCCAGCCATCGCTCCGCCGCCGCGCGCAGCGCCTCCGGATCGAACGCCATCAGCCTGCGTTCGTAGTCGCGCAGCTCTTCGAGACCACGCCCGATCAGCAAGGCGATCATCAGATCGGACAGCTGTGCGCCGTTGGTCTGCCTGCGGATCCGCCGGGCACCGATCATGTAGCGGCGCGCACGCTCGAGTTCGTCGGCACCGATCGGGGCCGTCCGGAGCTCGCCCAGCTCACGCAGCAGGCCCGCCCGCGCCTCGTCCTCGCGCGCCGGCGCCGTGGCGATATACGCGTGGAACGAGCCGCCGTAGCGCCGTGACAGCGGCGCGGCCGACACCGTGTACGCGAGCGACTGCCGGCTGCGCAGTTCCTCGAACAGTCGGCCGCCAAGGCCGCCGATCGCACTGGCGAGCAATGCGAGCGCGTCCGCATCACGCTCGCCGCGCACGGGACCCGGAAACGCCATCGCGATCGCCGTCTGCGCGCGCGGCAGCTGTACGACGGCGCGCGCCGGCGATTCGGGCCAGCGCACGGGCGCTCCACACCGTTCGTCAGCGGACGCCGTGGGCGCATCGTCGAGCTGCAAAGCAGCAGCGTCCGCAATGCGATCGGCATCGATGTCGCCGACGACGAAGCACCAGGCAGTCGACGTGTTCATCACGTCAGCGTGCCATGCGGCGAGGTCATCGCGCGTCATCGTGGC
>CAYLME010000222.1:0-4954 GCA_964384585.1 uncultured Gemmatimonadaceae bacterium | reverse complement strand
CAGCTCGCCCTGCAGCCATTTCCAGTCGTGCGGGAATGCGGTGCGGAGTGCCTTGCGGAAGTGCTCCGCGTGCGCGAGCAGGTGCAGCAGCTCGCCGAGGCCGAGATGCGGCACGTCGTCACTCAGATCGATGCGCCGGCTGTTCAGCGTGACCTCGCGCTCCGATGTCGGCTTCCCGCGCATGACCGGCCGCAGCGCCGGCAGCAGCAGCGCGTTCAGCTCCGTCTCGACCGCCTTCGCGTACTCGACAGCAGCCGTCGCAAAATCGAAGGCCGGATCGTCGCGACGCGCGCGAAACACGGCGTCGCCGCTGGCGAGGAAGGTGCGCGTCGTCGGATCGAGCGCGGTCCAGACCGCCTGACCGAACAGGTTGTCGCGCAATTCGTGTGCAATGCGCCCCGTCTCGCCGCGCAGCTCCGCGTCGCGCTCCGCCCAGAGCTGCTCGTCGAGCAGCGCCGAGGAGCCGCCGAACCAGCTCGCGCCGTCCGTGCTCGTGACGACGAGCGGCAGGTCGACCATCCCGCCGTAGAGCGAGACCGGCCGGTCGTGGTAGTTGACGTTGCGCAGCCTGCCGAGCTCCTGGATCACAGCCGGCGTGTCGTCGGCGACGATGCGGCGCACGTCCTGGAGCCGGAACCAGAAGTCGACGCGATGCCCCTCGTAGTACGACGGCATGTGCTCCGCTTCGCCTTCCATCTCACGCAGCACATCGTCGGCAGTGATCTCGAGGATCCAGCCGACGTAGAGCGAGCGGTAGTCGGTCAGGTAGAGGTGCGTCTCGACGCCGCGCTGGATCTGCTCGTCGATCGCGAGCACCTGGTCGGCGTGCGGCAGGGGCTGCTCGCGACGCGTCGAGCGCACCTTGCCCCACCAGACGTAGACGTCGTCCTCGTCGGCTGTGCCGGCGCGGTGCTCCTGCGCCCAGTGGAGCAGCACGCGCAGGTGCTCGTCGAGCGCGTCGCTGGCATAGGCGGGGTTCCAGACGGTGAGGAGGTGGCGCGGATGGTCTGGTGGTGTCACGGATTGGTCGCTCCGCTGAACATGTTGCGGGTACGAGAGAGAGGGTGCGCTGGCATGACTGACATCACGAGTGCTGATCAGCCAGCTTTTCGGAACAGGTCGAACCGCTCCTCCAAGAACTCAGGCCGGGGTTTCAGGTCCCGTGCACCTGGTACGACGACCAGTTTGCGACCTTCCATTTCTTTGAGGCCGTGCTGCAGCATCGGTCCATCGATCTCTTCCAGAATGTCGCGTCGGATATGAACGACATAATCCGGACTCACGCCCAGGATGTGTCGGTCGAACGCGGCATGATGGAGCTTACATAGCGCAAGCCCGTTGGCGACGAGCGGCTCACCCTGGGGATGCCCGTCGGGCAGAATGTGAGCCGCCTCCAACAACTCCACGTGCCGCAGCCTGCATATCGCACAGTGCTCCCTGTAGGCTTGCAGCACGCGCCCCCGGAACGATGCCTGGTGAAGCCGATGCAGAGTAAGCCGCGTCACGTACGAGCGCCGTATCTCCGGCTCTACCTGCGCCATCTCCCCCGCCCCGAAGCGCTTGTCCTCAATGGCAACGTGGAAAGTTAGACGCTGCGGATCCGCGTTGACGATATAGACTGGCCAGGTGGGTATGTACTTGCCGGGTACGATGCCGAACAGGTATACGAGCGGTACCCGTCGCTGCATCGCCTTGACCATCCCCACGTTCTCGTGGTGATTGGCGTTGGTGCCGCGGTATCGGTACCGGAGCAGCCCGTCGGGACCCAGCTCGTCGTCGTACGGAGGCGGCGCGCCGTGTTTGGGCGGTACGGTAGTGAAGCTCAGCGGCATTTCTGGCAGCACCGCAGGCTTGAAGATACCCTGCGGACCGAGCAATGGGACTCTCTGGCCGTTGAATTGAAAGCCGGCGGAGAGTGTATCGCGAGATAGGATTTCGCCGTGCACTGCGGTTTGAGTTCGCAGGAACTCGAACGCCGCGGCACGCACTGCTGCATCAAGCGCGGTGGCCTGATCTGTCATGATGGATCGCTCGAGTTCACGGTATTGGCCAGTATACCTTCTTCAATGGCACGAGGCTTCGCCCCTCGTTGTCGAAGCTGTCGTAGTGCTCGACGACGAGACTCGCCAGATAATCGGAATCCACCAAGGTGACCGGAATATTGGAACGTCCGGCTTCGTAGCGCGCTTCCTTGGTGAACCCGCCAGTGCTGATATACAGCCCACGATCACCAGAGCGAAGGCCGCCGAGGAATCCGCGAATCCGCTCTGCTCCCATTGCCTCTCTCGGTCGGTGCTTTACCTCTGCGATGATTCTCGGAGCCTGGAACCCTAGGCCATCCGGCGAGGCAATGACGTCTCTGCCCTGGTCAGGCCCTTTCGGGGTGACTCGCGTCTTGTAACCCATGGCTCGGAGGACGGCCGCAGCCAGTGTTTCCATCTCTTCAAAGTCGAGTGACAGGATGCGGTCCTTGATGAACTCGTGCGCTCTGCTGAGAGTATCCCGGTAAATGACCTCAGATTCTTCTTCCTGGACCTCTTCCGTGGCCGTGACCTCTTCGGAGATATGCGGGGTTTTCGCACCCATGATTTCCTCAAGTACAGCTACGCCTGGCTCAAACAGGGTTAGGGTGCTGCCAAGGGTGTTTTTCGTCGAAGTCGACAGATCATCCCGGCTGACCTCACGCTTCCATTCAACCCGGCGGATGTTCGGGTAGTCCGCGAAGATCTCGGGACGGTACTCATAGGTGCCTACCGCCCGCCCCAGAAGGTAGATGCGGCGCTCAGGATCGTAGCTTAGGATGTGATCCCCGGGCGCAATGCCATTGCGGAACTTGTAGAGGACACCAGCGGCATTAATGGCTGCACCTGGTTTGTGTTCCGGGTACGCTTCCCTCACCCGTTTCCGCATTGCTTCAAGTGTCGTGACACTCGACAGGTCACCCAAGGCGGGCCAGCCGATCGCGACGAGCGACCGCTCTTCGAACTCTGCCGCGAGATGCCCACCACCACCAGCGCGAACCATCCAGAATCCCGGCATACGATCTCCAAATAACTGTTGACCTCATGCAGAGCCTTTCAGCTCCTTATCACCAACCCAGACCTTACTGCCCTTACGCCTGTCCGAGCATTCGCTCGGCCGCTGTAAATTCAATCACTATCCCGCCGTACATGCTGATCCGTGATCCGATCGATGCAACGATCGAGGACGGTTAGAAATCGCTCCAGCCGATCCTCCTGCGCGATGGCCTGCATCGGGAACCACGGCCGTCCGTTCAGCCGACCCTCCAGAGTCACACCCGGAACGCTGTTGATCTCCCGCCATAGCTCACGACGCCCCACTTCAGTGTCGAATGGCGGCTCCCGCATGTACTGGAACTGTAGGACGATCTTCCCATCGGCGGTCAGGCTTATGGTGTAAGCCAGGCCTTCCGGGTGCCTTAGATCGAGCTGGACCCAGAGCTCCGGTTCCGGACCCGTTGAGGTAGGCAGCCGGTCGAGAACCGCGTACGCCTTGCCCTGGCGGCGAAGGCGTTCGTGCTTGCCCTGCGCAAAGGCGACAATCGCACCAGCGACGTGGCCCACTTCCGCTCCGTGCCGCCTTGCCACCTCTGCGACGAACGTATCCGGATCCCACTTCTCGTAGCTCCGCCCGAGCGGCAGTGCGAGCTCGGCAATGATCGGCACATGGTCGCTCAGTTCGCTCGCTCGCTCTTCCTCGAGCCGCAACTTCACGCACTCACGTGCCAGCTCTGGCGTCGCGAACAGGAAGTCGAGCTGTCCTCCAGTCGGCGTGAATGTGCGGATGTGATGACACTCCGCGGCGCCGCACCGACAGTTCTCGATCTGCGCCGGCCGCTCGGCTGCCGTTTCAACCAGATTGCGCAGGCCGAGCGCTTCAACCGCCCGGATGACAGCATCGTATCGACGCAGCTCCGGTGTTTCCGGGCTCGTCATCGTCGTAAGGTTGAAGTCACCGCCCAGCACCACATGCTCGCCATGCGGCGAATCAAACAGTGGGATCAGATCCGCGACAATGCGCAACATCGTCGTCTGTGAATAAACGTTGATCAATCCATAAACGCTGACGCAGGTAATTGGCCCCACATCCTGTAACAGGGCACGCGCGACGATCACGGCACCAGGGTACGTCCCAAGCATCGGGAAGCGGGTAGAGCCGTAGGGCGTGCGAACGGCACCGATTTCTTCCACGCCAATACCGCTTCCAAACGCTGCGACTGCAGAGCCCCAGGGCCGGCTGCCGCCGATCTCGCGATACACAATGCGATCACGAGCGATGCCGGTGGGAGCAACGCATTCCTGGAGAAGCATGACGTCAACACCTAGATCCCGCGCAACCAAGTACCAGGCCTGCTCGCGGGTGCGGACCGGGCGCTTCCAGTGGTCCATGTTCCAGGTGGCAACGGTGAAGGGGCGGGATGGGGCGAGTGTCATCGTGTACGATCAGTTTGTGGATGAGGGCGCGGTGCTGGATCGCTTCCCTCCATTCTATCAATAAGGCCTTCGAAGACGCCCAGAAACGCCGGATCGTACTGTTCGCGAACGTGATTGACGTTCCACAGACCGCTTGCGCGAATATCTTCGCGGGGGCTATAGAGCCCCAGCCAGTTCTCGCTCGGGTAATCGAGTGGGGACAGATGGTTGGATAGAAGCGCGATTGCATTCCGCTCGATATACGCGCGCTGGCTGAGCGGCCCAGGCTCATCCCCGACGTCGAGCCAAAGAATGGACATTTTGCCGATGTAAGCGGAAACACGCTTTTCATGCGCGGCCTCCCGCTCCCGGATCTCCTTGGGCGCTGACTGTCCGATCCCCCAGGTGCCCAGGTCCTCAAGCAGGTCCTTGTCCCTTCTTATCATTGATGCGCCGACGTGCAGCCGGAAGATCGAGCCGCGATGGTTCCCTCCGCCCGAAGCCTGCTGTCCCCTATGCTG
>CAYLME010000221.1:0-5075 GCA_964384585.1 uncultured Gemmatimonadaceae bacterium | reverse complement strand
CCGTCTGTTCGTCGGCAACGGGACGCTGCTCTACACCGCACTCGAGCTCGGCGCCGTCGGCGGCATCCTCGCCGTTGCGAACTTCGCACCCGCGCTCGCGGCCGAGGTGGTGCGCCGGTTCCGCGACGGTGACACCCAGGGCGCCGGCCGGGCCCAGGAGCAGCTGACGCCGTTGCACAGGGAGATCGTCGCAACATTCGGCGCGATCGGGGTCAAGGCTGCGCTGGACGAGCTCGGCTGGAACGGCGGTGCGCCGCGCCCACCGCTGCAGCCGCTCGGCGCGAAGGACCGGCAGAAGGTGACGGCTGCCCTGAAGGCGGCACAGCTGACCGCGACCTGAAGCTGCCCGCCCCGGCAGCCCCCGCGGCGAACAGGTGGATCGGCGGCCGCGGCTACCGCCACGCGGAACAGGGGTTGCAGAAGCGGGTGCGGGCGCCGGCCGCTGGGCCGGGCGCGGTCACTCGCTGAGAGCACATGGAACCCCGAACGAAAGACGCTGCGGCGCAGAGGCGCGAGACCCACGACAGTAATCCCTTCGATGCGGGCGCGGTGATCCGTGCGCTCGCACGGCCGCGCATGACCGGCGGTCCCGGCGCGGACGGCGTCGAGGCCGACCTGCGCGCGCGCTTCGAGTCGCTCGGCTTCCAGGTGCGCGACCTGCCATTCCACTTCTCGATGACTGCCGGCCGCTTCTCGGTGACGAAGATCGCGGCGGTCTATACCCTCGGCGTTTTCGTGGCCATGCTGCTGCTCATCAGTGGCATGCCGGCGGGCGCTTTTGCGACGCTCGTGGTCACGCTGCTGCTGATGCTGATCACTGCCGGCTACATGCGTCGCGAAGGTATCGAGAAACTTCCGTGGGGACGCAGTGAGGCCACGAACCTCTGGATCCAGCGGCCGGGCGCGCGGCCGCGCTACGTGTTCATGGCGCACCGTGACAGCAAGTCGCAGTTTCTGCCGCTCTCGTTCCGTGGACCTGTGATCGTCATCGCGATCCTCGCGTTCATCGTACTTGGCGTGCTCGCGTTCCTGTCGCTCGCGCGGTTCGTCGGCACGGGTGCGGTGCTGTTCACCGGCATCATCGCGTTCATCTGCGGGCTGCTGCTGGTCGTGTCGTGGGCGGCCGACTACTCGCCCGGCGCGCTCGACAATGCGAGCGGCCTCGCGACCATGCTCGGCATTGCCGCGCGCGAGAAGGATGCGACGGACGTCGCATTCCTGATCACCGACGCGGAGGAACTGGGACTGGCCGGGGCACGCGCGATCGCGCCGCGCCTGCCACCGGTGTTCGGGGTCATCAACGTCGACTCGATCGACGATGAGGGCACCTTCATCGTTGCGGAACGCTTCGGATGGCCGCGGCCCGCCGGCCTTGCTCCGCACCTCGCGGCCGCGATTCTCGGCGCCGCCTCGGCACTCGGCCTCGACGCACAGCGTCGCGACGTGCCGTTCGGCATCATGCTCGATCACATGCCGATCGTGAAGGCGGGCACACCCGCACTCAGCGTCATGCGTGGTACGCTGGGTTCACTGCATCGCGTCCACCGGCCCGCCGATTCAGCCGACCACGTCAGCGGTGCCGGTGTCACGCAGTGTATCGACCTGCTGTGCGCGGCACTCGGCCAGCTGCGCACCCGCGAAGCGGACGCCCGGCCTCCGGCCGCCTGAGCCGGCGCATGTGCAGCCCCGGCCCGGGGTGGCGGGCATGGGCACCCAGACCTAGACTAAACCTGAAAAAGTGACTCCATCGACCCGCTCCCGCGCCGCAGCGCGTGGAGCGGGCTTGCACGTTCAGGAGCGGGAATGACGGAACGCTGCCGCGTCGTCGTCGGCGCACAGTGGGGCGACGAAGGGAAAGGGAAGATCGTTGACGTGCTCGCCGCGCACGTTGCCGTGATCGCGCGCTACCAGGGCGGCGCCAATGCCGGGCATACCGTGCACGTCGGCGACGACGAGTTCGTGCTGCACCAGATCCCGTCCGGTATCCTCTACGATGACACGCGCTGCCTGCTCGGCAACGGCGTCGTATTCGACATCGAGCAGTTCTTTCAGGAACTCGATGCGCTCCACGAGCGCGGCATTCACGCGGAAGCGCAGATCGGTATCAGCGGGCGCGCGCACCTGCTGCTCGAGCATCACAAGGCGCTCGACCGTGCGCACGAGCAGAAGCGCGGTGAAGCGAAGATCGGCACGACGGGGAAGGGGATCGGCCCCGCATACGAGGACAAGATCGCGCGTGCAGGCGTGCGTGCGGCAGACCTCATGGACGTCGATCGCGCACGGCGCCTGATCGTTGCTGCCGCCGAGCGCGCGAACGAGAAACTGCGTGCGGCCGGCGCGGAGCCCGTCGATCCGAACCAGGTCGCCGAGCGCACGCTCGCGCTGCGCGAACGCATCCTGCCCCTGCTCACCGACACCGGCCTCGAGATCGAACAGGCGCTGCACCGCGGTGAGCGCGTACTGCTCGAGGGCGCGCAGGGCGCAATGCTCGACGTCGATCATGGCACCTATCCGTACGTCACCTCGTCATCGACGACGGCCGGCGGCGCGGCCACCGGTGTCGGCATCGGACCCACACGCATCGACTCCGTGCTCGGCGTCGTGAAGGCGTACACGACACGCGTCGGCTCCGGGCCGCTGCCGACCGAGCTCACGGACGAACTCGGTGAGCGCCTGCGCGAGATCGGCGGAGAGTACGGCGCGACCACCGGACGTCCGCGCCGCTGCGGCTGGTTCGACGCCGTCGTCGTGCGCTACGCCGCACTCGTCAACGGCCTGACCGGCCTCGCCCTCACCAAGCTCGACGTGCTCGACGATTTCGACGAGATCCGCATCTGCACCGGCTACCGCGCCGATGGCAGGGAGTACGAGCACTTCCCCTACGACTTCGGCGTGCTCGACCGCGTCGAGCCGATCTACGAGACGTTCCCGGGATGGAAGAGCAGCACGTCCGAGGCACGCACGATCGCCGACCTGCCACCGCGCGCTCTCGAGTATGTGCATCGCCTCGAGGAGCTGACAGGCGTGCCGGTCGCCTTCGTGTCAGTGGGCACGCGCCGCGAACAGATCATCGCGGTCAGCTGACAGGAGTTCATCTTTCTCCGCGCTGCGATCGCTCGCTGAACCTGAATGGCCCTGCATGAGCCAGCTGATCGACCTGAGCCACACGATTGAATCCGGCATGGTCACCTACCCGGGCCTGCCGGCGCCGGTGATCACGGATCACCTGAGCCGCACGGCGTCGCGGGCGGTGTACGCGCAGGGTACGGAGTTCCACATTGGTCGCATCGACATGGTGGGTAATACGGGCACGTACATCGACAGCCCGTTCCACCGGTTCGAAACGGGACGGGATGTGGCGGCACTCGACCTGGCGGGGCTCGCGGGACTGCCGGGCATCGTCGTGCGGGCAGAGGCGCACGGGCGCTCACTCGATGAACGCCTGTTCGCGGGACTGGATCTGGACGGGCGTGCCGTGCTCGTGCATACCGGGTGGGCGCGCCACTGGCAGACACCGGATTACGGCATCGGCCACCCGTTCCTGACCGAAGACGCGGGCGCCTTCCTGCGTGACCAGGGGGTGGCGCTCGTCGGCATCGATTCACTCAACATCGACGACACCACCGGCGGCCACCGTCCCGTCCACACGATCCTGCTGGGCGCGGGCATCCCGATCGTCGAGCACATGCGCGGACTGGAAGGGCTTCCGGATGCCGGCTTCCGGTTCACGGCGGTCCCGGCACCCGTCCGTGGCATGGGCAGCTTCCCGATTCGGGCGTACGCGACGGTCGAGAACGGGTAGCGTCGCGCGTCACCCGAACAGCCCTTCTCCGGCCAGCCCCGCTCGAACTCCGCGTCCTCCGTGGCGAAACCGCCGTTCCCCAGCCTTGAGCAACCCCCGGAAACAGGCTAGAATACTTGGCTAGGCCCAGACCCGACCGACAGCAGTAGAGTGTGATGTTCGAGGAACTTTCGGAAAAACTGGATGGCGTACTCGGCCGGTTCCGGCAGCGCGGGCTGCTGACCGAGCCGATGATCCGCGAGGGACTGCGCGAGGTTCGGCGCGTGCTGCTCGAGGCGGACGTCAATTTCCAGCTTGCGAAGGACTTCCTCGCGAAGGTCGAGGAGCGCGCGCTCGGCGAGCAGGTGCTCAAGTCGGTGCAGCCGGGGCAGCAGATCGTCAAGATCGTCCACGACGAGCTGATCTCGCTGCTGGGCGAGCGGGCCGAGGGCATTCGCGTCGCGCCGGTCGGGCCGACGGTGATTCTGCTGGCGGGTCTGCAGGGGTCGGGTAAGACGACGACTGCCGCGAAGCTGGCGAAGCGGCTGAAGCGCGAGGGTCGTGAGCCGATGATGGCGGCGCTGGACGTACAGCGCCCTGCGGCGATCGACCAGCTCGAGACGCTGGGGCAGCAGGTCAACGTTCCGGTCTATTCGGACCGCGCGGAAAAGGACGTCGGCAAGCTCGCGAAGGCCGCACTCGAGGCGGCGACGCGCGGCCGGCATCGCGCTCTGATCCTGGACACTGCGGGTCGTCTGCAGATCGACGATGCGCTGATGCAGGAGCTGAAGCGCGTCCGCGAGGCGACGAATCCGACGGAAGTGCTCCTCGTCATCGACGCGATGATCGGCCAGGAAGCGGTGCGTGTTGCACAGGGCTTCCACGAGAACGTGCCGCTCACGGGCGTCATCCTGACGAAGATGGACGGCGACGCGCGCGGCGGTGCTGCACTGAGTGTGCGTGGCGTCACGGGCGTGCCGATCAAGTTCGTCGGTGTGGGCGAGCGGCCGGACGGGCTGGAGGTGTTCGACCCGTCGCGCATGGCGGGTCGCATCCTGCAGCAGGGCGACGTCGTCGGGCTCGTCGAGAAGGCGCAGGAAGCACTCGACGTCGAAGCAACGCAGAAGCTCGAGAAGAAGGTTGCGAAGGAAGGCAAGTTCGATCTGGAGGACTTCCTCGTAATGATGGGGCAGCTCCAGAAGATGGGGCCGCTCGAGGGCCTGCTGAAGATGATCCCTGGTGTGAATGCCAAGGCACTGAAGCAGGCGAAGGTCGACCCGAAGCAGGTCAAGCA
>CAYLME010000220.1:0-5133 GCA_964384585.1 uncultured Gemmatimonadaceae bacterium | reverse complement strand
ATACAGCTCTCATCAACGAAACGCTCACGTGTTGTTCTGTGAACGTTCGGAATCAATCTACTTTTGGTATCCCTCGTACTGCTCCGGAGCGAAGTAGTGCGCTCCGATTCGAGGGCCGCCCAAATCTTCCGAAACCCGAGTTGTCAAAGAGCGTTGGCCTATGTTGGTGGCCAGCTTTGAAGCTTAACAGCTGAGGCACAAAACGTCAAGTGGTGGCGTCGTTTCCGTCACGCGACCGTATCGCGAGGCGGGCACCCGTCGGGGACGACCGGCGACGCTCGCGAGAGCGGCTGGTCGCGACCTCGAAACCGTCGCGACACCGGCGCCTTCTGACCGGGCTGGAACACCGCGTGCCGGCGCCACTCCGGGCGGCTCCGTGCAGCCTCGACGAGGTCCGCCACCATCATAACCGATCTGCCCCGGAGGTTCATGCGGGAGTATGCCCCACACGTTGTCGGGATTAACCAGCCGGCAGAACGGCGAAGAAAAAGCGTCGCGATTGCGACGCTCGCACCTGCTGCCCCATGCGCCCGGAAGGAATCGAACCTTCAACCTTGGGATTAAGAGTCCCCTGCTCTGCCAGTTGAGCTACGGACGCGGAACCTGGTTGTGATCCGCCCGGTCGGGCGGAGAGGGTGAGCGAGGGGACTTGAACCCCCGGCCTCCGGAGCCACAGTCCGGCGCTCTGACCAACTGAGCTACGCTCACCATGTCCAGCGCGCCCGATAGGATTCGAACCTATGACCCGCGGCTTAGAAGGCCGCTGCTCTGTCCAACTGAGCTACGGGCGCTCGGCCCATGCACTGCGACAGACGCCGAACCAGCCGAGCAAAGAATTTTAGCGGCAATGACGCCATCCCGCAACCCGCGCGGGAGCTGTCCGAGCGCAGCCGGCGTGTCGTGTTTTCTGGTGTGCGCGACAGCGAAATGCTTGCATGCCGTACGGGCGCGGGCGCATTCATTGTACTGGCGTTCCCACGCCTCTGGTCCGCGGTTCTCCCCCATCCCGACCGTGGAGGTTGCATGCGAGTCGCTGGCGTTGCTGTCTGCATCATGGTACTGCTGTCGGCGCAGTCTTCGCCGGTGTCTGCGCAGACGATGCGTGACGCCCTGAACCGGCTGTTCGTGTTCAGCGGCAGCCACGGACCCCTCTTCCTCGGGGGGTCGGCCGGCATTCCGAACACCCAGGTTCACGGCGACCATTTCATTCCATCGGAATCGGAGGCGAACGGAAGCGTCCTCGAGTTCTTCAACGCGGCAATTGCGGCGAACATCGCGCACTTCCCGCTGAGTTCGACGGTGAGCAGTCGGACGTTCGTATTCCAGGGGGGTGTGCCGACGCCGACGTCGGGCAGTTTCGGGCCGATCTTCGCGGAACGGGCGCCGACGCTCGGCCGTGGTCGTTTCAACGCCGGTGTGAGCTACTCGCGCCTGTCGTTCTCGTCGATGCGCGGGGTCCCGCTGGACGATGTGATCCTCCGTTTCGTTCACGAGAACAGCGACTTCCCCGGGTGCGACGAGATCTTCGGTGGCGACTGCACGGAGTTCGGCGTACCGCAGTTCGAGCACGACGTGATCGAGTTGAAGCTCGACATGGGGATCCAGGCGGATGTGTTCGCGCTGTACGCAGCAGTGGGCCTGACGGACTGGCTCGACTTCGCGCTTGCCGTGCCGGTCGTACAGGTGAAGCTGCAAGGCACGTCGCGCGCAGAGATCATTCCGAGCGATCCGAACGTATTCCACTTCTTCGGCGGAACGCAGGAACAGCCGGTACTCGACGCGGCGACGAGCGTGGTGGACCAAACGTCCGGTGTCGGTGACCTGGCGGCGCGGATGAAGGTCCGGCTGCTTCGGAGCGAGGTGCTGGACGTTGCGGTACTCGGAGAAGCCCGGATCCCGACCGGCCGTGAGGAAGACTTCCTTGGCAACGGCGAGCTCGGCGGCCGCGGCCTTCTCATCATGTCCGGCACGTTCGGCGATTTCTCACCTCACCTGAACGCGGGCTATCTCCACCGAGGCGGCAATCCCGGTGGAAGCGTCGAGCTTGCGCTCGGCTTCGATCACCGTTTTTCACCATGGGCGACCCTTGCCGTGGATCTGCTCTCGACGTTCCTGATCGACGAGGAACGGGTGGATTTCCCGGAGCCGCTCGAGATCCATGTGCCGTATCACCGCGTCATCAATCGCACGAACATTCCGAACATACGCGATGATATCATCGACGGTGCGATCGGCATGAAGTTCCGAACGGGCTCCGGCATCATGATCGTCGCGAACGCGCTGGTGGCCTTGAACAACGGCGGATTGCGCTCACGCGTGATCCCGACGTTCGGCATCGAGTACGGGCGCTAGCGCAGTAACGGGGTGCGGGACGGCACCGGAGCCAGACTCGGCTGGCGCGAGGGAAGCTGGTGAGGGGCGGGTGTGACGGACGAGCGGCTACTCACTGGCTGCCGGTGACAACCCAGTCTCCATCGCGACGCGTGAAAACGAGCGTCTGCTCGAAGCTCGCGCTGGCCGGCGCGCGATCCGATTCATTGAAGTAGTTGTAGGTCGTGAGCACCGACGCGGTTGCGCGGTCGTCCTGCATGTCGATCGAGCGTACGTCGAAAGACACGCGGATGTCGCGGGTGGCGGCGAACATGGTACGGAAGTTCGACTGCTGCTGCGCATTGAGTGCCGGCCAGAGCTGCAGCAGCGCCGTGATGTTCTCGGCTTCGATCGCGCGCGCGATCCGCTGCAGCGCCGCCGCCACCTCCGGGCGTTCGTCCCGTGCGACCCGGGCGGGCTCGGCCTCAACGCGACGGGCCGGGGCCGGCACGCGATACGCCTGCAGTGCTCGCTCGAAGTCCTGCATCGCTTCGACGAAGCGACCGTCCGCCGCGGCCCGATTCCCACGCGTCTCCCATGCTTCACCCTGGTCGCGCGCCTCGCCCGCTGCTGCAGCGCGCAGCGGTGCGAGCATGTCGCGCAGTGAATCGAGACGGGCCTCCCACACGGCGCCCACCCGGGCCGCGTCGTACGCGCCGCGCGCCTGCTCGAGCAGTTGCTCCGCCTCGGAGAGGCGACCGTCGCGGGCCGCCGTCGCCGCGCGCGCGCGCAACGCGTCTGCGGAACCGAGTGTACCGGCTGACGCGCCTGCCTCCAGCGCGCTCGCTCTCGATCGGTTCGTGATCCGAAGCAGCGCATCGTAGCCGCTGCGGTCCGGGCTGTCGCGGGAAGGGGTCGCAGGATCGCGGCGTTCCGCACGTCGCGTTGATTCGGGCGCGGGGGCGGCAGCGCCATCGTCTGACGGCTCCGAGGCGGACGGCATCGACACGTCGCTCGCCAGCTCGGCGGCCACTTCCGTGACGTCGCCTCCTGCGGTGCCGGGGCTGTAGACGAGGTTCAATCCGTACAGCAGCGGATTTGTCGGGGCCACGCGCCTCACGGCCGCCAGGAGGTTGCGCATGACCGCCTGGTCGCCGCGGCGCTGTGCGTCCTCGATGAGGTGGAGGTAGAGCGGCAGAAACGCGGAATCGAGCGCGAGGCCGTTCTCGAGCGCGATCCGGAACGAGTCTGCCGCGGCAGCAGAGGCGCGGGCCGAATCTGCGCGCGTGTTGCGATAGCGGTGGTAGTACGCGTCGCCCAGCAGAAACCAGCCCTCGACGTCGTTCGGGTACCGGGTCGTGAGCTCGTGCAGTATCGCGATGGCTTGCGACCTGTTGGCACCGGCCTGCGCGTGCGCGCGGATCAGGAGCGCCTGTCGTTCCGGGAGTCCCTCGACGTACCGCGCGGCGCGCACCGCGCGATCATCCGCACGAGGCTCGTGCGGCGGCTCCGCCCAGGCGGAGGTGAGCGAGAGGCGATAGAGCGCGAACGCGAACTCGCGATCCGCGTTGACCGCTTCGGCAAAGGCGTGCCGGGCCACGTCAAAGCGGGACGCACGATACAGTCGCTCACCCTCCAGAAACGCACGAAGCGCGGACAGGTTGCGGGTCGTCAGCGTGCCGATGCCCAGCGACCGGGTGCCGGGGCCGCCCTCCCCGAAAAGGGGCGCGAGCCCCAGGGCCAGGCGGTCGGTCAGGGACGCAATGCTGTCGGCAGCGGCGCTTTCCTCGACCGAGCCGACCGGCTCACCGGTGCGGACGTCGTAGAGCGAGGTGCGAACACGCAGGCGTCCTTCGTCACCCTGAATGCTGCCCGCGAGGACGTAGCGCGCATCGAGTGACCGGCCGAGCTCGAGCGCGGATTGCGGTGTGTCGAGATTGTTGCGGTCAGCAGCGCGGCTCATGACGGCGAGCGGATCGATCACACTCAGGTCGTTACGCACGCCCAGTGTCAGCGCGAGAAGGTCGGGCACCCCCTCGCCCCATCCCTCGAGTCCGTCGGAAGTCTCGAACGGCAGGATCGCCACCGCGCGAGCCGGTTCTGCCATGGCGCGCCCCGGCCGAATCAGTCCTGCGTCGCCCAGCGTGACGTAGGCGAGCGCAATCCCGAAAAGCACGCCAAACGCCACGACACCACCCACGATTGCGCGCGGCCAGGTGAGCTCGGGGATACGCTGGTGGCGAAGCTCCTCGACCGCTTCCGACAGGTCGAGGGCCCATGCGGGCTTCTGCTGAACACTCCGCTCCCAAGTCGGCCGTGCCTGCACCCAGCCAGTCACCAGAATGACGAGCAGCCCGACGACGAGCAGCGCGATCGCGAGCGGCTCCACCCAGTCAGGCAGGAGGAGCTTCGTGGTGAGCGCGTGCACGAGCTGCCACGTGATGAGGGAGGCTACTACATAGGCGATGAGGACGCGGCCCAGGCGCGCCAACCGGATGAGCGCGGCACGCCACACAGGCAGGGGCTCGGAGCCCAGCTCGGGACTGCCCGCTGGATCGTGCACACTGAAGACCCACACCCGTCCCGTGATGCCCTCGAGCTGCCGCTCGCCCAGCGAGTCGAAGGCAAACTCACCGCGCGGCCGCAGATGCCGCCACACGTCCTGCGTGCACACGATCTGACATGGACGCGCCATCTCCTGCAGCCGCGCCGCGGTGTTCACGCCGTCGCCGAACACGTTGCCATCTTCCGACTGCACGACGTCGCCCACATGGACACCGATCCGCAGACACGTATCGATGCCCGCCGCCGCCGCGGCAGTGG
>CAYLME010000219.1:0-5169 GCA_964384585.1 uncultured Gemmatimonadaceae bacterium | reverse complement strand
ATGAGCAGGGGAAGAGCGGGGCAGAGTACTCTTCGGAGCAGAAGCAGGCATGTCACGAGATCGCCCAGGCGCTGCGTCACGCCGGGCTGCGCGACCGCATCACCCATGTGCATGTGCAGCGCGAACCCTTCGAGGCCAGGGGCGAGCGCGCCGAAGCCTTTGCAGACGGGACGCGCTTCTCCAAACATCAGCTATGGCATGCGGAGATCGAGTTTGCCGAGCCGGTCCATGGCCCCATCGTGCTGGGCAGCGGGCGCTATCTGGGGCTGGGCCTGATGGCGCCGGTGCGCAAGGCGGAAGGCGTATTCGCATTCGCGATCGTGGATGGCATGGCTGCCAGTGCCGAGCCGCTTGCTGTGGCACGTGCCTTGCGCCGCGCAGTGATGGCTCGGGTGCAGGCAGTACTCGACAGCTCGGCGGACCTGGCCCTGTTCTTTACCGGACATGAGCCGGACGGCAAACCGGCGCGCAGTGGCGGACATGCCCACCTCGCCTTCGTGCCCGACCTGGAACGCAAGCGCCTGCTGATCATCGCCCCGCACATCATCGAACACCGGGAAGCTTCGAAGGATGAGCGCCATCACCTGGAGATACTGGCCCAAGCACTCGCTGGGTTCGACGTGCTGCGCGCCGGCCCCAACGGAAAGTTGCGGCTGGCACAGGAACCCGTGGATATGAACACCGACCCGCTCTTTGCCGCAGCAACCGCATGGGTTGCCAGATCGCCTTACGTGGCCACAAGGCACGCCAAGCGCAATGGTGCGGATTCCCTGCAGAGCGACGTGACGGCGGAAGTTCGGCGGCGCGGGCTACCTGCTCCGCTGGTGGTGGAGCGTCGCCCCGCTGCGAGTGAAGAGCTGTCGCTACGATTCGCGGTCGCCGTGTCGGGGCCTCTTCTGCTCGGCAGGAACATGCACTACGGTGGTGGTCTGTTTGCTGCGAGACCGCATCTAGCCGAAACAGACGATCAAGCCGGACCCACACCGTGACCCCGGAAACACACCTCGTCGAATGGAAGGAATCCTGGCGCGACGACTACCTGCGCTGGCTCTGCGGCTTCGCCAATGCCGATGGCGGTACCTTGGTCATCGGCAGGAACGACAAGGGCGTGCCGATCGGCGCAGCCGATGCCGAGCGGCTGCTCGTCGATCTGCCGAACAAGATTCGCGACACCCTTGGCATCATCCCGCCGGTGCGTGCAGTGGAAGCCGAAGGCAGGATGCTGGTCGAGATCGAGGTCGAGCCATCCCCCACCCCCATCAGCTACCGGGGCGAATACCACTTCCGCTCGGGCAGCACGGAGCAGCACCTCACGGGCAATGCCCTGTCGGCCTTCCTGCTGCACAAGCTCGGACGCCATTGGGACAACGCGCCGGTGCCCGGAGTCGGCATCCGGGACCTGAGCTCGATCGCGTTCAAGCGCTTCAAGGAGCACGCGAGGAGCGGAGATCGGCTTCCGCCGAGGGCACTTTCAGCAAGCCGCGCCGAGTTGGTGGAGCGACTTCGACTCACCGAGGCTGGAATGCTCAAGCGCGCGGCGCTCCTGCTGTTCCATGAAGACCCCGAACGGTGGTTCACCGGCGCGGATGTGAAGATCGGAATGTTCCGCAGCGAGAGCGACCTTGCCTTTCACGACGAGGTGCATGGCGACCTCTTCACGCAGATGGAGCAGACCGTCGAGCTGCTGCGCACGAAGTACATGGTGGCATGGATCAGCTATGAGGGCTTGCAGCGCCTGGAGACCTTCCCGATCCCACGCGAGGCACTGCGCGAAGCAGTGCTGAACGCGCTGATTCATAAGGACTACAGCTCGGGTACGCCTATCCAGATTCGTATCTATCGGAACAAGCTGCGCATCTGGAATCCCGGCGAGTTGCCACCAACGTGGACTGCGGACAAGTTGCTGCAGCCACACGACTCGAGACCCCCGAACCCCGATGTCGCCAACACTTTCTTTCGTGCGGGGCTCATCGAGGCATGGGGACGCGGCTACGAGAAGATTCGAGATGCGTGCCACGAAGCCGGTGCGCCAGCGCCTGAAGTCGAGTTCGATGGCGGCGTACGCCTCCTTTGGCAGTGGCGGATCCCGGACGATACGGTCTCGTCGTCGCCGGTAGAGTCGCCGGTAGAGTCGCCGCTAGAGTCGCAAGTGCTGGCCGCACTGTGCGCCGGCCCCCTCGGTAAAGCCGAGCTTGCACGCGCGCTCGGCCGCAACAGACCATCCGGCCAACTGCACGAGGCGGTGCGACGGCTCGTCCAGCGCGGTGCGATCACGCCGACCATCCCGGAAAAACCCAACAGTCGCCTGCAGAAGTATCGCCTGACAGCGGCAGGCAAGCGATTGCGCCGCACCTGACGATCAGACTCCACACCGAACAAGCTCTTTGACAATCCGGACTACATTTCCGCGGCGCCCTTCCCTCAGGTGCCGCGGCCTCATTGCGCGCGAAGCGCCCACCACATCCCCTGCACCGCGCCAGCCGTTCTCCCTGCGGCGATCTCCCTCGCCGGCCAGCTTGATCGACGCCTGCTCGCCAAGACCGCCGCGATCGGTCGCTGCGGCGCCCTGCCAATGCATGCAAACCGGAGGAACCAAGGAATGGACGCCCCACAACCGGAACTCCCGCTGCCCTTTCCCGCCCAGGGCGGTGACATGCCACTGCTGCCGGCACGCATGGTCAACGAATACCAGTACTGCCCGCGCCTGGCTTACCTGGAGTGGGTGCAGGGCGAGTGGTCCGAGTCTTCAGACACCGTGGACGGGCGCTACCGCCATCGTCGCGTGGACAGGCCCGGCGGCAATCTGCCCGATGCGGACGCCGGTGCCGAAGGCGAGCGTTTTCATGCGCGCTCGGTGACCCTGTCGTCGGAACGGCTCGGGCTGATCGCACGCATGGACCTCGTAGAAGGCGACGGCGAGCACGCCACCCCGGTCGACTACAAGCGCGGCAAACGCCCGCATGTGGCGCGGGGCGCCTACGATCCCGAGCGCGTGCAGCTCTGCGTGCAGGGCATGATCCTGGAAGAGCACGGCTACCGCTGCGACGAAGGCGTGCTCTACTTCGCCGAATCGCGGGAGCGCGTTGCCGTGCCCTTCGACGATGAACTGCGCACCCTCGCGCGCGCTGCGGTCGATGGCTTGCGCTTCGTCGCGGCAGGGGGCCAGATGCCGGCCCCGCTGGAGGACAGCCCGAAGTGCCCGCGCTGTTCGCTGGTCGGCATCTGCCTGCCCGACGAGGTCAATTTCATCCGCCACGAGAAGATCGCCCCCCGGCCGCTGGCCGTGGCGCGCGACGACGCGCTGCCGCTCTACATCCAGGCGCGCGGCGGCAAGCTCGCGAAACGGGGCGAGACGCTGGAGGTGAGCGTCGACGACGAGAAGGTGCAGACGGTGCGCCTGATCGATGTCTCCCAGGTCGTCGTCATGGGCAACGTCTACATCACCACGCCCACGCTGCAAGAGCTGATGCAGCGCGAGATCCCCGTGAGCTGGCATTCCTACGGCGGCTGGTTCATCGGCCACACGGTCGGCACCGGACACAAGAACGTCGAGATCCGCACCGCCCAGTACCGCGCGAGCTTCGACGAACGGCAGTGCCTCCACCTCGCCCGCAACCTGGTCGTCGCCAAGATCCAGAACTGCCGCACCTTGCTGCGTCGCAACTGGAAGGACGAGGAAAAGCCCGAGGATCTGGTCGCCGCGCTGCACACCGACGTCAGACGCGCCGAGCACGCCGCGGGTATCCAGGAACTGCTCGGCGTCGAGGGTTCCGCAGCCGCACGCTACTTCGGCAGCTTCGGCAAACTGCTCCGCACCACGCCCGAAGATGGCTCACCCAACGCCGCGCTGGGGTTCGACTTCACCACGCGCAACCGCCGCCCGCCCACCGATCCGGTCAATGCGCTGCTCTCCTTCGCCTACAGCATGCTCGCACGCGCGTGGACCACGACGCTGTCGGCGGTCGGCTTCGACCCCTACCGCGGCTTCTATCACCAACCGCGCTACGGCCGCCCGGCGCTCGCGCTGGACATGATGGAGCCGTTCCGCCCCCTGATCGCCGATTCCTGCGTGATCCAGGCGATCAACAACGGCGAACTCGGGCCGGGCGACTTCATCCGCGCAGCCGGCAGCGTGGCGCTGAGCGCCGACGGTCGCAAGCGCTTCATCGCCACCTTCGATCGGCGCCTCGGCCACGAGATCACGCATCCCTTGTTCGGCTACCGCATCAGCTACCGGCGGCTGCTGGAAGTCCAGGCTCGGCTGCTCGCCCGCTATCTGCTGGGCGAAATCCCGGATTATCCGAACTTCACGACACGGTGAACCGATGGACGAGCATCTATACGTCGTGACCTACGACATCCGCGACCCGAAACGCTGGCGGCGGATTTTCAGGATCATGAAAGGCTATGGCGAGTGGGTTCAGCTCTCCGTCTTCCAATGCCGACTCAACCGGCAACGTCATGCCGAACTGATCGCTCTGCTTGACGGCATGATCCATCACGCCGACGATCACGTCGTCCTCATGGACGTGGGCCCGGCCGACAGGGTGGCGCCTCACATCACCAGCCTGGGCCGCAACTTCACCCCGGTCGAACGCGCCTCCGTCATCGTCTGACGCCTCCGAGGCCGCGTTCCTTCCCGCCGAGCGGACGCGAGCGCTCCAGTGCCAAGCATTGCCTCGGCCAGCGCTCGCAACGTCGCAGGGAATTGAAAACATGGAGCATTTCCCCCAGCTGCCGGGTACTATTCTGCTTGACTCGAACGCCTAGGAACGTATGCGCACACAGCCCTCGCAAGAAGCGCCAAATCTTCAGCAGAAACAGGCGATTTCGCGAGGGGCTGTCATCCACGGCAATAAGCCGTGGCCTCATTGAAGCGTCGTCGTGTTATTGGTCGTCGTGTTCTGCTGCTGGTCATCCACGGCAATAAGCCGTGGCCTCATTGAAGCCCTGCTGCGTGTAGCAAACGCAGCGCGTCGCACTGGCGTCATCCACGGCAATAAGCCGTGGCCTCATTGAAGCGATCTGGGTGCGGGCGTCGGACTGGGTACGGGCCAGGGTCATCCACGGCAATAAGCCGTGGCCTCATTGAAGCTGCTGGGCCTCGAGGTCGCGCAGGCGGTCGACGCCGTGGCGGATCAGCATGGCCGAGGCGCCGAGCGCGACGAG
>CAYLME010000218.1:0-5213 GCA_964384585.1 uncultured Gemmatimonadaceae bacterium | reverse complement strand
CGACGCCTCCTTCAGCATGCGACGCCGTGGCTGCCAGGCTCAGTGTGCCGAACGGCGCGTACGCCCCGTCCGCGCTCGCGGCCGGCTGCGTCAGTGGTGTGCGGCCGAATTCATCCTGCAGCAGCCGCAGCCACGCGGCGGCATGTGCCTGCAGCGCCGGATCGGCAGCTTCCGTCGCCGCGCGCTCGAACGTGACGGCGACTTCGACGAGCCGCGGCGTCCGGCGACCGGCGTCGTATCCCGGCAGGCCCAACCCTGCGGCGTTCAACCGGGCGAGCGCGCGGGCCGCCCAGTGCGTGTGCGCCAGATACGGCGAGGGTTGTCTCAGTGCGGTCGCATCGACCGGACCTTCCAGTCGGTCCTGCGCAGCAGCCTGCGGCACACGGATGGCGAGCGGCAGTACAGCTGCCGCGATGAGCACGATGAGGTGGGTTGGCGCTGCAACCCGTGCACAGGTTGACCGCAACGTTTGCAGCTGCGACGCCCGTTCGGCCGGCCCGGCAGGATTCGGCTTCCGCGGGCTCACACGCGTCTCGCGTCCGGCAGCAGGCTGCGATGGATGCTGAGCGCGGCCCGCACCCCGTCGGCGGCTGCAGTCACGGCGAGGTGCGGGTGTCCGGTGATGTCACCGGCCGCGTGCACGCCGCGCACGGACGTTTCCTGCCCGCGATCGACATCCACGTAGCCGTCGTCGTCGCGCGCACACGCGAGCTGCTCGGCGAGGTCGCTGCGCGGACGCGTGCCGACGTCGAAGAAGAGGGCGTCGAGTACGATCGGTTCGCCCGGATCGGCATCGATGTGCGAGATCCTGGCGCCGGTACCGTGCACCATCGTCAGCCGTTCGCGCCGCAGCGGGATCTCCGCGTCCGTCAGCACACTGCGTGCACTGTCGGTCAGCGCCGGTTCCTCGCCGTTCGTGAGCAGCATGACTTCATCGGCCCACGTCTGCAGGTAGAGCGCAAGGTTGGCGGCGGCGCGATGTGCGCCGATCACGCCCACGCGGCAGCCGAGCACGGACGGACCGTCGCAGTCGGGGCAGTGGAAGACGGAGGTACCGTAGTACGCTTCGAGGCCGGGAATGGCCGGCAGCTCGTCCACCAGTCCGTAAGCGAGCACGATGCGGCGGGCTTCGGCGATGTCACCCGCCTCCGTCTCGACACGGAATGCGTCGCGTGCGCCACTGATGCGCGTCACGCGCTCGGTGACGCGTTCGGCGCCGGCACCAATGGCCTGTTCGTAGAGGCGGCGACGCAGCTCGGTCGGCGTGGGATCGACGAGGCCAGGGTAGCCGTGTACGGCCCAGGCTTCCTCGTTACGCGGTTCGGCGCTGTCGTAGACGCGGACGCGGCGGCGGTAGCGCGCAAGCCAGAGCGCAGCGGAGAGTCCCGCCATGCCGCCGCCCACGACGATTGCATCCCAGGCGGAGGGCTCAGCCATTCGCGGAGGATGCGCCTTCCCCGGCTACGGCCGCGGCAGGAAGTGCTTCCGTACGGGCGGGCAGCCACACGCGGAAGAGCGTGCCCTTGCCGACCTCGCTCTCGACTTCGATGCGGCCGCCATGCGCCTCGACCACGTCGTTCGCGATCGCGAGACCCAGTCCCGCGCCCGTGCTGCGCGCGGCCTCACCCACCTGGTAGTACTTGTCGAAGATGTTGCGACGCTGGTCGTCGGGGATGCCGGTGCCCGTGTCCGATACCTCGAACACGACCATGCTGTCCGGTGCGCGCCGCACACTCAGTCGTATGCTGCCGCCCTCCGGCGTGAACTTGATGGCGTTCGACATCAGGTTGCCGAGCACCTGGTCGCGCAGGCGGATCGCGTCAGCCGGTATCGAATCCGGCACGTTCATGGCCACGTCCACGTCGAATTCGATGCCCTTCTGACGGCAGAGCACGTCGAAGGCGCGCTGCACGCTGTCGATCATCTCGCGCAATGGCACGAACTGGATTTCCAGCCGCAGCCCGCCTGCTTCGAGACGGCTGACATCGAGCAGCTCATTGACGAGTTGCGCGAGCGTGCGCGTCTGCTCGCGGATCGACGCGATCGCCACTTCCTGCTTGTCCGTGATCTCCCCGAGCAGCCGTTCGTCGAGCAGCTCTGCGTATCCTGAGATCACGTTGATCGGGGTCTTCAACTCATGCGTGGCGATGCTCATGAACTCGGCCTTCATGCGGTCGAGCTCCTGCAGCCGCTGACTCATCCAGAGGAATGAGCGGGCGAGGTCGCCGATCTCATCCGGCCGGTTGTAGGGCAGGTCGGGCGGTGCCGGGTGGGCGCCGTCGGCCACCTTCGTCAGCGCCTCGCCCAGCCGGTGCATCGGTGTGAACACCGTGCGGGTGAGCCAGCCGCCGAGCAGGATCGTGAACACGAGCGCGACGAGCAGTGCGAGAAGCGTCGTTGCCGACGCCGCCTCGCTGATGTCACCGGCGCGGCTCAGGTCCGCATCACTCCGCAATCTGATCTCCTCCGATACGCCGTCGAGTGCTGCGGCGGCGGTCAGGAAGAGCGGCTTCACGCGCTCGAAGAGCGCCGTCGCCATCTGGGCGCTGTCTGCGTCGATCAGCGCGAGGATGCGGGCGGTCTCGCTGCGAATCGAGTCGAGCGGTACGCGGTCGGTTGACTCGCTGTATCCGGAGGCGGAAAGGCTTTCGAGGTGGGTCTGTGCGGCCGTGAATGCGCTGTCGATCTGGGTGCGCGCGTCGGGATCGAAGGTAGCGATGTAGGATCGTTCTGCGCGGTCGAGCTCGACGAGCGTCGCCTGCAGCCGGCCGAGTGCGAGACTCGCGCTCTGGTGCCGGTTGCGGTTGACGGACACGATGTCTTCCAGGCGCCGATGCTGCGTGATGCCGTAGATCGCGGGCAGTGTCAGCAGCAGTGCAATGCCGGCCAGGGTCAGCAGCAGCCGAGTTCGGAGACTCATGCGCCTAGGGCTTCAGGGTGCGACGAACGCGTTCCAGCTCCGCCGTGGTGTCCGAGAGCGCCTGCTCCAGACCGGCAATGCGCGCGACGAGCTGATCGCGCTCGCGCGCGAGCGCCGACAGCTGTGCAGGCACCGTCTGTCCCGAATAGCGGGGCAACGTGCGCGCCACGATGGCTTCGGCCGTGTCGCGTGCGGCCTCCGCGGCCTGGCGCTGCTCTTCGAGTGCGCCAAGCTCGATCGAAACGAGGTACATGGTCCGCGCGGCCGGCAGCAGGTACCCGGGCGCGTTCGGCAGGCCGATCAGGCGTGCAGAATAGTCCGCACTCTGCCACAGGGATCGATTCTCGTTGCGCGGATCCAGCGAGATCGCTGCCAGGCCGAGCAGCGCGTGCAGCCCGGCCTCACTGTTCCAGTGCGAGGTGTAGACCGCATCGAGCACCGCTGTCGCCGCTGCGTGCTCACCCGCCTCCGCCATCGCCAGCGCAGAGCGTACTTCCTCTGCCGGAGACGCTCCGGGCAATGCCGAGCGCATGGATGCACACGCGCCAGTCCAGATGAGTACCGCCGCCGCTATCCACCGCGATGGCTTCATGTTCGCTCCTTCACCGCAGCCGCAGCCGCCTCGTGCGTGTGATGCGCGCGATGCAATCCGCGGGCCGGTCATCGTCTCCCTGTCGAGACCTGTGCCCGCAACTTGCATGAGCGCCAGTTACAAATAACTTGCGGTCGTCAATCCGCCAGACCGCACGATCGATGTCGTCACACCATACCCGCGCGGGGTTGCCGAACCGCGCACGTCGTGAGCCATGGATAACAAGTCCGACCAGAGCCCCGATACGCCCAGCATCGCCACGAGCGACGAGGGCAAGTACGTCTATTGTATCATCAAGCTGGCCGAAGAGCGTGATTTCGGCCCGATCGGCATCGGTGACGGTGGCAACCGCGTCTACACCGTACACCATCGTGATCTTGCCGCGATCGTCAGCGACACGCCGATCCGGATCTACGATCCGACCCGGGAGAACGTTCTCGCGCACGAGCTCGTGAATGAGACGGTCATGCGGGAGCATACGGTCATCCCGATGTCGTTCGGCACGATCTTCCGTACGCGCGACGACATCATCGAGCTCCTGAAATCGACGTACCGGGCCTTCGACGACGTTCTCGAGAAGATGAACGACAAGATCGAGTTCGGCCTGAAGGTGCTCTGGGACCGTGACAAGGTAATCTCCCGGCTGGAGGAGAGCGATGAGGAGATCCACCGGCTGAAGAGCGAGATCACCGGCAACGCGCAGAGCTCGACCTACTTTGCGCGCATGCAGCTCGGCCGGCTGATCGAGGCGGCGCTCGAGAACAGTGCCAACGGGTACGTCGTCGACATCCACGAGTCGCTCAAGCCGGTCGCGGTCGCAAGCCGGTCGAACAAGCCGATCGGCGACCGCATGATCATGAACGCCGCCTACCTCGTCGATCGCTCGCGCGAGCAGGAGTTCGACGAGGCGGTCAAGCGGCTCAGCAGCAAGTACGAGGATCAGATCTCCTTCAAGTACACCGGCCCCTGGCCGCCCTACAACTTCGTCAACATCAAGCTGCGCCTGGAGCGCGCGGACGCCTGAGGGGCCGATGGGGCTCCTGAAGCACCTCCTGTTCTGGCCCTATACCGGCCCGAAGTTCCTTACGGAGTTCTCACTCCGGCAGGTGGAGGGCGTGGTGCGCGAGGAGCTGACCGACGACTCCGCGGTCAAGGCGGACCTGCTGGAGCTGCAGCTCCAGCTCGAGCTGGGTGACATCGACGACGACGAGTACGTGGTGCGCGAGGCCGCCCTCATGCAGCGCCTGCGCGAGATCCGCGACTGGCGCGAACGGCTCGGCATGGGCGTGTCGGGCGGGCCGGTCCGGGTGCAGCGTGACCCGGACGCCGATGCGGCCGATCCACCCGGGGCGGACGCCGCGGAGGAGCCTGCCGGGCCACGGCTGGCGGACCCCCGCGGCGGTGTCGAGGTCGATCTGAACCTGGACTGGGAGTAATCCCTTGCAGTCCCTGCTGTCCGCGACGGATGAGCACTCGTGCATCTTCGTCGTTGGCAAGGGCGGTGTCGCCAAGACCACGACCGCGGGAGCGATCGCCCTCGCCGCGGCCGATGCGGGCGAGATTACGCACCTCGTGACCACCGATCCCGCCGAATCGCTCGGCGATCTCTTCCAAGCGCCACATCCGAGCGGCCGTCCGGTGCCGTCCCCATGTACGGACCGCCTTACACTCGAGGCGTTCGATGCGCGCCACTGGGGCGCG
>CAYLME010000217.1:0-5236 GCA_964384585.1 uncultured Gemmatimonadaceae bacterium | reverse complement strand
GCGTGGCCGCGCGGAAGTCGATCTGCTGCGTCTCGACTTCGCGACGGGCGACGCGCTCGCAGTGCCGCGTCTGGCCGTGTTCGGCCTGTTCGGCCGCGCGGACGGCAGCGGCACGGCGATCCTGACCGGTGATCCCGGCATCGACGCCGTGCGCGTCGGGATTGCACTCGACGAGCAGCGGCGGCCCGTCTTTCTGCTGGCCGCAGACGACGTCACGATCGCGGGCAACACATACGAGACGCTCGATCTTTCCACGCCGGACGCACTTGCAGAATCGGTCGACAGTGTCCTGAGCGACGCCGCCGACGACCTGCTCGGCCGGCTCGGTCCTGCAGGCGACGTCCTCTCGATGATCTTCGGGCTGCGCGCACCGCCCTCGCATCCCGCCGTACCCACGCTCGACCTCGGTGCGTTTCTGCAGAACCCGCTCGTCGCAGTGCGCTCGCACTGGCGCACAGTGCTGCGCGACCATGCTGCGGCAGTGCCTGAGCTGCTCGAATCGCTGCGCGATCTCCTGGCGGATGCGGCCGTCGCAAGTGCGGCCATCGACGGATCCGGAACGCGGCCGGACCCGTGGCGCATCCGCCTGGTCGGGCCGGTCGATCTGCTCGCATGGGCAGAGGACGGTGGCGACCGGCTCGAGGTCGCACTCGCCGCAGCGTACAGCGACGACTCGCTGGGTGCGCAGTGCGCACGCGTCGGGACGCGACTGCGCGTCGGCATTGCGAGCCTCGACCTCGCCAACGGCGGCGTCGTGTTCGCGCCGGGCGTCGAGCTGCGCGTCACCGTAACCGGCACGGATACGCCCGGGCTCGAGATCGAACTCGGTCCGCTCCAGCTGTCTGCGGACCACCTCGGTCTCGCAATCGACTGGTCGCCGGACGCGGGCGTACGTGCGCGTGCTGTCGCGCCGAATCTCGCGGTGCGCGTAGACAGCATAGACATCCCGCTCGATCTGCCGGAGATCGCACTGGACGGCAGCATCGCGCTCGATGCCGCAGGCTGGGCTGCGCTCGAGACGCTCGCTGGTGTGCTCGGCACGGTCGTGCCCGTACCGTGGGTGCGCGACCTGCTCGACACGCTCGGCTGGTCGTTCCGCGAAGCGACCTCGATCGAACGGCCGCGTCTGCGCCTCGCCGACCTCGAGGCGAACGCGGAAACCGAACTGCGCCGCTGGCTCGGCGAGCTGCTGCTCGACGAGAGCGCTGCCATCATGGACGCGCTCACGACCGTTGCGCGCGTACTCACCGGTAACAGCGAATCGTTCGGATTCCTCGACGGCGCGGGCCGGCCGAACCTGCCGTGGTCGCTGCCACTGCTGCCGATCGACGATGCGCCGCACCTCGCCGCGTGGCTCGGCCCCGTCGGTCCGCGCGATGTCATGCAGACCGGCGTGCCGGACCCCGTGCGCGACTGGCGACCGGGCTTCCCGGCACTGCCACCGTCCATGCTCGATGCGGCACTGCACGACGCAGCGTACACGCTGGCCGGCGTGGACGCGCTCGTCGCCGGTCGCGTGGACATCGACCTGGGTCTCGAGGCGCTGATCACGCGCTGGCGCGGTACGGACGGCCGCATCGTCCCACCCGCGACCGATCCTGCGGGCATCCTCGTCCATCGCGTCATCGATGCGACGGCACACACGCTCGGCACCGGGCTCGACGTCGCCGCAACACTCGGCAGTACGCCCGCGACGACCGTGCACATCGCCGTGGTCGCACAGGACGCGGCACTACCGTGGCCGGACGCGCCGCCGGAACGAGTGCTCGACCTGCGCGCTCCGGCTCGCGAGCCCGCCTCGTTCCCGCTTCCGAGCGCAGCAGACGGCGCGTGGTTCATTGCGCTCGCGGACCGCACCGGTGCGCGACTGCCAACCGGCGACGTGGACGGCGTCACGGGTCAGGCGCGCCGCCTCGCCCGTGTGCTCGGTGCGTTCGATGGTGTCAGCGGCGGTCTCGCGCTCGTCGCCAGTGCCGAAGCCGGTCATGCAGCACTGCTCGCGGCTAACGACACTGCGCACGTAACGGCTGTCGTCACACTCGGCACGCCACTCGGCCCCGTCGCGTTCAGTGTCCTCGACGAGCAGCCAGGCGCTGACGCGCTGCGGCTGTTGCAGGCGCTGATGCCCGCGCCCGACGAGGAAGAGACCGACGATCCCGATCTGGCGCTCGCGCGTGACCTGGTCACGGGGCTCCTCGACCTGCTGCCCCTCGCGGATCCCGCGAGTGAACTGCAGCCACCTGCTGCCGGTGTGCCCGTGCCGCGCGCAGGACTCGCCGTGCACGCGCTGTTCGGTGTCCTGTCGGAGGAAGCGGTGCGCCGCGCAGTCACCGCGGTCGTCGCGGCGGGACTCTCGACACGCGCGGTGCGACTGCTCGAGACGGAGTTCCCGGGTGTCGATGCCACGCGCGCGGGCATTCGCATCCCGATCCGTGCAGGCGCCGGCGGCATCACGATAAGCGGCGACGTCGTACTCGTGCTGTTCGGCGCGGACCGCGGCGCTGACGGGCTGCCAACGCTCTCGACGGAGCGCGCAGTGCGTGTGCGCGTGGAAGTGCGGCGTCCGGGCGGCTGGCTGGTCGGTGGACCGGAGCCGGGTCGCACCGGCGCACGCGCTGATCATGAGCTGCGCTGGGTCGAGGCGACCGCAACCATCCCGCTGGGCGGCACTGCCGCGGGCAGTGCGGAGATCGTGCTGCACGAGCCGCGCGTGTTCGGCGTGCATCGCGATCGCTGGATCGTGCGTGCGGATGCTGCGGGCATCGATGCAGACGACGTCGTCACGCCGACACTGCCCGAGGTACGCGTACTCGTGTCGCACGCGGTCGCGGCACTGGAAGCAGCGGCGACAGGCAACGAACAGGTCACGGCGCTGCTCGAACTGCTGCGCGGTGTCGGTGTGGTAGGCACGACCGGCGGCAGTGTGCCCGACGCGATCGACCACCTGCTGCACGACGTGCGCACACACGTGCTGGACGCGCTCACAGATGCGACGCGACTGGTGCACCTGCAGAACGCGGCCGACACGTTCCTCGCCGCGGTGCCGGGACTTGCCGTCGATCTCGCTGCACGCGCTGTCACGCTCGACCTGGCGGGAACGCCCGGCACGGACGGGATGCTCGACTGGTCGCTGCATCTCGCGGTCGACGGCAGCGGCGCAGCAGACGCGGAGATCACTGTCGGAACGCCCGGGACCACGCCGGCCGGCGGTGCATTGCTGCGTATCACGAGCGCGCCGTTCGCGGTGCTGCTGGAGTGGCATCGCGGCGCCGATGCGGCGGATACCATACGGCTGTGGCCCGAGCCCGACGCGGAAGCCGGACTGCGGGCCGTAGCACAGCTGCTGCCTGCCGAGCTGCTGCGTTCCGTGATCGATTACCTGCGCGGCCTCGACGCCACTGCCCGGGCGATCATCGACGCCGCGCTGGACGCGATGGGCATGCTCGGCGCAGCGGCATCGGACGGAGCGCGGTCCGTACGGCTGCCCGTTGCGCTGCTCGAGGATCCCGCCGCTTTCCTGTCGCACCCCGACGCGCTCGGCGGCGCTACCGGCTTCTCCCCGGCACGGGTCGCTGCACTGCTCGATGCTGCGAAGCCGCTTCTCGGCATCACGGGCGACACGGGCGAGTGGGCGCTTGCGCCGGGTGTCCGCATCCTCGCGCAGGCGCAGGGCGCCGATCTGCGCCTCGCCGCGGCCCTCGACACGAGCGGCTTTGCACCGCCCGCAGTCACGGCGCGCCTCACCGCATCCGTCGGCGCGGGCCTCCTCGTGCGGGCGGACGGTGCGCCACTGCCGTCGCTCTCGCTCGTCGCGGGATTGCCCGGTGCTGCACCCGGCCGCAGCGCACTGCATGTCGCACTGAACGGCGACCTGCGTGTCTTTCTGCGGCCGGCGAGCGGTGCCGATCTGCCGCTCTACCCCGACGCGCCGGGACTCGGCCGCCTCGCGCGCGTCGTGGTGCAGCAGGCACTGCCGCTCGTGCTGGACGAGCTGGCTGCACAGACCGGCTCGGACCTGGCCGGCGACATCGGCGCCGTCGTGCGTGAAGTCGGCGATGCGCTCGGGCTGCGCAGCAACACACCCGCGCGCTTCCAGGTCACCGCGCTGCAGACGTGGGCTGACGATCCGGCGGCCGCGTTCGCCGCGCGTCTGCCCGCGCTTGGCGCCAGTGCGCTGAACGCGCTCGCGACCGCACTCGACAACGCACTGCCTGCCGACATCACTGCAGCTGTCGTCGGCAGCGAGATCCAGGTCACCGTCGGCGGTGTGACGATCGCGCTGAGCCCGGCGCCATTCACGTTCCGGCTCACAGGTGACATCACTGGCATCCCGGGTGTTAAGCACCTTGCACTGGACCTGCAGCTCGATGCATCCGGGCTGCGCTCTCTCGTTGCCGGTCTCGGTCCGGCGGAGATCGACGCGGGCGGCGTGATGCTGCGGCCGTTCATCGGTGCAGCGGCCGGCACCGCACCGCTCGGCGGGCGCCGCATCGAGTTCGGCCTCGGCATCGATGCCACGGGCGATCGCGTGGTTGGCGGTCGCTGGACGCTCGATGATGGCAGCTTCTCGCTGTACACGGGCGATGCGATCGCGATCGACACCACGCCCGAGCAGGTCGCGCTCGCACTGCTCGATGCCGTACTCGACCTGGTCGCGAGCTTCGCGTTCTCGACGGACGCGATGCAGGATTTCCTCGACCTGACGATCCCGGGCACCACGGGGCCGCACAATCGCATTCGCGATCTGCTCGCCGGTGTGCTGCTCGAGGATGTCGCCGACCCCGCACAGCTCGACGACAACGTCTTCGATCCCGACCGCCTGCTCGGGCGGCTCCTGCGGCTGGTCGGCAACTTCGCGGAAGCAGCCCCATCGATCGACATCGGCGGCGGCATCGAGCTCGGCGTCTCGAATCACGCCGGCATCATCGGGCTGCGGCTCGAAGTGGATGGTCGCGTCGAGATCGTTTCCGGCGACGTGTACATCGCGCTCGAGACCGATGCACGCTGGATCGAGGGCACGCCGCCCGCCGGCCTGCAGATCGGTGTGATCAGGGAAACGTCGCCGGGCAATTACACGCTTGCGCCAGCGCTCTCGATCAACGGCGTCGGCATGCGTGTCGGTCGTTCGAACGGTCCGCTGCTCGATGCGGGACTGACGCTCGGCTCCGTCGCACTGCACGGCTTCGGTCGTGTGACCGACAGTGAGAAGAGCGGCGGTGTGCAGGTGCAGCTCACC
>CAYLME010000216.1:0-5285 GCA_964384585.1 uncultured Gemmatimonadaceae bacterium | reverse complement strand
TGTCGAGAACCACGCCGCTACCGAAGCACCAACGTAGCGGCACCTGGTCGATGGTCGGCGCCGGCGACCCATCACTCATGGTGGGGCCGTAATGGTAAGGCGAATCGACGTGCGTGCCGGAGTGCGTGGAGAGGGTCACTTCCTCCACCGACCAGACGTAGCCGCGCGCGAACACGCGCTTGGTCATGGCGTCGTCCCAGCCCATGATCTTGGCCCCGAGCTCCATGCCCTGCACGTGGTCCACGTACTTGATGTCGTGGGCGTTGGGTTCGAACTCCCTGGTGTCGTTGCTGAGCGTGCTCGAAAGGTCGATCAGGCGCACGCGCCGGCCCATGAACGTGAAGACGTCGCTCACGCCTCCCCGCCTTCCATGACCCGCTTCACTATGGCGTCCAGTACGGAGGCGGGCAGTCCCGTCTTCAGCATCAGCCCAGCCTGCTTGATGGCCTCCGTGACCTCACCGACCTGATCCTCCGAGGGCGCGTACCCGCGCTGCCTGAGCAGCTCCGCCACACCGTGCCGCCCGGAGCCCCGGCCGTACACAACCGTGTTCGGCCCCTGACCCACCGCTTCGGGCGGGAACGGGAAGACGTAGTTGGAGCCGAGCGCCGTGCGGGCCATGCCACCGAGGATGTGCACCACTATCCCGGATTCGGTCTCGAACAGCCCGTCTCCGACCACCGGCTTGTTGCGGGCGGGCTTGGCGCGGCTTATCTCGGCCACCACGTCGGACACCAGCTTGAGGCGCGTGAGGTCCACGCCGGTGTTCACCCCCATGAGGTGCTGCAGCGCCATGGCCACTTCGCCTGGCGTTACGCCGTGCGCGGCGAGCCGGGCGGGTTCGAGCTCGACCGAGATGCGCAGCGCATTGCCGCCCACCACCTCCGTCTGCGCGATCTCCGACAGCGTGCGGATCTCGTCCTGCAGGTGTGATGCGATCTGGCGCAGCTCGTTCGACCCGTACGCATCCGAGTACAGGGTGAGCGTGAGGATCGGGACGTCGTCGATGGTATGCGGCTTTACCATCGGCTGCATCGCGCCAGCCGGCGCCTGGTCCATCACGGATGCCAGCTTCGCGTGCACCTTCAGCACGCTCTCTTCCTGGTTCTCGCCGACCTTGAAGCGCACGGTCGTCATCGAGTAGCCGTCACCGGCCATGCCGTAGACGTACTCGACGCCGGGGATCTCCCACATGCGCTGCTCGATGGGCCGGGCGAGCAGGTTCTCCGTCTCGCGCGGCGTCGCGCCAGGCATGGCGACGATCACGTCAATCATCGGCACGGAGATCTGCGGCTCCTCCTCACGCGGCGTGCCGATGATGGCGACAGCGCCGACCCCGAGGGACGCGAGCGTCACCAGTGGTGTGAGTTTCGAGCGCAGGAATGCCTGCGCGACTCTTCCGGCGATGCCCATGCCCTACCTCACGGTTGCGGCGGTGGGCGCGTCTGCACCCGCAGTCGATGTCGATCCGGCAACCGTCGGAACGATGATGACGTCGCCGTCCTGCAGGCCACCGAGCACCTCGACCGAGTCGCCGGCCACCGGGCCGAGCCGCACCCAGCGGGTCAGCACGCTGTCGTCGCGCCGCAGGTGGACACCGGTCAGATCACCCTGCTGCCGGATCGCACGCCGGGGAACGACGAACGACGTGTGCGTGCCCTGTGGCAACGCGAGCTCGGCGGCGCCCGTCGCGGGCAGCGACGCGCCGCGGTTCTCGACGATCGCATTGACGGTGAACAGCCCTGCGGAGCCCGGTACCACCCCTTCGACCACTGCAGTGACGGCCGTTCCCTCGATGACGGCGGTCAACGGCGAGCCGACCTGCACCTGGCGCACGGCTTCCGGCGAGGCACTGACCGACACCCGCAGCCGGTGCGGGTCCTGTACGGTCACGAGCGGCGCACCGGGCGCCGCAAAGCTGCCCGGATCGACCATTCGCCGAACGACGATCCCGTCGAAGGGCGCGCGCAGCAGCGCATACGACGTGACCGCTGCGAGTTCCGCTGCCGACGCCCGGGCAGCCGCGACGCCGGCCATCGCACGCGTGTAGCCCGTCTCTGCTGCATCGAGCTGTGCACGCGGCGCGGCATCATCGGCGTAGAGCGCGCGCATGCGCTTGACGTGCAGTTCTGCTTCGGCGAGAACGGCGGCGGCTTCCGCCTGCGCGGCCTCCACCTGCTGACGCTGTGCGCCGAGATCGCGAGCATCGATGCGCAACAGCGGCTGACCCCGACGCACGACGTCGCCTTCCTGCACCATCACCTCGGACACGCTGCCCATCAACTTGGTGCTGAGCGTCGCGTCCGCGATCGGCCGTACCACACCGGCGGCGTGCAGGTACCGCGTGCGCTGTGCGGCGTTCACCGTGAAGTCAGCGCCGTCCGGAGCAGCTGCGACGGTCTGCACCTGCGGTTCCGCGTGATCGTCGCCGCACGCCGTCAGCACCATCGCAAGCGCCGCGGCGAGCACCGCCCCTGTTCTCATAATCGTCTTCATCGTGTTCCTCAGGATTCCAGTGCCCAGCGGGCCAGGAGTGCCGGATCGAGTCCGAGTGACTGGAGCAGCTCCGCGGCGCGAACGATCGCCTCGTAGCGGGCATGCGTGTGGCGCAGATGCGCCTCCGTTTCCGCGGCCTGCGCACCGAGCAGCTCGACCACGGCAGCGAGCCCGCCCTCGTACTTGCGCGCGACGATGCGGTGCGCTTCCACGCTCTGCGTTACGGCTTCGCTCGCGATACGCATGCGCTCGAGCGACACGTCCCACGCGTTGGCGCGCTGCGCAACATCGAGTGCGGCCTGCGCTCGCGCAGCTTCCGCCTGCGCGCGCGCGACCTGCTCGCGGCCACGGGATGCCTGCACTTGCGCGAGCTGGGACGCGCCCGCGAAGGGCGTCCACGACGCGACGACGCCCACGCTCCAGTTCTCGTCGCCATCGTACGGCCTGTCAGGGGAGTTCCAGTCGTAGCGGGCCATGCCATTCACCCGCGGCAGCCAGAGCGACTGCGCACGCTTTACGTCGGCGCGTGCCGCGGCGTGGCCCGCCGCGGCCGCCTGCACATCGAAACGTTCCTCACCCGCCTCCGACGAAGCGTGCGCCACGGTCGCGCCCAGCGTGAGGACGCGCGCATCGGACGGAAGCACGACAGGCAGCGCGAAGGACGTGTCGCGCGGCGAGCCCAGCAGCGTCGCGAGCTGGCGCTTCGCCAGACCGGCGTCTCCCGATGCTTCGATCAGCGCCGCTTCCACCTCGCCCGCACGGACCTGCGCGAGCAACGCATCCGAGCGGGTGACCAGGCCCTGCTCGACCATCGATTCCGCCTGGCGGACGTGCGCGCGCGCAGCTTCGAGCGCTGCGCTCAGCATTGCGACCTGCTCGGCCGCCAGCACGGCGCCGTAATACGCGCGCACGACATCGACGCGCGTCGTGACCGACGTCCACTCCGCCGCGGCTTCTCGTGCCTGCGTCGCATGTTGCGCCGCACGCCTGCCGAGCCATGCGTCCGCGTTCAGGATCGGCTGCTCCAGTACGAGCCCGCCCGTCCAGTTGCTGATCGCAGCGGGATCGTTCAGGAGCGCCGGATCGAAATCCTGCTGCGCGATCGAACGCTGACGCAGCTTCGTACCGAAAGCTCCGATCGGATCCGTCGTGCGCTGAAACCCGGACTCGACCCGCAACGTGGGCAGGATGCCCTGCAGCGCGCGGTTCCCCTGCCCCGCCTGCTCGCGCGCTTCTCCGCTCGCAATGCGGTTCAGGTATGCACCGTCGTCCGCGCGTCGCATGGCCTCGTCGAGTGTGAGCGGACCCTGCGCCTGTGCGTTCGCGCCCGGCAGCAGCATCAGCAGTACGGCTGCGAGTAGGGCACTTCGCCTCACGGTATTCTCCTGACGTGTTTTTCCATGTTTCCCCATGGCTCAGCTGGCGCTGTTCCTCTATTCAGAAGGGGCCCTGCAAACGGCGGCATTACCTGCGCCATTGCAGGTGGCGTTCGGCTTGGCCCCGGTCCGGTTGTCCGGCCCCGCCGGCCTCATTGACTATATAACTATACGATAATATACTGGGACGCAAGAGCCCGGGAAACACAGGAGAGGACATGAGCAAGACGGCGGTCAGTCCCGTGCTGACGGCGCGGCATGACGGGGGGATGCGGTTCGTGGCGGAGGTCCGCGGCCACCAGGTGGTCACGGATCAGCCGGAGTACGGCCGCGGCGCCGACAGCGCGGCGATGCCGCTGGAGCTGCTGGGTGCAGCGCTGGGCACCTGCATCGCGCTGTACGTGCACCAGTTCCTCTCGGTGCGCTCGCTGGCGACCGACGGCCTGCGGGTGGAGCTGACGGCGACGCCGTCGGAAGACCGCCCGAAGCGGATCGTGCGCTACGACGTGGCGGTCCGCCTGCCGTCAGGCGTGCCGGCCGAGATGCTGCCGCTGATCGAGCGTGTGGCCGTGAGCTGTCCTGCTCACGCGACGCTTACGCACTCGCCCGAGATTGCCGTGACGGTGTCCCCGGACGACGCGACCTGACGCGAGCGCACTTCATTCGAGCCGGCGACCACTCAGGTCGCCGGTTCCTTTGCGAGCTGCTCCCAGAGGTATGCGTACGTCAGGGCGTACATCTGTGCGCGTTGCTCGGTCGTAACGCCGCTCCCGTGTCCGCCTTCGGTCTGCTCGAAGTAATGGAACGGATACCCCATCGCTTCCATCTTTGCCGCCATCTTGCGCGCGTGGCCGGGATGCACGCGGTCATCGCGCGTCGTCGTGGTGAAGAAGACGCGCGGATAATCGACGCCTTCCTTCAGGTTCTGGTATGGCGAGTAGCGGGAGATGTAGGCCCACTCCTCGGCAATATCCGGATTGCCGTACTCCGCCATCCATGACGCGCCGGCGAGGAGCTGGTTGTAGCGGCGCATGTCGAGGAGCGGTACCTGCACGACGACGGCGTCGAAGAGCTCGGGCCGCTGCGTGAATGCGACGCCGACGAGCAGGCCGCCGTTGCTGCCGCCCATGATGCCGAGGTGCTCCGGGCTCGTGACGCCGTGGTCGATGAGTGCCTCGGCCACGGCGATGAAGTCGTCGTAGATGCGCTGCCGGTTCTCCTTCAGTCCTGCACGATGCCACGCGGGTCCGAACTCGCCGCCGCCGCGGATGTTCGCCACGACGTAGACGCCGCCGCGTTCCAGCCAGGCTGCCCCGTTCAGTGCCGAATAACCGGGCGTCATCGAGACCTCGAAGCCGCCGTACGCGTAGAGCAGCGTCGGGTTCGTGCCGTCGTGCGTCATGCCGCGCCTGT
>CAYLME010000215.1:0-5345 GCA_964384585.1 uncultured Gemmatimonadaceae bacterium | reverse complement strand
CCAGCCAGGCGGATCACGAGACCTGGTACGCGCTGGACGCCGCGGGCCGCGCGCGCGCCGAAGCGCCGCGTATCGACACGACGCTCTACACGAACGTCAATGCGCGCTGGATCGCAGCACTCGCGAACACGGGACGTATCCTGGAGTGCGAAGAGTGGGTCCTGCGCGCTGCAAACGCGCTCGACACGCTGCTCACGACGATGCAGACGTCCGACGGCGTACTTGCTCACTTTCGCACCGGTTCCGATGCGCCATCCATCGATTTCCTGCTGATCGATACGCTCGCTGCCGCGGACGCAGCGATGGCACTTGCCGAGGCGGGCGCCGGCAGCGAGTGGACGACGCGTGCGCGTGAACTGACGAACACGCTCGAGCGCTGCTTCTGGATGGAGGACGGCGGCTTCTGGGAACGCCGGCGCTCGCCGCACGACGTCGGCGCGCTCCGCTACCGTGAGCGGCCGTTCGAGCCGAACGCGGTCGCCGCTCGCCTGCTCGTGCGGCTCTCGAATGCCACCGGAGAGCGCGGCCCGCGCGCACGCGCCGAATGCGTCCTCGCCGTGCTCTCACAGGGTGCGGCACGCTACGGCGTCGCCGGCGCCACCTTCGCACTCGCCGTCGAAGAATTCTTCGACGGCGCTCGCATGCGGTGACGCGTGCCGCCCGCAGACCTGCACGCCACGGTGCGCGCCGCGCTGCGCGCACCGGCTGACGCCGCACCATCCGAAGCAGACTTCGACGCGCTCGCGCGACAGATCTTCCAGCATCAGTTCGAGCACAATCGCCCGTACCGCGCATACTGCGAGCGTCGTGATGCCACGCCGGCGCACGTCGATCACTGGACGCAGATTCCGCCCGTACCCGTCGCCGCGTTCCGCGAGGTGCCGCTCGTCGCAGGGGATGCGCACGACGCGCGCGCCGTGTTTCGCACCAGCGGGACGACGGGCGGAAGCGACCGTCGCGGCACGCACTACCTGATCGATCCGTCGGTCTATGAAGCATCCCTGCTGCCGACGTTCGCTGCGTACGTACTCGCTGACGGCGCGCGTCCGGACACACTCGCACTGGTTCCGCCACGCGCGCAGCTGCCGGACTCCTCACTCGCGTACATGATCGACCTCGTGATCCGCAAGTTCGGTGGCGCCGGCAGCACGTACGCGGTCGATGCGAACACGGGCATCGACCTGGCGGCGGCGGCCTCCTGGCTCGCGGCTGCTGCAGTAGGCGACCGGCCAGTAGCGCTGCTGGGGACGTCGTTCTCCTTCGTGCACCTGCTCGACCACCTGGCCGAAGAGGGGCGGCGCTACCACCTGCCGCCCGGCTCACGGCTGATGGACACCGGCGGCTACAAGGGGCGCAGCCGCGAGGTGCCCGCAGACCGGCTGCGCGAGCTGTACGGCGAGTTCTTCGGCATCGAGCCCACATACTGCATCAACGAGTACGGCATGACGGAGCTGTGCTCGCAGTACTACGACGCGACGCTGCACGACGCCGTACGCGGCGCCGCCGGACGGCCGCGCCGCAAGCGGGGTCCGCCCTGGCTGCGCCCGCGTGTGCTGGATCCGGATACGCTGCAGCCGGTCGCGGCCGGCGACGTCGGCATCCTGGCGCACTACGATCTCGCCAACGTGGACAGCGTGCTTGCCATCCTGACCGAGGACCTCGGGCGCGAAGTGGAGGACGGCTTCGTCGTGCTCGGCCGCGCACAGGGCGCCATGCCGCGCGGCTGCTCGATCGCGCTCGACGACCTGCTCAGCGCGACCCGGGAGCGACCATGATCATTCGCGCCTGGCACCTGCCCGGACTGGCGGACGAGGATGTCACGGAGTGGGACGAGCGCGTTGCCGGCGATGCAGTGCTGCGCATGCCCCGGCTCACCCCCGCCCAGGTCACCGGCGCCATGCAGGGCATCCGGCAGGCCCGGTCGCGGCTGCACGCTCGCAGTGTGGACTCGATCATCGATGTGATCGACAGCGTCGCACGTCGCCTGCTCGACCGGGGTGACCCGCTGCGGGAAGCCGCGGAGCTGGCACTGCCATCGCTCACGGGTTACTCGCGTCCCATGATCGAGCACGTCCTCGACGGCATGGCCGCCGACTGGCGGCGGCCGGCCCTCGAACGCCTGCTCGAGGCAGACCTGGGCGGCGCCGACGTACTGGACCGGCCGGTCGAACGCCATGGACGGCGCCTGATGGCGACGCCCTATCCCGTCGTGCTGCACGTCCTGGCCGGCAATATCCCGGGCGTCGGCGTCACCTCGCTGGTACGAGCGCTGCTCGTTCGGGCCGGCAGCTTCGGCAAGCTGGCTGCGGGCGAGCCGTTGCTGCCGGTCCTCTTCGCACGCGCCGTTGCGGAGCAGGACACTGCGATCGGTGACGCAATGGCAGTCGCGTACTGGCCCGGCGGCGACGTCGCAATCGAGGAGACGGCGTTCCGGGAGGCGGACGCGATCGTCGTGTACGGCGGCGCACGCGCGCTGACAGAAGTGCGGCACCGGGCGCCACCCCATGTGCCCGTTCTCGACCACGGCCCACGACTCTCGATCGGATTCGTTGCACACGATGCCCTGGCGGATCACGGGACCGTTGCGGTCCTGGCACAGGACGTCGCGCGCGCCGTCGCGACGTTCGACCAGCAGGGCTGCGTATCGCCGCACGCGATCTATATGGAGGATCAGGCCGGGAATGCTGGTGGCGATGCCGCGCGGTTCGCCGGTCTCATGGTCGAGGCGCTCGGCGACATGGAGCACGAGCTGCCGCGCGGAACGCTATCCCCGGACGAGGCGGCGGCCGTGCGGGAGGCACGCACGCGCGCCGAGTTCGGGCAATACGCTGGCGGCACGACCGAACTGCTCTCTGCGCCCGACGCACCGTTCAGTGTCATCCTGCACCGCGACGCCGGCTTCGAACCGTCGTGCCTGCAACGTACCATTCACGTGCACGCGGTTCGTTCGATCGACGATGCGCTCGCTGCACTGCGCTCGCATCGTCCACTGCTGCAATCGGCCGCCGTCGCGGGCGCTGACGACGCGTTGCTGCGCCGTATTGCACAATCGGGCTTCACGCGCATCACCTCATTTGCGCAGATGGCATGGCCCGACCCCGCCGGACCGCACGACGGCCGCGGCCCGCTCACCGAGCTCGTCCGGCTCGTCTCCGTAGAAATCTCTTAAATCGTTGTAGGATCGCGACTTGTCAGTTGTGTCGTCGCGTGCGGACACGACTGTCACAGGGGCAGGGCATGTTGCAGCGATGGCGGCCAGTGTGGCGCCGGGTGCGCAAAATCTTTTCGGACTTGACAATTTTTTCGGTTGTCCCAAGCCGCGCTTTCAACAGCACATAGAGGATTATCCACAGATTTTGGGGCGTTGAGGTACAGCGCTTGCCATCTGGTGCCACCCGGCGATCCGCGTCGAGCGTTCCCCGGGCGGCGGCGGATCCGGAGCTGAAGGAGGTCCGGATGTTGAGTGAGATTCGATACCTGGCGAGGCTGGTGCTGGATATTCTGAGGCCGCACCGGTCGAAGCAGCGAGGCCCGCGAAGGGTGCGGCCGGTGTTCGGAATGCTGTTGCTGGGAACGATCGTGCTGGTATTCGCCGGCTGGCTGGGCGCGGATAACGTGCAGCCGAACGTGCCGGTTGTAGCGGTGCTGGAAGAGCGCGCGGCGCTCGTGGGTGCGGCGTATGAAAAGGTGGAGCGCTCGTACGAGGAGGATGTAGCGCCGATCGAGCGGGTGCTCCTGCAGTACAGGAACGAACCCGAGCTGGTGCGTCGCATCGCGGTATCGTTGACGCGGGAGGGGCGCGCGAATGGCATCGAGCCTCGGCTGCTGCTCGCGGTGCTGCTGGTGGAGAACCCGTGGCTCAACCCGGGTGCGGAGAGCTTCATGGGGGCGCGTGGCCTGATGCAGGTCATGCCGATGCACCGTGGTCAGTGGGGTTGTGGTGACTCGCTGGAAGACGTGGATTCGAACATCTGCCATGGTGCGAAGATCTTCGCGTCCTATCTGAAGTCCGAGAAGGGCAACGTGGAGCGGGCGCTGCTGCGCTACAACGGCTGTGTCCGGGGCACGAACACGCCGAACTGCCACACGTACCCGAACCACGTGTTTGCCCGTGCGGGACGGGCGAGCATCATGGCGTGGCGTGGGGTGGGGCGGGCGGCTGCGCCGTAACGAGCCAGCGCACGCCGTCTGTCAGCGCAGTACGTCGAAGGTATAGCGGAACTGCAGTCGAGCCGTGGTTTCCTGCCAGCCGGCGCCGTCCTCATGGGCGGCGCCGGCGCTCATTTCCAGCCGATCCATGATGCGCCATGCCGCGTCGATCTGCGTGCCGGCGGCGAGTCCTTCGCGTTCCGGCGCGAGCAGATTCTCATCGCCGCGATCGAAGAGCCAGGTCGCGGCGCGCAGGCGGAGCCGGGCATCCAGGAGGTCGAGCGACGCGTGGCCGTAGGCGCCCTGGCCGTGGCCAGCGATCGGGTGGCCGAGCGGCCGCCGCTCGTGCGTCCAGCCACCGCTGAGCGCGTAGTTGCGGTACCAGATCGGGTTCTTGTAGCTCGCGGAGGAGAAGTAGACGTACTCGGCGCCGAGCCCGAGTGCTGGCAGGCCCGGCAGGAAGGGCACGAATGCGCCGACGATGATCGCCGGCGCCCGCCAGTACGCGCCCGACGCGTCGTCGAAGCCGTGCTCGAAGAAGACCTCGAGCGGGACCGAGCCGAGCGGAGGCCGCCAGGTCACATTCCAGCCGAAGACCTCGTTGCTCCACTCGCCCGTACCGTTGACGGACGGGTTGCCGAGCAGCATCTGCCAGATCCGTGACGCCGTGGCCGGCGCGGCGTTGTCGCCGCCGAACATGACGGCGCGCGTGGCGCCCATGCTGAGTCGCTGATGCGGGGCGATCGAGATGCGCATGGCGCCCAGCCACGGGTCGGTCACACCGATGCCGTCGCCGTTCTGCGCGCGCGTGAGGAACGCCTCGGCATCGAACGGACCCAGGTAGCGGAAGATCCACGGCAGCATGATCGGGCCGGCGAGGTGGATGCCGCCGCCGTCGAAGGAATGGCCGTCGGCGATGGTGATCGCTCCGCTCACCGGTGCGCCGAAGCCGAGCGTGCGGCGCCCGCCCCAGAGCACGAGCGGTCCGGCCGCGATACTTCCGTATGCGGTGGTCACGGCGATGTCATCGGACTGCGTCCCGGCCTCGGCGTCGAACCCGATGAATCGTGCGAGTGCGCCGTGTGCGCGGATGCCCGCGCCTACCCACGTGTCATCGTCGAACGGAACGGTGCCGCTCCATTCGATGGGCGCCTCGTCATAGCCGGTGCCCGTGCCGACGCCTCCTTCGGCATGCG
>CAYLME010000214.1:0-5383 GCA_964384585.1 uncultured Gemmatimonadaceae bacterium | reverse complement strand
TGATGGTCTTTGGATTCCCGAGGTGCACGACACCGATCGAGTCGTCGGAAACAATCGACACGACCCGGGATGCACGCTGTGCGAACTCGTAGTCCTCTCCGGTGACCAGGCTCTCATCGAACCCCCCCAGCGCGTCGAAGTGCACGCGCTTGACGAAGAGATTCCCCGCGTTGATGTGTGTGACGCGCCGCCGACCCGCCGGTTCTTGCGAGAACCAAGCGCGCTCGAGCCATCCGGCGTCCTCGGGTACGCGGTAGGTTGCGCCCGTGATGCACGGCTCGGTGAGGAGCGCTGCAACCCCCTTCGCTAGCCAGTCCGGATCGGGGATGCAGTCCGCGTCGAGGAATGCCAGCACGGCAGCTGAAGTCGCCTCGACACCGCGGTTGCGCAATGCGCCAACGCGGTGCTGTGGAAGCCGGAGCACCCGGTCAGCGAGGCGCTCTGCAATCTCGACGGTACCGTCGGTGGACCCGTTGTCGACCACGGTCACATCGAAGTGCCCCGCGGGATACGCCTGTGCGCGCACGGCGCGAAGGCAGCGCTCGATAACTCGCGCCTCGTTGAAGGTTGGGATGACGATCGAAACCGTCGGAAGCTCGAGGGCACCGGCAGGGCTGCTGGCGGGTGTTGTCACCTTTTGCGGAGCGGATTGCATGGACGTGGAAGATGGCGCGCAGATCCCCCAACCGCGAGACCGGACTGTCCCGCGCCCGCGGGAGGCACGGTTACCTTTCATCGAGACCGATGCGTGAGTAGGAGATTGCGGAGTCAATGGGGGCGTAATCATGTGCGGCTTGGCAGGTCTTTGGCGGTCAGATGTCGCCTCTCGGGATTCACTGGCCGAGTCTGCGGCGCGGATGGCGCGCGCGCTGCATCATCGTGGCCCCGATGACGGGGGGACGTGGGAGGACCGTTCGGCTGGTATCGGGCTCGCATTCCGGCGGTTAGCGATCATCGACCTCTCGGACGCGGGGCATCAGCCGATGGCATCGGCTTCGGGTCGATTCGTCATCGCGTTCAACGGAGAGATCTTCAATTTCGCCGCGCTTCGCACCGAGCTCGAGGCCTCCGGTGCGCGGTTCCGGGGCCACTCGGACACCGAAGTCATGCTCGCGGCCTTCGAGCGATGGGGCATCGCGGATGCGACGTCGAAGTTTGTCGGGATGTTCGCGTTCGCCGTATGGGACCGCCACGAGCGCCGCCTCACGTTGGGCAGGGATCGCTTGGGCATCAAGCCGCTGTACTACGCATGGTCGCAGGATGGTCTGCTGTTCGGTTCTGAGCTAAAGGCCATCCTCGCACATCCGTCGATGCCGCGCCGACTGAATCGGGATGCGCTCGTGCAGTACCTTCGGTACCTATACGTACCGGCGCCGTCAACGATTCTGAGCGGCGTGCACAAGTTGCTGCCGGGACATCTCCTCTCGCTCGCGGGCCCGCAACAGGAGTCTTCGCCGCGTCCATACTGGTCCGTGCGATCCGCTGCGGCAGCCGGTCTCGCGGACCCCCTGCGGCTCTCCGATGCCGAGGCGACAGACCATCTCGACGCCACGCTTCGAGAAGTCATCGGACTGCGGATGGTGGCCGATGTACCGCTCGGCGCGCTGCTATCGGGCGGCGTCGATTCCTCGTTGGTCGTCGGCGTCATGCAATCGCTGTCCACCCGACCGATTCGAACCTTCACCATCGGGTTCGACAGCAGAGAGCATGACGAGACGACGGCGGCGCAGCGAGTCGCAGGGCACCTCGGGACCGAGCATACGGCCCTGCACCTCAGCGGCGCCCAAGCGCTGTCTGTGGTTCCTCGACTCGCGTCGATGTTCGATGAACCGCTCGCCGATCCATCGCATATCCCGACGTTCCTGGTAAGCGAGCTGGCTCGACGTAACGTGACCGTCGCGCTTTCGGGTGATGGTGGCGATGAGCTGTTCGGCGGATACAATCGGTACGTCCACGGTGCGTCCCTGATCGGGAACATGCTCCGCGCTCCGCGATTCCTTCGGAGCACCGCCGCCTCGCTACTCGGCGTTGTCCCGGACTCCGCATGGCGAATGCTCGCAGGTGGCTCAGCCGGTATCGATGCCGCGTCGGACATGCGCCGACTGCCTGCGGAGAAGGTCCGAAAGCTTCGAAGACTCCTCGCGGCAAGCGACGAAGGAGGTATGTACAGGTCGCTGCTCTCAGCGACCGAGACGCCGGTGGACTTCGTTGTGCACGGACGTGATGTGCACAGCGCGGTGGACGAGATTCTGGCCGCACCCGACCCGCGCCCGCTCGTCGAGCGAATGATGCTTGCGGACCAAGCGACCTATCTCGCGGACGACCTGCTGGCCAAGGTCGATCGAGCGAGCATGGCCGTGAGCTTGGAAGCGAGGGTTCCTCTGCTAGACCATCGGCTGGTGGAGCTGTCGTGGAGGATTCCACTTCGGCAGAAGATCCGCGGGAACGCGGGAAAGTGGCTGTTGCGCCAAGTGTTGTACCGCTACGTGCCGCAGGCGATCGTGGATAGGCCCAAGATGGGGTTCTCGGTCCCGATTGCGGAGTGGCTGCGCGGCCCGTTGCGTGAATGGGCTGAGCACCTGTTGTCGCCGGAGACGCTCCGCGGAGGCGCGTTGAATCCCGAAGCCGTCAGGAGAAACTGGACTGCTTTCACGAGTGGCCGTGACGATTTGGCGCTGTCCGTGTGGGCGCTGGTGCAGTATCAGGATTGGGCCCAGGCCTGGCGCCCGGACGCTTGAACCTTGCCTCCGGCGTGGCTGTTCACCACGTTAGCGGTGTGAGAAGAGCTTGGGGTGCCCCGTGGGGCTTGCTTGTCGTGGTCGTTACCGCCGCCTGTGCAGCGGTTGCCGCTCCGGCCGACGACCGTGAGGAGGACCCTCCACTCATCGTAGCGGAGTGCGCAGATCCGCAACCGGGCTGGATCTTCTGTGACGACTTCGAGGTACCTCGCTTCAGTTCGTACTTCGAGTACGACAGCGCAGGAGGTCGTTTCACGCGACAGGAGACGGCAGGGTTCGATGGGTCGTGGGGTATGCGTGCGCGATTTGACGCGGGAACGGTCAGCGCTGGTGCCCTGCATCTTGCGGTCGGAAGGACGCCGCAGGCGTACTTTGCGCCGGCGGACGCCGGGAGCGCAGACTACCGAGAGCTGTACTGGCGCTTCTACCTGCGCTTCGCTCCCGGCTGGGTCGGCGGCGGCGGGAACAAGATCTCTCGAGCGTTCGTGTTCGCGTCGCAGACCACGTGGGCGCAGGCGATGATTGCACATCTGTTTGCCGGGAATGAACCCAATCACTTCCGCGTCGCGCTAGATCCGGTCTCCGGCACTGACGCGGCCGGGGAGTTGCAGACGGTTGGATACAATGACTTTTCGAACTTCCGCTACCTCGGCGTGGTAAGGGGAACGCGTGACGTGTTTGGCCCGGACTTCGTCGGGGAATGGCTGTGCGTCGAGTCGCGTGTCCGTCTCAATGCCGAGGGCTCGTCGGACGGCTTGCACCAGGTCTGGATCGACGGCACGTTGGAGGCCGAGGTGGTCGGTCTCAACTTCGTAGGTGGTTTCGACGCGTACGGCCTGAATGCCGTGTACTTAGAGAACTACTGGAATGCAGGGGCGCCGGCGACCCAGGAGCGGTACTTCGACCGATTCGTCGTCTCTACGCAGCGCATCGGGTGTTGACACAAGCTTGGCGCACGTGGGTGCGCAGGGAGGAGGTCCTGGCGGGCCGACTCCCGTCTTCACTGAACGGAGAGTATGCCATGTGGTCGCGGTCGATACGTGTCGCCTTGGTCCAGGTCGGTTTCGCGTTGACGCTGGCGGGAATCGCCTGCGGCGGAGGCGACTCTCCGACGGCGCCTCAGTTCACGGTGGGCCCCAACGGGGGTAGCGTCGACTTCCTCGGCGGAGTGGTTTCGGCGACGTTTCCCGCTGGCGCCGTCGACTCCAACGTCACCTTCACAGCATCGCTGGCTGGGAGCGCTCCGGCGACCCCGACGATGATTCCTGGTAGCGCCGTTGCAATCGCGCCGGCCGGCTACGAGTTGAATGTGCCGGTCGAGGTAGAGATTGCCGTTCCTGCGTCGAGTATCCCGGCGGAGAGCGGCATCCTACCGAGCGAGCTCCGCCTCTACCAACTCATCGGCAGCTCGTGGGTGCTTGTGCCCGGCTCGTCGTACAGTGAAGTCACGGGAGAGCTGACTGCAAGCATCACGACTCTCGGAACGTACGCAGTCATGGGGCTACCCGTCGCAAGCGTCGTGGTTTCGCCCAGCAGCCCCAACGTCCTCGTCGGCGGGAATACCGCGTTGACTGCCCAGGTGCAGGCTACCGGGGCCGTCAACCTGCCGGAGAGGCCAGTGTCTTGGAACTCGTTGACTGCCGGAGTCGCGACGGTTTCCGCGGCAGGTGTGGTCACTGGAGTCAGCGAAGGCAGTGCGTCCGTAGTCGCCTCGGCAGGGGAACACGCGGACACGGTGACCGTGACGGTGGTTCCGCCAGGCCCTGTCGGCCCATTCAACGAGCCGGCGGGATACTTCCCGATTGTCGATCGAGCCTTCAATACGAAGGCCGCCAACGACAGTGACCGGGGCATCGGCTCGTTCCCGTCAAAGACAACCGGCTCCGAGGGCTACGATGGTATCGAGTACCTTCGCTCGGCTCTGACCATTCAGCAAGACGCGACCGCACCGCTCAGCCCCCCGAACGTGATGCGAGCCGCGTATCCCGCGCAGGTGGTCACCAATGGATCCACCTACGCTCCTGGCGCATTCCAGACGCAGGGGTTCACCAGCTCGGTACACGGTTCGCTGCAGTACCGTGAGCTCTACATGCGTACAGCGTTTCGCGTCAGTGCCAACTGGCAGGGCCACCCGACCGGTGTCAGCCCGAAGCTGGTGTACCTGCGCACGAATGGAGACCCGCGCGCCGAGCCGTTCCTGCTCCTCGATGGCAGTGAGGCACCGTATCGCCTGACAGTAAATCTCCAAGGCTCTGGTCTCGATCCGCGTAACGCGCTTCGCGGGCTGGCGTCGAATGCGCCGAGTGCCAACACGACAGATGTCGAGGACATGCAGGTGAACACCTGGTACGTGGTTGAAGTCCAGGTAATCCTCAACACGCCAGGGAACTCAACTGGTGTATTCCGCATGTGGCTCAATGGCACGCTGACCCACGAATACACGGACATCAGTTTCCTTCCCGGCGGCACGCAGCTCTACTGGAGCAACGGGCATTTCAATTCGACGTGGGGCGGCCAGGGAGGTACGATCGCCGAAGATATGTTCCTCTTCTGGGACCACGTCTACTTCAGCGGGAAGCCTTGAGCGGGAGCTGCCATCCGGGCCGCTAGGCGAGGCGTGCGAGCATCTGGTTGACCCACCACGA
>CAYLME010000213.1:0-5393 GCA_964384585.1 uncultured Gemmatimonadaceae bacterium | reverse complement strand
CTCCACCACAGGATCGCGCGTGATCGCGGCGGCGCTCGTCGCGATTGCAGTGGCGGCGATGGCGACGCCCGCCGAAGCGCCGCCGCGCGCGCGCACGCAGTTCGAGCGCCCGACGCCGCCGGCGGCAATCGGCGTTCGCGGCGGTTACGACTTCGATGCGGAGGCCTGGTCGATCGGCGGACAGGCATCGATCCCGATCGCGCGGCGGATTGCGTTCCTGCCGAGCGGCGATGCGTACTTCGGCGATGACCGTACGGACTGGCAGCTCAACGCGGACCTGGCGCTCCGGCCCGGCCGCGCCGGGTTCCTCTATGCCGGTGGCGGACTCGCGCTTCTGAACCGTGTCCATGACGACGAGGTCGATGCCGAGGCCGAGACGAAGGTGGGGGCGAATGTCTTCGCCGGGCTCCAGGCGCCCGGGCGGCGCCTTCCCTTCCGCCCCTTCGCCGAAGCGCGCTGGACCTTCGTCGACGGTGACTCGCCCTTCCGGCTCGCGTTCGGCGCGAATGTGCCGCTCGGCGGGCGCTCCCGTCCGGCGCGGCGACGCCGGTAGGGGATGCCATGCGAATCGAGATGCGGTTCCTGTCGCTCGTCCTTGCGTGTGCACTCGTCGCCGCATGCAGCAACCCGCCGCCCGTGTCGCCGCCCATCGACGACACGGACTTCGCCCGCTTCGATGATGTGGTGAGCGACGCGGTGCGCGGCCTCGGCCTCGAAGGCGCGGCCGCGGTCGTCGTGCATCGCGAGCGCGGCATCGTACACGTCCAGGGGTACGGTGCATTCGACGAGGCGCGCGTCTTCCTCATCGCCTCCGCGAGCAAGCCGCTGAGTGCCGGTGTCCTTCTGCGACTCGCGGACCAGGGCCTTCTCGACATCGATGCACCGATCGGCGCGTACGTCGGTGACAGCTGGGGTACGGCCAAGGCGGAGCTGACCGTCGCACAGCTCATCTCGAACAGCGCTGGCATCCCGGGACTCGACCGACCGGCCTACGAGCCGTACCGCTGCCAGTACGCGCCGGACGGCTCACTGTCGGAGTGCGCGCGGCAGGTGTACCAGGCGGCCGACGAAGCGGAGCGCATTCCGCCCGACGAACGGTTCCGCTATGGCGGTGCGCAGTGGCAACTCGCCGGCGGCATCGCCGAGGCGGTCAGCGGCCGGTCGTGGAACGAGCTCGTACACGAGACGTACGTCGCGACGTGCGGCGCATACAGCCTCGGCTACACCAACCAGTTCGGCAACGACACGCGCTTCCGCTATCCGTCGTGGTTCGATGGCGACACGACCACACTGCCGTACACTGCCAACCCGAACATCGAGGGCGGCGCATACATCACCGTGGAGGACTACGGCCGGATCCTGCTCATGCACCTGCGCGGCGGATCCTGCGGCGACAGCGTCGCCCTCTCGAAAGATGCAGTGGAGCGGATGCAGCACGACCGCATCGCGAAGATGTACGGCGGCACGACACCGAACGGGCAGCTCCATGGGTACGGCCTCGGCTGGTGGATCGACCGGTACGAGGACGGGCTGGTCGCGAGCCCGGGACTGTACGGTGCGATTCCGTGGATCGACGCGGAGCGCGGATACGCTGCCTTCATCGCGATCGAGGCGTCCGCACGCGAGCGCGAGCGGATCTGGAGTGCGGCGCGGCCGGTGCTGGACGCGATGTTCGAGCAGTAGAGCACGCGTTCCAGCCCGGCCGCGGCGCGTGCGGTCACTCCACGCGGATGGTGAGCGGTCCGCTCCGGAAGTGATTCGTCTCCTGCTGGTGGTACGACCTTGGTCCCATACCGCGTGTCATGCATCGGACGGCCTGATCGTCTCACAGGCGCCCTGCCCTGCTGCGTACGGGGTGGGACTGACCAGACACGCATGGGGACGATGACCGATACACTCTCGATTCACGCGGCCTGGGTGCTCACGGTCGCATTTGCACTCTCGCTCCTGTACGAGCTGTACCGCGCCACATCGAAGGCCGGCACCTCGCGCCACGACACGATGCGTGCGTTCATCGTGCAGGGCGTGGCACTGTACGGCACTGCGGCCGTCGTGATCACGCTGCTCTTCCGTGGAGTCACGGGATCGCAGTGGCTCGCGCTCGGCTTCGCGGTCGCGATGATTCTCGTGTCGATCTTCTACTACAACCCGCAGGTGCTGCCCGAGCGCAACCCCCGGATGATCGACTGGGTCGAGGACCTGGTGTTCACCGGGCTGCTGTTCGTCGCGGCGACGCAGCTGGCGTACGGGGTGGGATTGGCGTGACGGTGGCCGTCTCGTAGTCGGTGGAGCTTTGCCCGGTCCACCGCGGTACCTCGCTGCTGAGTGCGACGTCGAGCGGACCCCGCGGCCGGGTCGCGATTCGGCTGCGCACTCATGCGAGCACCTCGGGCGCATGACGCACCTCGGCGCCGATCTCACGCATGCGGCCGACGACGTATGCCGGATCCAGTATCGATTCGGGCAGGTACAGTCCCGCAGGCACGGGCGATTGCCCGTCGAGGCCCAGCAGGCGCTCGACCCCCAGGATGGCGCAGAGCGCAGTGAGCGGCGCCTGCCCTTCCGGGTGAACGACCTCCACGCGTGTCCTGGCGTGTCCGCGCGACCGATGAGCCCCGCTGATCTCGATGATGATCTCCGTCGAGAATGGTGCGCCTCGCGCGCGACTGGACGATGTCTCGATCGCAAGGTCGAGCCAGACGCCGCGTGCGTCCGTCGCCGCGGCGAGGCCGATCACGTCGAACGGGCCATACGCCTGCGCCGGAACGTCGACGCCGTCGACGCGGCGAAAGCGTGCCCTGCCCGCGTCTCCGTCGACCCACTCGAACGTGCCGTTCGTCAGCCGCAGCGCGGCCGGCGATGCACGCATGATGCGCTCATAGTCGGCGTGCGCGGCCGGTCCACCGAAGTCTTCGGGATCGACCAGCACGCCGATCCGGATCTCGTCCACCGTTGCGTACTCCCGCGCCACGTGCAGCGCCGGAAAGACGGCTGCACCCGCCAGCCAGTGACTGGCCAGCAACACCGGCGCGCTGTCCGGGTCGTGAATGTAGCGTGCGACCTCCGGACCGATCTCGAAGGTTCCCGACGACAGGCTCACGTAAGGAATGCCTCGCTCCTGCGCGAATCGCATCGTGTTCAGCGTCTCATCGCGCAGGAATACCAGGACCGCCGAGAACACGTCCCCGTCAGACTGACCCAGGTCGCGGCATGAAACGTCGACCGCAAGCCCGTACGTGGGGCCGCCGACGTCCGCCGCAACGGCGGCCGCACGCGACTTGTCCCGCGCACCGATGGCGATCGGCAGCCCGGGGTGATAGCGGCGCAGCAGGTGCGCCGCGCGTGATCCCACCACGCCCGACCCGCCGACGATGAGTACCGGTGCATGCTGTGTCATGTGTTACCTTGCAGGAAGCTGATGTCACCTGGTCACCGAAACTGCTTACCATTCGTAAGTTACCAATCGTAACATCAGAGTCCGACGAGCCAACAGGACCAATCGACAGCTGGAAGCGACCGGGATTGGCCTGCTGCAGGGAGGGAGTGAAGGGCAGGGATGATGAAGACACGGGCCGGAGCGCGGCTGACGAAGGCCGCTCGACGCGAGCAGCTCCTGGACATTGCGCAGGCCATCGTCGCCGAGCGCGGCGCCGACGCGCTCACCCTGGCGACGCTTGCCGATGCCGCCGGTGTCACCAAGCCGATCACGTACGACCATTTCGGAACCCGCGGCGGCCTGCTCATCACGTTGTTCCGGCGCATCGATGCCCGGCAGGTAGCGATCCTGCGAAGAGCACTCGAGCGTGCACCGGCCACGCTCCCCGATGTCGCTCGTGTGCTGAGCCGGGCCTACATCGATTGCTATCTGTCGGTGGGAGCCGCGTGGCAGGCGATCTCAGCCGCGTTGCAGGGAGATGAAACGACCGCAGCCGTGCAGCAGGAGCTGATCGACAGCTACGTGCAGATCTACTGCGACGCGCTCGCACCCTTCGCGACGTGCACGCCGGCGGCGCTGCGCGTGCGCTGCGCGGGGCTCGTCGGAGCAGCGGAGGCGATCGCGCGGGAAATGGGGCGCGGTGCCGCGAGTCGCCGCGCCGCGACCGCGGCGCTCGCCACGCTCATCCAATGCGGTGTGGCGGCCGGTACGAAGTAGCGTACATCGAACAGGCGGCGCTTACACCCCGAACTCCTCCGGATCTTCCGGGTCCGCCCAGAACTCCTCTTCGGCAGAGCGCACCTCATCGAGGTCGAGCGGCTCATCGGCCTCGAACGGCAGCCCCAGCTCGATCCTGCGGATCGCGTCGTCGTCCAGCCGTGCATCACGAGCGCTGCGTGTGCGGCGGCGCGCCAGCGCGCCTGCGCCGGCCACGACGAGGGCGGCGATGATCCAGAGTGTGCTCATGGGCCTGTTCGTGCTGTCATTACCGCGCAGTACATCTCCCGGTGGTACGCCGACGCGCGCCGTGCGACCTCGCGCGGCGCGGTGAGTCCCGCGCGCGCCGCGATCCCGGCCAGTCGCGCGAGCGGCAGCGGGTGCGGCACCCACGGATTCGGCATGCGACGCTCGTACTCGATCACGACGACGCGTCCGTCCGGCTTCAGCAGCGACGCTGCCTGCGCGAGCACGGCGTCGGGCTTACGCGTGAAGTGGAGCACGTTCGCAAAGAGGAAGCCGTCGATGGTGCTGTTCACCCCGCGTGCGATGAGGGAGGACAGGTCATGCATGTCGCCGGGCACCGCCGTGATGGGCGCGCCTGCGTTGCTCGCGCGGGTCCCGTGCGCGCGAAGGCGGGCGAGGGCACGCTCGTCCCTGTCGATTGCGGTAACGGCGCGGTCGGGCCGAGCAGCTCGGCGAGGGTGCGGGCGAAGGTGCCGCTGCCGGCGCCGACATCGGCCCAGGTGCCGTTGAACGGGCCGGCTGCGGCGAGGAAGCGGACGGCTTCGGCGTGGGTCATGGCGGGAGCGCGATCGGGGTGGAGCCGCTCAGTTCGACTGCCGCTCGCGGTACACGCGCGCGAAGCCGACACGCATCGCGGCAAAGCCTTCGTCCATCCGGTCGCCGAGAGCCTCAGGCGGTCCGGGTCTCGCTGTCCATGGCTCCAGGATAGCCGCGGGTGCGGGGTGCTTCCAGGTGGATCCGGTTATCGGACGGAGGACGTGTGGCCTGCCCGCGCTGTCCGGTTCATCGTTGCTTCAGACGAATGAGGTAGCCTCCCTGATCGAGGTCCGGCCCCCATGCGTCCACCTGCGGCAGCCCGGCGCGGAGCATCGTCTTCATGCGTGTCCTGAGCACCGGTCGGCCAGGTGAGCCCTTCCCTTTCCCGGTGATCACGTGCACGAGCGCGCCGGGTTCTCGCTTGCGGACGCGCGTGAGGAAAGAGGTGACCGCGGGC
>CAYLME010000212.1:482-5421 GCA_964384585.1 uncultured Gemmatimonadaceae bacterium | reverse complement strand
TCCAGCAGCCAGGGGGCGTGAACGGATCGAAACATAGCGGCGTCGCGCAGTCGATGTCGTAGCCGATGTTCACGGTCATCGTGCCGCTCGACGAAGGCTGGATCTGGTGCACGCGGTCGGCGCCCCCAGTATCCTGCGTCCCCGCACCGACGAGCGAGCAGGTCGACTCGTCGAACGTGTGCTGGTTCGTGTTGCCGATGGTCGTGCCTGTCAGCACGGTCTGGCCCGGGTCGACGGTAGAGACCTGGGGTACGCCGGTGGCGCAACTATCGTGCGCTCCCGGCTCGAACTCGCAGTTGGGGTCGCAACCATCGTTCGGGTTTTGGTTCCCGTCGTCGCACTCCTCACCCGGATTGACGACCTGGTCACCGCAGATCGGCGCGCGGAAGTCGATCGTCAGGTCGTACTCGCCCGACGACATCGCAGCGCCGTCGACGAACAGGTAGTACGTCCCCGCGACGGCATGACGCTTGGCCTCACGAGTGACGGAGCTGAAGTCGCGACACCACAGCACAGTGTTGTCGTCGGCACAGTCCGTCCGCACGTAGAGCACAGGGTCGTAGTCCGTCGTGTTCGACGTGAGGGTGTAGTAGACGGTCCCCTCGGTCGGATACGTGATCGCGTACACGAGCTCCGGACCCGACCCCGGCGCCTCATCACCGCACTTCGACGCGTAGTCGCCGTTCACCGTCGCGGCGCTCGTGTTCCCATGGAGCGTGAGAACCGTGCCGTGCGTCACGGTGTACGGATCACCAGGGCATGTGTCCGTTCCGGTATCGGGCGGCGCGCCTCCGCCGCCTTCGCCGCCTCCTCCAGTGCCACCAGTCCCTCCGGTACCTCAGGTCCCTCCTGTGCCTCCCGCAGCGCCCGTGGCACCGGTGCCGCCACCACCGCTTTGGGTGGATGTCCCCGTCGTCGTCCCTCCTTCGTCGTCGCCGCAACCTCCGAGTTGCGTCGCGACGAAGACAAGGCCGGTTGCAAGGGCAAGAGAAAGGGCGAACGACTTTTGCATCTGTAGATTCCTCAAGCAGGCGACCCCCACCGTGGGCTCGACGGGGTCCGATGAGTATCCCCTGCTCGCGCAAGGCGTGCAAGCGCTGCGGCGTCGCAGAGCGACGGCTCCGAGCGCACTCCCCACAATGATCACGTTCGGTTGGCCGTCACTGATCAAATGTGTCGAGCACGCACGCCACAACGTCACCGCGAATCGCGGCGCCGGGGTCCTCGCGCGTTCTCACTCCTCCGGCGCGCCGCAAGCGATCTACTCCGCACGTCTAGAAGCCATCTTGCTCGTGCAGTGCGTACGCCAGGCGACGAGACCAGTGGCAGCGCGGATCTGCCAAGGCCCTCACACGACGCCAGCCATCCAGGCGTGTGCTGTGGTCCGTCAACCAGCTACCGATCGGCAGCGCAAAGCCCGTCTTGCTGCGCGTGATGACCTCCGGCGGAAGCGGGGTCGTGGGGGTCCTGGCCAGCATCCGCTTCGCATCCACCGATGCGTTCATCAGCACGGGTGCGAGTCGAGACAGCAGCACGCTGTCGACGAGCGGCACGCGGACCTCGAGGCTGTGCGCCATGCTCGCCCAGTCGGTGTCGCGGAGGAGCTGATTGCGCATGTAGATGCTCGCCTCGAGCGCCGCCACGCGGCCGAAGGCCGTCCCCGGATCCGGCTGCAGGTGGCTTGCAACGTAGTCCACGGCCGAGAACCGGCGCAGCCCTTCCTCGACGAAGTCCGCCGGCAGGAGCTCCTCGAGGTCCCACGGCATGAACAGGCCGCGGCGAAGGTAGTAGGCGCCGGCATAGCTCCCGCCGTGCTCCAGCACCGCGGCGTACTTGGGGCTGAAGTCGAGCGGCGTGGGCAGGGTGTACACCCAGCGGCCGACCCGCCTCAGCAGCTTGCCGAGACCAGGGATCCGACTCGGCACCCGAAGCGCGTCTACGAGACTCGGGATCTGCTTGAATGACGGGTATCCGCCGAACAGCTCATCGCCCCCGAGGCCGGAAATGGCCACCTTGAGCCCCATCTGCGCCGCCACACGGCTGACGAGCCAGGTGTTGATGCCATCGACGCTGGGCTGGTCCATCGCAGCGATCACGTCATCCACGATCGCGGGAAAGTCGCGCTGCGCGATGGTGCAGGCCGTGTGGACCGTTCCGTAGCGCTCCGCGACCAGTGCGGCGAGTGGGGCTTCGTCGTAGGGGTGATCGCGAAACTCGTCGAACCCCAGCGTGACGGTCCTGGTAGGGGTGGCGTTCATCTCGCTCATCAGCGCCACCAGCGTGCTCGAGTCCAGGCCAGACGACAGGAATGCGCCCACGGGAACGTCCGAGACCAGGTGATGTTGCATCGAGTCGCGCAGCGCATCCGCGATCCTCTCCTGGATGTCGTCGTCGCTGAGCTCGAGCGCGTGGATCCGACAGTCGGTCAGCGTCTGCGCCACGGAGAATGCCCGGCGCGCCTCACCGACGCCGCGCTCGTCGATCACGGCATGCGCGCCTGCCGGTAGCGACCGGATCGCGGCATAGCGCGTCCACGGCTCGGGCACGCTGCCGAAACTGAAGAAGCCAACCACGCCGCCGGGGTCGAGTTGGCGCGACACGTGGCCGCCCGCGAGCAGCGCCTTCACCTGGGAGGCCACGCGCACGGTCTCGCCGTCGTCCGCGTAGTAGAGCGGCTTGATGCCGTAGGGATCGCGGGCGACGAACATACACCGCCGGCGCGCGTCCCAGATCGCGAACGCGTACATGCCGCGCAGCTTCTCGGTCATGGCCGTGCCGAGCTCGTCGTACAGGCACAGCAACACCTCGGTGTCGGACTCGGAGCGAAAGCGATGCCCGCGAGCCGTGAGCTCGTCTCGCAGCGCACGGTGGTTGTAGATCTCGCCGTTGTACGTGACGACCGTCGCGCCGTCGGCCGAGGCCATGGGCTGGGCACCGCCTTCACTCAAGTCGATGATCGACAAGCGGCGATGACCGAGGCCGACACGACCATCGGGAGATCTCCACATCCCCTGCGCATCCGGGCCTCGCGTCGCCATGTGGTCGCGGATCGCGAGCAGCTCGTCGTCGTCCACCTGCAGGCCAGACCCTTCGCGGTAGACGAAGATGGCGGCGATGCCACACATCAGCCTCTAGGCACCCACTGAGCGAGGGCCGTTCGGGACCGCGATCTCGCGTTCAGGTGTCTGCGCGTCGTGTTGTGTCCCAAGGCAGAGCAATGTTGCTGGGATGGTTGCCGTCCCTCGCCGCAAGTTCCCGCATGTGCGTCCTCGACGTCAACCAATTCTGTGCGTTGTCCACCGCGCAGCGCCTCGGGTGGGTGGGTCGGCGCGATCACCGAGGAGTGGCCCCCACGATGGACATGGTATGCTCGTTCCAGGACCCGGGCTGGTGATGAACGCTGTCAGTGCGATGTTCGCGCAGCTGCTGATCCTCACGCTGGCGGCCGCGTGCGCGCTCGACAGTGAGGTGTTTGGCGACCAGCAAGGCGCCGGAGGGAGCACGACATCCGCCGGCGGTGGGGGTACGGGCGCAACCGGTGGCACGGGAGGCGAGGGCGGCACGGTTGTCGTCGCGCCCCTCGAGAACCACACTGAGCTGCCCGGATGCGTGCTTTGGCTTCGGGCGGACATCGGGATCACACTGGAGGGCGCCAACGTCAGCGCGTGGGCCGACCAAAGTGGTGTCGGCAACGATTTTTCGCAACCATCTCCGGCAAATCAGCCCGCGTACCAGGCAACCACGCCCACGCTCAACGGTCAGGCATCCATCGACTTCGTTGTGGGAACGAAGGTGCTCGTGCGAAACGCGGGCATCGCTGCTTCGCTCGACGATTCGACTCACTATTACGCGTACTACTCCGACAACAGCCAGCAGATTTCGGGCACGCTGATGCGCGGGGGCGTGGGGCAGGTCGGCGGCATCTCCTACGCGGGCAACCCGTCCGGCCGAGTGGGCTACTTCGACGGCACCGAGCACCGCAGCGGGCCCACGGGCATCGGCGCCAAGCAAGTCGTCGGCTTGTTCCTCGAGTCAGACGTCGGAGCGAAGTACCGCCGGAATGGTACTGGCGCCGGCGGAGTACTGCCCTACGACGGGGACTACGACTATCAGAGCGAGCCCGCCACCATCGGCAACAACATCGCCGTGAGCAACGACCTGCTTGCAGATCTCGCCGAGGTGATCATCTACGATCGCGCGCTGACCGCCGACGAGACCGCGCGGCTCGAGGCCTACCTTTTGACCCGTTACGGCCTGTGACAGCATCGCTCTGCGCGGCAGCCCGTGTCACTGCTCCGGCGCGCCGCACGCGATCCACTCGGCAAGTTGCCAGCGCTCCTCCTCGCTCGCGTCATCAGGCCCTGGCGGCATGCTGACGTTGTCAGCCGCGGAGCGCAGAAAAACCCGTTCTCGCAGGGCGTACACCTGGTCATATGTGTCAAACACATATGCCACCGGCGCTCCCCGACGGTCCACTGCGTCCACCGAGTGACAACTGTTGCAGTGACGGTCGAAGAACTCGACCGCAAAGTTGTCGTAGGTGAGCGCCGTGCCCTCAGGTGGGCACGAAATCTCGTCGAGCTCGGTCCATTGCCCGCAACCAAACAGCGCGGTCGCCAGAATGACGATGGCCCGCCTCACAGTGCATACCCCACGCCGAAGGTGGCGCCGCCGCCGACATAGAGCATCGGACCGAGGTCGTCTGGGAACAGCTTCGCCGTCGCGTCGATGCCCGCGAAGAGCGACAAGTCGCCGTCCACGTACACCGGAAGCTCTGCACCTAGCCCCATCTCGCCCCCCGCGCGGTGGCGAATCCCGTCACCGACGCCAAAAAGGGCCGACCCAAAGTCGTTCGCGACCACGCTCAACGCCTCCTCATGCTGGTGGCAGAAGCCCAGTCGCGCGTACGGCCGAAAGTCGCCGATCGTCAGCCACAGCT
>CAYLME010000212.1:0-472 GCA_964384585.1 uncultured Gemmatimonadaceae bacterium | reverse complement strand
TGCCCGCCAAGCGACAGCAGGGTAAGCATGCGATCGTCCACCAGCCCGTAGCCGACCTGGGTCTGGACGTAGGGGCCGACCAAGTCGATGAACCGCAAGTCGATTTTCAGTCCTGAGTAGAAGCCTGCGTCGCCGCGCCATGTGCTGCCCATCCCCGTCGCGCTCGCAGACGCCCTCAAGTCTCCGATGCTATCGTCGGAGCCTGTTTCTTCGTGATCTCCACCACTTGCCCATGCAGCGGACGAGCTGCACATAGCGAGTGCCATCAGAATCGCTCGTGTCATCATCATGTCCTCCGCGGCGCACTGTTGCGACGATCGTACCCGCTGTTCTCGCTGAGCAAGAATGCGTCTAATATACGATTATCACTCGAAATTTTGTGAACAACCGAACCCACGGTTCGTGTGTCCACCCGTTCACGGGCATGGTTGCCGGCGCGACGAGATGACTGACATCAGGCGTTCGCTCCCCG
>CAYLME010000211.1:0-5557 GCA_964384585.1 uncultured Gemmatimonadaceae bacterium | reverse complement strand
TGAAATGGTCGAGGTCGGCGATCGCCAGGCAGCACGACCATCCCCGGCGGGCGCCCGGGGCCCGGGCGCCTTTACCCCCGTGCGGAAGCGGCATAGGTTGGACGCCTCGGTCCATTGCCCAGGTGCTCCAAGCCATCACAGCCAGGACGATCGATGCCCAGGCCTGTCGCGCTGCCCGCCGCCATCATGCTGCTGTCCGTCGCCTGCAACGCCGACGCGCAGACCACCAGCCCGTTTCCGCAGCCAGTCAACACGGATGATCCTCTGATCGTGGACGTGCGCGATTTCGCGCGCGTTCCCGACGTTGATGGCGAGCCGGCGCGCATGATGCTGCTCGTGGAGGAGCCCGTGAGCGGGCGGCTGTTCGTGAACGACATGCGCGGGCCGCTCTACACGCTGCCGACTGGTGGCGGCGCCGCGATCGCCTACATCGACATCGACGATCCGCGCTGGGGCTTCGACGTGGAGGCGACCGGCAGGGAACAGGGGTTCCAGAGCTTCGCTCTGCACCCGCAGTTCGCGGAGCCCGGTACGCCCGGCTACGGCCGCTTCTACACGTACACGGACGTGCGACCCGGCGGCACGCCGGATTTCGTGCCCGGTGGCGGCGAGGCGAGCCATCATACTGTCCTGCTCGAGTGGCGTGCCCGGGATGCGACGAGTGCCATGTACGACGGCCAGGCGCCGCGCGTGCTGATGCGCTTCGAGCAGCCCTTCCGTAACCACAACGCCGGTCACCTCGCGTTCCATCCGCATGCACAGCCCGGCGACGCCGACTACGGCCTGCTGTACGTCGGCGCTGCGGATGGCGGCAGCGGCGGAGACCCGCTCGGCCTCGCACAGAACCGCCGCTCCGCGTTCGGCAAGATCCTGCGGATCGATCCGCTCGGCACGAACAGCGCGAACGGCCAGTACGGCATTCCGGATGACAATCCATTCGCCGGCAGCGACGACACGCTGGGTGAGGTGTACGCGCTCGGTCTGCGCAATCCGCAGCGTTTCGGCTGGGACCGCGAGACCGGCGCGATGTATGTCGCGGACATCGGCCAGAATGCGGTCGAGGAGGTGAGTCCGGTCACACCCGGCGCGAACCTCGGCTGGAACACCTGGGAGGGCAGCTTCCGTTACGTGGGACGCGGTGGTGTCGATCGAACGAACCCGCGCAGTGACCCCGCAATGACCTATCCGGTCGTGGAGTGGGCGCGCGGCGATCCGCTGATGCCCGGACGCCAGGCGGCGACCGGCGTCGTCGTTTACCGTGACGATCGTATCGCGCCACTGCGTGGCCAGGTCCTGGTCGGCGAGTTCGTGACCGGCGAGATCTTCGCGTTCGACGCCGACCGCGTACCGGCCGGCGGCAACCAGTCGATGCGTCGCGTGCTGCTGCGGAGCGGCGCTGATTCCGCCGTGAACCTGCTCACGCTGATCCGCGCGACGAACGAGCAGCAGGGCCGCACGCAGGCAGACCGTGCCGACCTGCGCTTTGCCGAAGCGTCCGGCGGCCGCGTCTTCATCCTGAACAAGCACGACGGCGTGATCCGCGAGATCGTGCCGGACGCCCGCTGAACGATCATGCTGCGACTGCACTCCTACGCGTACGACCGCCCGACGTCGCTCGAGGAGGCACTTCGCATCATTGCCGCGAATCCCGGCGCGGCGATGCCGATCGCGGGCGGCACCGACCTGATGCCGAACATGAAGCATCAGCTCTTCACGCCGAAGCGGCTCGTCGCGCTGCGTCAGATCCCGGAACTGCATGGCATTCGCGTGGCGAACGGCGAGCTGGTGATCGGCGCCGCCGAAACGTTGACCGCGATCTCCCGGCACCCGCTCGTGCTCGAGCACGCGCCGTCGCTCGCACGTGCCGCCGGCCTCGTCGCCGGGCCGCAGCTTCGCAACATGGGCACGATCGGCGGGAACCTTTGCCTCGACACGCGCTGTACGTACTACAACCAGACGTACTTCTGGCGTGAGGCCCTCGGGTTCTGCCTGAAGAAGGACGGCGAGGTCTGCCACGTCACGAGGGTGGGAAAGAAGTGTGTGGCCGCGCACTCCGCCGACACGCCGCCGGTGCTCATGACGCTTGGCGCGTCCGTCGATCTCGCCAGCGCAGAAGGCCAGCGCTCGCTGGCCGTCGCTGACTTCTACGTGGCCGATGGCATCGAGAACACGCTGCGCGGATGGAACGAGCTGGTCACGCGCGTGCGCGTGCCGCTGCCGGCAGCCGGTACGCGTGCCGCGTACGTGAAGCTGCGTCAGCGCGCGTCGATCGATTTCCCGCTGCTGTCGATCGCGGTGGCCGGCGATTTCGAAGGCGACGTCGTGCGTGACCTGCGCATCGTCGTGACCGCGCTCGGCTCGCGGCCGCGTCAGCTGAGTGGGCTGGAGAAGATCGCGGCAGGCCAGCGGTTGACCGCGGAAGTCGTCGATGCGGTGACCGAGCGCGCTTTCGCGCAGTGCCACCCGCTCGAGAACATCATCGTCGATCCGGAGTGGCGGCGCGCGATGGTGCCCGTCTACGTGCGCCGCGCCCTCGTCGAGCTGGGTGGTGCCTCGAGTGAAGCCGCGGCCTAGCGGCTCCCGAACCGATTCAACACCTGCGTAGAACATTTCATCCTTTTCGGAAACATCGAGATCATGCGACATCCCGCACTTCTGCTTCTGCTGCTGTCGTCCATTGTCGCGGCACCTGCGGCGGCACAGCAGCGCCAGCTGACGGCCGACGACTACGCGCGTGCCGAGCGATTCCTTGCACCGAACACGGTACCGCTCGTCACGGGACTCGCCGGCTCGCCGGCATGGCTCGAGGGCGGCCGCTTCTGGTATCGGACGTCCACGCAGGACGGCGCGACATTCATCCATATCGACCCCGCACAGGGCACGCGTACCGAGGCGTTCGACCAGCCGCGTCTCGCCGCTGCGCTGGGCGCGGTTACCGGCGGCACCATTGGCCTGGACCGCCTGCCGTTCCAGTGGATGGAGCTTTCGAAGGACGGCCGCTCGATCACGTTCCGCATCCAGGGCTCGATCTACACGTGCGACCTGCAGCAGTACACCTGCGTTGCAGGCGAACGGAGCAACGGCCGCGCGGCGCCCCCCAACTCGAGCGTTTCGCCCGACGGCCGCTGGGCCGCGTTCATCCGCGACTTCAACCTGTGGGCGCAGGAGCTTGCGACCGGGCGTGAAGTTCAGCTCACGACCGCCCGCATCGAGAACTTCGGCTACGCCACGGACAACGCCGGCTGGACGCACAGCGACCGGCCCGTGCTGACGTGGTCGCCGGACTCGCGCAGCATTGCCACGTTCCAGCACGACGGCCGTGGTGTCGGCAGCATGGTACTCGCGACGACGAAGGTCGGCCGCCCGGACAAGATGGAATGGGCCTATCCGGTGCCTGGCGACAGCATCGTCTTCCGTATCCACCGCGTGATCATCAACGGCATCGGGGAGGCCCGTCCGCAGGTCGTGCGGCTGCAGATGGAGCCGGACGCGCACCGCTCGACCGTGAGCGACCACATCGCCTGCAGCGGCGGCACCTTCTGCGACGTGCAGTGGTACGCCGACGCCTCACACGTCGCGTTCATCTCCAGCTCGCGTGACCACAAGCAGGCATGGCTGCGCGTAGCGAACGCACGGACCGGCGCCGTGCGCACCGTGCTGCACGAACAGAGCAGCACGCACATCGGTGATGCGTCACTCAGCGAGAACCTCTGGAAGGTGCTGCCCGCATCGAACGAGGTGATCTGGTGGTCGCAGCGCGACAACTGGCTGCACCTCTACCTGTACGACCTGAACAGCGGGCAACTCAAGAACCGGATCACGACCGGCGACGGCAACGTCACCGACATCCTGAACGTGGACGCCGACAGTCGCACGATCTGGTTCATGGCGCAGGGCAGGGATCCGCAGCGCGATCCGTATTTCCGTCACCTGTATCGCATCGGCTTCGACGGCCGTAACGAAACGCTGCTCACACCGGACAACGCGAACCACAGCGTCGCGCTCTCCGCAGACGGCCGCTGGATCGTGGACACGTACTCGACGCCGGACACGCCGCCCGTCACCGTGCTGCGCGATGGCAACGGCCGCGCCGTCCAGGAACTCGAGCGTGCCGACATCTCGCGCCTGCTGGCGACCGGCTGGAAGCCGCCGACACCCGTCCGCATGAAGGGCCGCGACGGCACGACCGACATCTACGGCCTGATGTACACGCCGACGAACCTCGACTCGACGTCGAAGTACCCGATCGTCAACCGCATCTATCCGGGTCCGCAGGCCGGCAGCGTCGGCTCGCGCAGCTTCTCGCCCGCACGCGGCGACAATCAGGCACTCGCCGAGCTCGGCTTCGTCGTCGTCGAGATCGATGGCATGGGCACGCCCGGCCGCTCCAAGCAGTTCCACGACGCGTACTACGGTGACATGGGCGACAACACACTGCCCGACCAGATCACCGGCATGCGCCAGCTCGCAGAACGATACCCGTTCATCGACATCGAGCGCGTCGGCATGTGGGGCCACTCCGGCGGCGGCTTCGCAACCGCGGCGGCCATGCTGCGCCATCCCGACTTCTTCGACGTCGGCGTAGCCCAGTCCGGCAACCACGACAACCGCAACTACGAGGACGACTGGGGCGAGCGCTACCAGGGCCTGCTCGTACCGCAGGGGCCGAGCGACAACTACACCGACGCAGCCAACCAGACCCACGCCGCCAACCTCCGCGGCAAGCTGCTCCTTGCCCACGGCGGCATGGACGACAACGTCCCGCCGTACAACACGTACCTGGTCGTGGATGCGCTGATCCAGGCGAACAAGGACTTCGACCTGCTGATCTTCCCGAACGCGCGCCACGGGTACGGCATGGGCAACAACTACATGATGCGGCGGCGCTGGGATTACTTCGTGAAGCACCTGCTCGGTGCGGAACCGCCCGCGGAGTACCGTATTGGCGGATCACGATAACGGACTTTTTGCCGCTGGGGGCGCGTTCTCGGCGCCCTCAGCGTGAAAACAGGCACATCCGTGGCGACGATTACACTGAGGAAGGCCGTTCCGGGCGATGAAGCCCTCATCCTGCGTTTCATTCGCGGCCTGGCCGGGTACGAGAAACTCGCGCACGAATGCATCGCCACCGAAGCGGATCTGACACGCTCTCTCTTCGGCGCGCGTCCCGAGGCAGAAGTCATCCTGGCGTACGCGGACGAGCAGCCTGCCGGCTTTGCTCTTTTCTTCCACAACTATTCGACTTTCCTGGCACGCAAGGGTCTCTATCTGGAGGACCTGTTCGTGTTGCCGGAATACCGGGGGCAGGGGGTCGGCCTCACATTGCTGCGCGAGTTGGCGCGCACTGCGGTGGAGCGCGCGTGCGGTCGGTTGGAATGGTCGGTGCTGACCTGGAACGAGCCGGCAATCCGTTTCTACGAACAAATCGGCGCCCGCGCGATGGACGGGTGGAAGGTGTATCGCCTCACCGGCGATTCATTGAAAGACCTCGCGGCATCCGCTGAATCCGAGCAGTAGGCAGACTCCCTGACGCTGCTGTGCTTCGTCGTATCTCCGT
>CAYLME010000210.1:0-5634 GCA_964384585.1 uncultured Gemmatimonadaceae bacterium | reverse complement strand
GACGACGATCCTCGAGGTAGGCCCCGGCAGGCTGACGCACCAGCGCACGGGTCGCATGGCGGTGATCCCGAACTCGCTGTTCGTGTCCGAGCCGGTCATCAACGAGAGCTACACGCACGACTATATCCTGCACGTCTTCACGATCCCGTTCAAACGCGAGGATGACTGGCAGGCCGCATCGGACGCGCTCCTCGCATCCGCGAAGCGACACTGCGCTCCGTACCTGGAGGACGTCCGCCGTCACATGCAGCAGCTCAGCCGGCAGCGCGGTCTCGACGTGCCGAACGTCGATCCACGCGTCACGATCCAGGTACCGGCCGCCGGCGAGGTCCACCTGGTCGTGCGCGTGCCGTCCAAGTCTGGCGAGCGCAGCCACCTCGAGCAGGCGATCATGCTGGACGTGCTGGGAAACACGCTCCGCGAGTGACCTGACGCGTGCAGGCGACGCGTCTGTGCCAGTCGTCCTCCGACGTTCGTTCCGGCCCCCCTGTCAAGGCGGGCGGAGCCCGAGGACATCGACGAAAATGAACAGCCGTTGACTCGTGTGTTCGCAGTGAGCCGGTGGTTCAACGCTTCTTCGGCGACCGTTTCGGTCCCCTGCTCGTCTTCGGTTTTGGCATTGGCAGCGCATCCGCGGTCACACGGAACAGCTCTGACAACATCTCGCGGTCGTCGAGGTATTCGTCAGCCACGAGGTACGGCTTCGCACCCGGGTAGGGCGGCGCTTCGGCCACCGACGGCATCAGCGCGCGCGCAGCGTCGGTCGGCTTCAGGAACAGCTGGTTGTCGCACACGAGCGCAACCACCTTCTGCCCGACATAGACGGCATACTCGCCGAACATCCTGCGGTACGAGACGTCGCCGACGCCGCGTACCTGGTCGTGCACGCTTCGCACGAACTCCTCGTCTGACGCCATGGCACCTCCTGCTCTGATATCTGTCCGACGTGTGACTCAGCGCAGCGGCCGCTCGTCGTTGCGCAGCGCGTCCTGCTCGACCCACGGCCGCGGCCCGAACGGCCGCCGTTCGGGCCAGTGCTCGTCGAGCGTCATGCCATCGTAGAGCACACCGCCCTTCATGACGAACTCGATGTCGGCCGTCGCGCGGATGTCCTCGAGCGGGTTGCGCCCGAGCACCACGATGTCCGCGAGCTTGCCGACCTCGATCGAGCCGAGATCCTGCTGCGCACCGAGGAAGCGCGCGCCGTGCAGGCTGGCAACTTCCAGGGCGCCGTAGTTCCCCAGGGCGGTTGCACCCATCCAGATCTCCCAGTGCGACGCGAGGCCGTGATGCTCGCCATGGCCGCCGATCGCGCCGAAGCCGCCCTCGGCGATGATGTCGGCCATGCCCTGCGCGAGCAGCGGAAAGCTGTAGTCGGTGTCCGGCCGCAGCGTGCGGCGCCGCAGGTGCCCGGCGTTCATGCGCCACGGCATCCAGAGTCGCTGTTTCGCGTCGCGCCACACGTCCGACTCCGCGAACCAGTACTCGATGTTCCACGGACCCGGCCCCGCGACGACGAGTGTGGGCGAGTAGTAGAAGCCGGCGCGACCCAGGAACTTCGCGAGGTCGCCGTACAGCGGCACTTCGCTGAACGGGTGCTCGAAGCCGGTCTGACCGTCCATTACCATGGAAAGGTTGTAGAACATGTCGCCGCTCTCGGCGGTGACCATGAGCCCCTTCTCGCGCGCGACGTCGGACACCCACTGCCGCTGTGTGCGCTTCGGCTGCTGGTACTGCTTCAGGCTGACGGCGCCCCAGCCCTGCAGCCGCTCGATGTCGTGAACCGCCTGCTCCCGGCTGGTCAGCTCGTTCTGGCGTGCCGCATCGCCGCTGTACAGCGGATCGCCGCTGCTGAATGTGCGCGGCCCGATCATCCGCCCGGCATCGATCAGCTCGGCGGTCGGGAAGATGTTCTGCGACCACATCGAGTTGTCGAGGTTCGTCGTCACGCCGTACGCGAGGTACATCGCGGCCTCGTAGTCGCGCAGCGGACGATGACCGCGATGCTCGCGGTAGTGGTGCGCGTGCATGTCAACGAAGCCGGGCACAATCGTGCGACCGCGCAGATCGACGACCGTGTCCGCGGCGGCGGCGTCGCATGCACCGACACACGCGATGCGCGCACCCCGCACGAGAATCGTGCCGTTCTCGATGACCGAATCGGTTGCGAGCGTGATAATGCGCGCGTTGGTAAGTGCGATGGTGCCCGACGGTAGGCGTCGCTCCACTCCGAGCGTGATCGTCGTCGTGTCACCGACCTCGCGATCGACGTGGTACGTGTAGTAGTGGCGGCCGCTGCCGAACTCCACGGTCACCGAGTCGCGCCAGCGCGGGAACAGGCCGCCGGCCTTGCTGAGCGCCTTCACCGGGAAACGACCGCGCCGCCTGTCCACGGTCATGGTGTCCGCGCCGGTGCCGTTCCACGGCAGCGCTGTCACGTACACGTTGTCGCCTGCCTGGAACGCGACCCAGCGTCCGTTCGGCGATGGCACCGCCTCGTCCGCGTCGGGGATGAGCAGGTGCGTGCGCTCGTCGAGGCCGTCGCGCGTGACGGAAACGAGCGCACTGACGTTCGCATTGCCGCTGCGCCGCATTGCAGGGTAGAAGATGCGGCCGTCCGGTCCCCAGCTCGGCTGCAGGATCGCGCGCCGTGCCGCATTGGACGGATTCGCATCGACCGGTGTTGCCACGCGTGCAACCTGTGTGACCGTGCCGCCGTCCGCAGAGATGCGCACGACGTCCCACCACGGGTTCTGCGTCAGCGTCCCGCCGCGTCGTGTCGCACCCGCACCCCGCGCCGCTACGATATCGCGCCCGTCCGGGCTCCACGCGACGTGCACATACTCGCCGGCCTCGCCCGTGAGACGCTGCGGTGAGCCACCGCTCGAACGAACTTTCCAGATGTGACCGCCCGTCGTGTCATCCCATGTCGTGAACGCGATCCAGCGACCATCGGGCGACCATGTCGGTGCGAACTCCTGCAGTCCCGCGTAGCCGCTGCGTGCATCCTCCCGCCCGAACGACTCCGGCGTCAGTCGTCGCGGCGTGCCGTTCGGCAGGTCCTGCAGCCAGACGCGGCCAACGGCCTGGAACGCGAGGCGGCGGGCGTCAGGCGAGCCGGTATGCCAGCGCAGGAAGCGAGCGATGAACGCGCCGTCGTCGATGCGGAAACCGCGATACGCCATTTCCGAGATCGTGCGCTCTACGCGTGCCTCGAACGGCACTGTGGCGACCGCACCCGAGCCGACGTCGACGCGCCTGACACGGCCACCCTGCGAGATCACGATCGCGCGACCGTCCGGTGTCCACGAGTAGCCGGGCAGCACGCGCAGGCTCTTTGAACCACTTTCGTGCGCGACTTCGACGGGATCGAGCAGGATGCGCTCGGCGCCGGTCTCGAGGTCGCGCAGCCAAAGCGCGGTGCGTGGACCGAAGCTGTGACCGCGGAACGAGATCGTCGCATCGGGCAGCTGCCGTCCGAACGCGAGCCAGCGTCCGTCGGGCGATACCTCCGGCGCGAACGCGCCGCCGCTGGAACCTCTGCCGGCTGCCGCGCCCTGTGCACGGCCTGCCGTCACGGCCGTCACTTCCCCGTTCTTCAGCTCGAGCCGCCGGAGCTGGTAGTCGCCCGCCAGCGCGTCACTGCCCGAGCGCACGTAGAAGTAGACGTAGCGGCCGTCGCTCGAGACGGACGGCCAGTTCGCGCTGTTGTCATCCAGGATCTGCACGCCCTGACCGCCATCGCGGTGCAGCATCCACAGTCCGCCGCCACCGCGGTTCGCTCCCGGCCCCGACGGCTGGCGCTTGACGATGATGTAGTCACCGTCAGGCGTCCACGCAGGAGTCACCATGCGTGCATTGTCATCACGATGCACGACGCGCGGCGCGCTGCCGTCCGCGTTCATGACCCACAGGTTGTTCTGACCGGTGCGATCGGATATGAACGCGATCAGCCGACCGTCCGGCGATACGCTCGGATGGTAGTTGAGGGCGACACCACTGTTCTGCGTGAGTACCTGCGCACTGCCGCCGTTCGCCGGCAGCCGCCAGATGTGACCGAGCAGGTCGAAGACGATCCAGCCGTCCGGCGCGACGTCGATCGACAGCGAGGAGCCTTCGTCCGTTGTGAACGAGATCAGGCGCGTCTCGCCGCGTGCAGCAGTGGCGTCCCAGCTCGTGCGGGCGGGCGTCTCGTCCTGCGCGTGCGCTGCGGCTGCGCACAGCGCAGCCAGCGCAAGCGCCACTGCACCGCTGCGACCGTGGTGTCTGGTCATGGGCGTTCCCCGGATCGGGCGTTCTGGTTGTGATTTGTGAGGCAAGCTACGACACCCGCGCCGGGCGCGCGATACCGGGGACGGACTAGTCGTCGTCGCTGATGAAGACGTTGAGGACCGTGCTGACGATGCCGACGATGATCGCGCCGACCAGCGCCGAAACAAAACCATCCACGTGGAATGCGATGCCGAGCGCCGCGGAGAGCGTGCTCGTGAGCCACAGCATCAGTGCGTTGAGCACGAAGATGAAGAGGCCGAGCGTCAGCAGCACGAGCGGGCAGCTGAGACTGAGCAGGATCGGACGCACCACTGCGTTCACGATGCCGAACACGAGCGCCACGCCGAGCAGGTGCCAGAGCGGCCCCTGGAACTCGAGGCCTGGCACGAGATAGACGGCGACCCAGAGGGCGGCGGCCGTGGCGACGAGGCGGAGGAGAAAGCTCACGGGTGCAGCATGGCGAAGCGGCGGGCACGGGTCAAGCCACGGACGTTTCCCTGCAGCCACTCGGGCAGACGCTGGTACCGGATGCGGCGCCGCGCTCCTGCTAATGCGCGCCCCGCGCGCGGATCGGCTTGCCGCTCCGCCGGCGGCGACCCTACTTTGGGCGCCTGGCCGACAAGGGACCTGCCCGCGCGGCGTGACCGCGCACTCTGACGTCCGGAATCGAGACGAGGCGATCGATGGTCGTCGTGCGACCGCTCCCGAACATGCAGATGCGCGCATTGCTGCTGTCGCTCGCGGCACTGCTCGTGCCAGTGATCGGCGCGTTCGCGTTCCCGGACAGCGCACGGCAGTACGAGGCGCTGCTCTGGTTGCTGGCGCTCGTGCCCGCCTTCCTGCTTGCATACCAGCGTGGCTGGCGCGGTGTTGCGACCGCGCTCGCGCTGGGCATGGCCACGGTTTCCGTCACGTATGCGGTGACGGCCGCGCTTGGACGCGGAGTGCCGGACATGCTGCCCGGCGTCATCGTGTTCTACCTCGCGATCACCTTCGCCATTGGCATCCTCGCCGAGCGCATGCACCGCGACCGTGCGCGCGAGACCGAGGCCGCGGCAGCCCTGCTCGACGGGCTTACGGCGCTGCCCAACCACCTGCACGCCGAACTGTACCTGGAGCGCGAGTTCGCCGCTGCCGTGCGCGGTCGTGCACTCTCGGTCGTGCTCTTCGACTTCGACGATTTCGACCGCTACAACCTGCAGCACGGGCGTGGTGCGGGTGATGGCATACTGCGCGCATTCGCGACACTGCTGCGCACCAACACGCGGCGTATGAACCTGGCCGCACGCTGGCGCGGTGATTCCTTCCTCTGCATCCTCGGCGGTGCCGATGAGGAAGGCGCACTGATCTTCGCGGGCCGCA
>CAYLME010000209.1:0-5634 GCA_964384585.1 uncultured Gemmatimonadaceae bacterium | reverse complement strand
CCGTGCGCGCACGCACTCGGTGGTCGCGCGTGATTCGGCCGGCCGGCGCATCGAGCTGCGACTGCAGGTCGAGCCGTTGACCGGCGCTGCAGATGGGCATGCGCTGATCGTGGCGCGGCGAAACGAGTCCGCCGATGCCGACGGTAACAGTGAAGGCGGCATGCTGGCTGTACTGGAGGGGCTGCCGATGGCTGTTGTTCTGCTGAATCCGGCAGGGCTCGTCACACAGACGAACGCAGCGGGTCGCGCACTGTGGGGCGAGAGCCCACTCCACACCGTCATCGAGAACGTTCCGGGCGTGGACACGCTCTACGACCTGTTCACGCAGTCGCTCCGCAGCCAGCGCCCCGTCATCTCCCGCTCGCTCAACATTCTCGCGTTGGACGGTTCCCGTCGCGTGATCCTGGCCAGCGCCCTGCCGTGGTTCGACCCGGCGGGTAAGCCGGGCGGCCTGGTCGGTGCCGCAATCGACATGACGGACGCGAGCCAGGCGGAGGCGGAGCGAACCGAGCTGAAGACGGCACTGCGCAACGAACGGCAGCGCTTCGCGAGTGTCCTCCGCCAGGTGCCGGCTGCGGTCGCGATGACGGTGGGGCCGCAGCACCGGCTGGAAGCGGCGAACGAGCGCGCGATCGGACTCGCGGCGCGTCCGCTCCAGGAGGGACTCACCGTGGCCGAGCTGTTCCCCGACCTGGTCGAGCGGGGACTGCATCGACTGCTCGATCGCTCCTACCTCACGGGCAACCCCGTGGTGCGCCGCGAGGTCCCGCTCGATCATCCGCTCTACGGTCAGCGCAACATCGATTTCGTGGTGCAGCCGCTGCTCGACAACAACGGCATCGTGTTCGGTCTCATGCTGCACGCGATGGACGTGACGGAGCAGGTGCAGGCACGGCGCTCGGTCGAGAGTGCGAGCCAGGCGAAGAGCGAGCTGGTCGCCCACCTCAGTCACGAGTTGCGAACGCCGCTCAATGCGATCGTCGGCTACTCACAACTGTTGCTCGCGGGCAGTGCGGGAGACATGACCGACCAGGGGCGCGAGTACGTGCGTCGTGTCGAGCGCAGCGCACACACGCTGCAGCGTCTGATCGATGACATCCTCGCACAGTCTCGACTGGACGCGGGACGTGAGCCGCCGAACCCCGAAGACATGGACGTACTCGGGTTCATCGACGACGTGCGCACGACGATCGAGCCGCTCGCGGCCGCGCGCGGCCTCTCGTTCGTTCTCGACGTGGACCGGCTCCCGCACACGCTCTACATCGACCGACGCAAGCTGCTGCAGGTAGTCCTCAACCTGTTGTCGAACGGCGTCCGGTACACGAAGGAAGGCGAGGTGCGCCTGACGATGTACCTGGACGGCGGTGTGCTGCACATCCAGGTGCGCGACACGGGCATCGGAATGGATACGGTTGCGCAGGCCCGCGTGTTCGAACCCTTCTGGCAGGCGGACCGCACGCGTCGCGAAGGCACCGGCCTGGGCCTTACGATCACGAAACAGCTCATCGAGACGCTGGGTGGCTCGATCGCGGTCGAAAGTGTGCCGGGGCGCGGCACGACGTTCCGTGTCGCGCTCCCGGCCAAGCGGCGCAGGCTGCCGGACTATTGAGCTCGTTGGTGCGCCGCGTTCCTGCCGCGGTGCCCCGCTGCTAGCGCACCAGCTTGCGATACTTCACGCGGTGCGGCTGGTCCGCATCCGCGCCCGCTCGCCGGCGATGATCCGCTTCATACTCCTGGTAGTTCCCCTCGAACCAGACGACCTGCGATTCACCCTCGAAGGCGAGTATGTGCGTCGCGATGCGGTCGAGGAACCAGCGGTCGTGGCTGACGACGACCGCACAGCCCGGGAACCCGAGGAGTCCTTCCTCGAGCGCGCGCAGCGTATCGACGTCGAGGTCGTTCGTCGGCTCGTCCAGGAGGATCAGGTTGCCGCCCCTGCGCAGCACCTTCGCGAGGTGGACGCGATTCCGCTCGCCGCCGGACAGAACGCCGACCTTCTTCTGCTGATCGGCACCCTTGAAGCCGAACCAGGAGCAGTACGCACGTGAGTTGACGGTGGCACCGCGCCCGAGCTCGATGTCGTCCTGCTTGCCCGAGATCTCCTCCCAGACCGACTTGTCCGGGTCCAGCGAATCGCGGCTCTGGTCCACGTATGCGAGCTCCACGGTCGAGCCGACCTTCAGTGTGCCGCTGTCCGGCTCCGCGCTGCCCGTAATCATGCGCAGCAGTGTCGTCTTGCCGGCTCCGTTCGGGCCGACGATCCCGACGATGCCACCGCGAGGCAGCCGGAACGACAGGTTCTCGAACAGCAGCCTGTCGCCGAACGCCTTCGTGACGTTGTCCGCCACGACGACCTCGTCGCCGAGGCGCGGCCCCTCCGGAATGACGATCTCCGCCTGCGTCAGCTTCTCGCGTGCGTTCTCGCTCGCCAGCTCCTCGAATGCCTGCAGGCGCGCCTTGCCCTTGGCCTGCCGCGCGCGCGGCGCCATGCGCACCCACTCCAGCTCGCGCTGCAGCGTCCGCTGTTTCGCCGACTCCGACTTTTCCTCGCGCCGCAGCCGCTCCTGCTTCTGCTCCAGCCAGGACGTGTAGTTGCCCTTCCACGGGATGCCCTCGCCGCGGTCCAGCTCGAGGATCCATTCCGCGACGTTGTCGAGGAAGTAGCGGTCGTGCGTGATTGCGACGATGGTGCCCTTGAATTCGGCGAGGTGCTTTTCGAGCCATGCGACGGACTCGGCGTCCAGGTGGTTCGTCGGCTCGTCGAGCAGCAGCATGTCCGGCTCCTCGAGCAGGACCCGGCACAGCGCGACGCGGCGCCGCTCGCCGCCGGACAGCGTTTCGACGGATGCATCGTCGGGCGGAAGACGCAGCGCATCCATCGCGATGTCGATCTTGCGGTCCAGGTCCCAGAGACCCTGGGCCTCGATCTGGTCCTGCAGCCGCCCCTGCTCGTTGATGAGCGCCTCCATCTCGTCGTCGCTCATCGGCTCGGCAAAGCGAGCGGATACTTCCTCGAATGCCCGCAGCAGCTCGCGCTTCGATTTGACTGCCTCCTCGACGTTGGCACGAACGTCGAGAGCCGGATCGAGCTGCGGTTCCTGCGGCAGGTAGCCGATGCGCGTGCCCTTCATCGGCCACGCCTCGCCCTGGAAGTCCGTATCGATGCCGGCCATGATGCGCAGCAGCGTCGACTTCCCCGCGCCGTTCGGCCCGACGACGCCGATCTTCGCGCCCGGATAGAACGACAGCCAGATGCCCTTCAGGACCTCGCGCTTCGGCGGGACGACCTTGCGCAGGTCCTTCATGACGTAGATGAACTTCGATGTATCAGTAGTACTCATGACTTCCTGAAATCCGGTGAAACGATCGCGCATACCGAGGCCGGCTGCCCGGATGCACGCGCACGGAAGCTAGGCAAAGCGCCGCGGGCGTCCAGCCCCCGGGTCGGCTGCGGCGCTGTCGGAGCGAGCCGGCGACGCATTATGTTCCCGCCATGGCGATCCATTACCTGGACGGCGCGAGGCTGCGCACCGCGCTCGTCGCTGGCTGCGACTTCGTGCAGCACCGGCGTGCGGAGCTGAATCGGATCAACGTGTTCCCCGTGCCCGACGGCGACACGGGAACCAACCTCGCATTGACCGCCGCCGCAATCGCCGAACGGCTGCGTTCGAGCCGGGCGCGATCGATCGCCCTGGTCGCCCGCGACGCATCGGAAGCCGCCGTACTGGGCGCGCGCGGCAACTGCGGGATGATTCTGTCCCATTTCCTGCTCGGCTTCTCCAACAGTGTCAGCGATCGGCGCCGGCTCGATGCGAACGAGTTCGCGCAGGCGCTGCGCGACGCCGTACGCCACGTCTACGATGCGCTCGAGAATCCCGTGGAAGGCACGATCCTCACGGTCATGCGTGAGGTCGCCGAAGAAGCCTGCCACAACGCCACGAAGGATTTCGGTGATCTCGTCGAGCTGATGCTCGTGCGCGCGCAGGAGGCGCTTGCGCGCACGCCCGACCTGCTGCCTGCGCTGCGCAGCGCCGGCGTCGTCGATGCGGGCGCCAAGGGCTTCGTCGCGATGATGGAAGGGATCTCCGCACTGGTGCGCGGTGAGCCGTTCGTCGAACTGGGTGCGACACCGGATTACGCGGATACGCCCATCGCCGTCGCCGCCGTCGACTATCCCGCGGAGAGTGAGCGCTTCCGCTTCTGCACCGAAGCGCTCGTGCGAGGTGATGCGCTGCCGGATGCGGCCGTCGTACGCACGGCGCTGCAGCAGCATGGCGACTCGCTGATCGTGCTGCGGACGAGCGACGTGCTCAAGGTGCACGTGCACACGGATGATCCGGACGTCATTTTCGGCTATCTCCGCACACACGGTGAGCTGGTGACGCACAAGGCCGAGGACATGCAGGCGCAGCACGCGGCAGTCGAGCGTGCGGCCGCTGCGCACGTGTCGCTCGCACGACGTCCGATCTCCATCGTCGCCGACAGCGGCTGCGACCTGCCGCGCGAGGTCGTGCAGGCGCACGGCATGCACATCGTACCACTGTCGCTCGTCTACCCCGACCAGGTGCTGCGGGACGGCATCGACATCGACAGCGATGGCTTCATCGAGCGCATGCGACGCGGCGAGCATCCGACCACGTCACAGCCCCCGCCCGCCGCATTCATGGAGAGTTACCGTCGCGCGGGCGAGGATGGTGAGACCGTGCTCGGCGTCATCCTGGGATCGGGATTGTCCGGTACGTTCGCCTCCGCGGAAGCGGCGGCGAAGCAGCGGCCGGACCAGCGCGTCCGGCTCTTCGACAGCCAGGCCGTCACGGTGCTGCAGGGGATGCTGACACTGCGTGCAGCAGAGCTCGCTGAACTCGGCAAGGACGTGGACGAGATCGTGGCCGAGCTGAAACGCGTGCGCGCACAATCGGGCATCATCTTCACCGTCGACACGTTCGAGCGGCTGCTCGCCTCGGGCCGTGTCGGACGCGGCCAGGTCATGATCGCCGGACTGCTCGACATCCGACCGATCCTCGAGCTGGGACTGGACGGCAAGGTGCGCCCACTCGCACGCGTGCGTGGCCGCAGCAACGTGCCGGAGCGCGCGCTCGCGATTGTGGAGGAGCGCGTACCGAAGACCGCGAAGCGCGTGCGCTTCGGCATCATCCACGTCGATTATCCGGAGATCGGCGACATGATGAAGCGGGAACTGCGGAAGCGATTCGGCGAGCACGACGTACTCGTCGTGCCCGCCTCACCGGTGATCGCCACGCATGTCGGACTGCGTGCGTGGGGGCTCGCCTGGCAGCTCGAAGACTAGTGTCCTGAGCGAGAGGTGCGACGACGTTCGAAGGAGCTCGTCGCCCTCGCAGCGTCCAGTGTACTAGCCGATCTGCGCGATCGCCTCGATCTCGACTTTCACGTTGCGCGGCAGCCCGGCCGCCTGGACGGTCGAGCGCGCCGGCTTGTGACCACCGAAATGCTTCCCATACACCTCGTTCATGGCGGCGAAGTCGCCCATGTCGGCCAGGAACACCGTCGTCTTCACGACACTGGCGAGCGAGGTGCCGGCAGCAGCGAGAATCGCCGCGAGGTTCTTCATCACCTGCTCGGTCTGCGCCACGACGTCCTCACCCACGATGTCCT
>CAYLME010000208.1:0-5637 GCA_964384585.1 uncultured Gemmatimonadaceae bacterium | reverse complement strand
GCGGATCTTCGCGGCCGCGCGGAACAGGCCGCTCGCACGTTCGCGCGGGTCCGTGTACTGCCAGGTCTGGAACGCGCGATCCGCTGCCTGGATTGCCTGCCGCGCGTGCTCGTCCGTGCCCTTGACGGTGCAGCCGACGACGATCGAGCGATCGAACGGGCTTCGCACTTCGACGACCGGGCCGTCGCTGACTTCCTTGCCATCGATGATCATTGGCCAGGTGCGGCCGAGCTGGCCGCGCACCTGCTCGAGCGCCTGCTCCATCGCCTTGCGGTTTTCCGGCTTCGAGAAGTCGGTGAACGGCTCGTTTTTGAACTCGGGTACCATGTTGTCTCTCCCGCGGCGACGCGCCGTCGCCGGACTGAATATTTCGTTCTCGCATGCCGGCGCGCGGCCGACGCCTGAAGATAGCTTCTGTGTCAAACTGACACAAACCGTTGCAGCACGACGAGTTAGATGTCGCCGGCGGTGGCCCGGCGCGCGCTCACGCGTCGGATGATGCGGGGCCCGTGATCCCGACCGTTCTCGATGAATACCTTGTTCGCGTCGTTCCCGGCGACGATGACACCTGCGACGAACACGCCGGGTACGTCCGTCTCCATGGTTGCGGGATCGTGGTCCGGTATGCCGGTGACCGGATCGATGCGCACACCCAGGCTGCGCAGCAGCGCCGGGTCCGGCGTGTAGCCGGTCATTGCGAGCACGAAGTCGTTGGGCAGTTCCTCGATCACGCCATCCTTGCTGCGGACGACGATGCTCTCCGGTCGAATCTCGACGACGCGGCTGGACCAGCGTGCCTCGATGGAGCCATCACGCAGGCGCCCCTCGATATCGGGCCGCACCCATGGCTTGATGTTCGGGTCGAGCTGCGGCAGGAAATGCACGATGGTCACGCGCGCGCCCCAGCGATGGAGCTCGAGTGCTGCATCCACGGCCGAGTTGCCGCCGCCCACCACGACCACGTTCTGCTGAAAGAAGTCGTGGCCTTCACGGTAATCGTGACGAACCTTCGGCAGCTGCTCGCCGGGCACGCCGAGCAGATTCGGATGATCGAAGTACCCGGTGGCGACGACGACATTCGATGCCGCACGCAGGTGCTGCTCGCCGCTCAGCGCACGCGAGCGCACGATGAAGCCGGCAGTGCGCTGCTCGACGGCGACGACACGCTCATACTGGCGCACATCGAGGCTGAAGTGCGGCACGAGCCGCTGGTAGTAGCGCAGCGCTTCACGGCGCGTCGGCTTGTCGCCGATCGGCAGGAACGGCACGCCGCCGATCTCGAGCTTGTCGGCCGTGCTGAAGAATGTCATGAAGGTGGGATAACGCCCGATGGACGATGCGACGCACCCCTTGTCGATCAGCAGGCAGCGCACGCCGGCCGCCGTCGCGGCCGCGCCTACGCCGATACCGCACGGCCCCGCGCCGATCACGATCACGTCCCACGGCTGACGGACGTCCGGCTCAGGTGTCATCGCGCCAGCGTTCGACGTTGCGCGCATACTCCGCGACCAGGGCCGCAGCGCTGTCCTCGTCGGGCGCCTCCGCCGTCACGACGAAGTACGGCTTGTCGGAGTGTGGGATGACGAGCGCCCAGGTCCGCTCGTTGCGCCAGATCTTCACACCGTCCACGAGCTGCCGTTCTTCGTTCTCGGTCGCTTCCATCAGCCGCCGCATGACCGCACCCTTGCGGCCCCACGGACATGCCACGCGCTCCTGGCGCATGTGGATCGGGCGGTAGTCGCGGGCAACCTCGCTGAGACGGCGGCCGTCGAGCGCAAGAGCCTCGAGCAGCCGCACGGCGGCAAACATGCCGTCGTACGCAGGCAGGAAGTTCGAGTAGATGAACTCGCCGCGCGCGCCCGCGACCATGTCCACGCCGGTTGCGGATGCCATCATCGCGTGGTGCTCGGTCTTGGTCCATACGACCTCGCCACCATTCGCGCGCACGCGATCGGCGACGGCCGCGGCCGTCGTCACCGGCAGTGCGACCTTGCGCACACCGAGGTGCTGCAGCGCAAGGTCGACGATGGCGAGCTGAGCGATATCCGGAGTGAGCGGGGCGCCCGTGTCATCGACCAGGTGGATGACCTCTCCGCCGGGATCGATCCAGAGTCCGGTGTCCGCGCCGATCGAGCGAACGATGCCACCGAGTCGCTGCAGCCCCGTCACGAACTCGTCGTCGCTGCGCGAAAGACGACCGGGCGCCGCGTATGCGTCCAGGCTGACGCTGTCGGCGCCGAGCGCACCCAGAATGCCCGGCAGCACGTTGACCGTGGTGCCGTACGCGTAGTCGAGCACGAGATTGAAGCGACGTTCCGCGATGCGCTCGCGGGCGACGTTGCCAAGGAAATCCTGCTGGTAGCGATCGACGACACGTGTCGGGAAGTTCAGGTCGCCCGTGCCGTCCGGCCCGGCGCGCGGGAAGTCCTCGCGCGCGAAGAGCCGTTCGATCGACTGCGTCTTGCCGGGAGGCAGATCGCGGCCGTCAGCGTCGAAGAACAGGATGTCCACGACCTTCGGATCGAATGGCGAGCGTCGGACGTGGATGCCGCCGGCTTCGTTGCCGTGATGCACGGCGTGACGCACGACCGGGATCGGCATGACCTGCAGGTCCTCGACCATGCATCCGACGGACATGAAGCCGGTCATGAGTGCACGGTTGATCATGCGCGAGGCACGATCGCTGTCGCGTGACGTCGCAACAAAGGCGCCGCGGTCGAGCGTCGCGCCGTAGGCGCCGGCAAGGCGCGCAGCGATCTCGGGCGTGAGCTCGAAGTTCGGCACGCCACTGACACGCGCGCCCGTGAACAGGCTGCGCTCCCATGCTTCGCCCCAGATGAGCGAGTGCGTCAGCGCGGCGCGTTCCTCGACGACCTTGTCGGGCCAGACCTTGACGTTCGGCCCGACGACGGCACGCGCACCGACCTCGGCGTTGTCGGCCACGATCGTGCGCTCGCGGATTGCGGCACCTGCGCCGATGCGGACGCCGGTGCCGCAGACGGCTTCCGAGATACGCGCACTCGGGCCGATGCGGCAGTTCTCCCAGAGCACGGTGCCGCGCACGTCCGCACCGGGCCCGATCTTCGTTCCGGGTCCGACGATGACGTTCTCCAGCGAGGCGCCTGCTCCGATCTCGACGTTCGCGCCGAGCAGCACGGTGCCGCGACAGCGTACCTCGTGCCCGACCATGGCGCCGCGCTCGCCCCAGATCGTGCAGCGGCCAGTCGACCGCTTCTCCCCGCGCAGCCGGAGGTTCACCCTGCCTCGCAGGATGTCATCGTGCGCGCGGCGGTACTCTTCGATGTTGCCGATGTCACGCCAGTAGCCTTCGGCGACGTGACCGAACAGCGCGGCGTGGTCGCGCAGCATCTGCGGATACAGGTCCTTGGAGAAGTCGAAATTCGTCTTCTCCGGAATCCTGCGGAGCGCCTCGGGTTCGAGCAGGTAGATGCCGGTGTTGATCGTGTCGCTGAAGACCTCGCCCCAGGTCGGCTTCTCGAGGAAGCGCTCGATGCGGCCGGTCTGCTGATCGACGATGACGATGCCGAAGGCGAGTGGGTTCTCGACGGACGTGAGCAGGATCGACGATTCGGCGCCGCGCGCCTCGTGCGCGGCTACCGCCTCCGACAGGTCGAAGTCGGTCAGCACGTCGCCGCTGATGACGAGGACCCGCTCATCGCCGAGCAGGTGTGTCGCATTGCGTACGGCGCCGGCCGTGCCGTAATCGGCTTCCGCGGTGACGTACTGCATGCGCACGCCGAAGTCACTGCCGTCACCGAAATACGAGGTGATGTGGTCCGGCTGGAAGTACAGGATCGAGACCAGATCGGTGATCCCGTGCGCCTTGAGCAGATCGACGATGTGCTCCATCATCGGCCGGTTCGCGACCGGCACCATCGGCTTCGGGCGGTTGATCGTCAGTGGCTTGAGGCGGGTGCCGAAGCCGCCCGCCATGATCACGCCTTTCATGCGTGCGTCACCCGATTTGGTAAGGACGTGAAAATCGCGCATGCTGCGAGCGCAATCGTCGTGCCCGCCAAGCTACCGGTATGCTGCACTGGCGGGCAAATTTCTCCTTGACTCACAGGGGCGCCGGACGCATTCTCCCACGTCCCTGCCCTCCTCTCAACCTCTGCGGTGATGACGCGCACGAGTACGAAAGCCGCCGCGGAAGCGGCGCTCCGCGAGTTGCCCTCTGTCGTGGGCGCATACGTACGCGAGGATATCTTCGGTCATCCACGGGAAGTCCACATTCTGGTAACGGCGGGGCCCACGCCGCGGGAGCTTGCGCGCGACGTTCGCGACCTGCTCGAGGAGCGGCTCGGCGTGCCGGTCGATCAGCGCGTGATCAGCATTGCACAGCTCGCGAGCAGTCCGATCGAGGCACTGCCCGGGCACAAGCTTCACCCGGCGGGGGCGAGCCATGCCCCGGTCGTGCAACAGGGCGAGCCACGCCTGCGCCTGGCCGCGCTCGACATCGAGGCCGTCAATGGCCGGGTTGCGGTCGCCGCACGCATGCAGATGGGACGCGACGAGCATGTGGGCTGGGGTACGGAGGTCGAGACCGAACTCGGACGACTGCGTGCGGGCGCTGCCGCGGTGGCGCAGGCGGTGACGCTCGCGCTGGGCGCGGGCGGCCGACTCGAGCTCGAGGCAGCATCGGTCGTGGAGGCGTTCGGCCGGAGCTACGGGCTGGTCTGCACGCGTGCCGCGTCGCCGCGCCTGGGCCGCCATCCACTGGCGATGTTCGGTGCGCATCCGGTAACGCCGGACGCTGTCGAGGCGGGTGCGTACGCCGCACTCAAGTCGGCGAACCGCATCGTCGCACTGCTGCTCCGCGACGGCCAGGCGCCCAGGCGGCCGCGCGGTCGCTGAGTCGCTCCGGCGCCCCGGTCAGGCTGATGCCTGCAGGAGTGCAGGCAGCGCGCAGTAGAGAGGACTTTCCGCTTTCCGAATCACCGTCCTGCGTCTCGCAAGCGACGACAATGCTGCGGACGTCGCGGCTGGATCCGTATGCAGCCGCGCCGCGATGTCGTTGACGGACGCGACACCGAACTCCTGCAGTGCAAGCCACGCGTAGCGCTCGAGCGGCTCGACCTCGCCGAGCAGCGTGAATCCCAGCTCGTCCACTTCGGCGACGAGCGCGAGATGATAGCGCGCGAGCACCGCCTCGATCGGGTCGAGGTGATGATCACTGACGCCGCGCGCAAGGAAATACGCGTCGGCCGGGCGGTCGTCCTCGAGGTAGCGCAGCACCAGCTTGGCGACCGCCTCGTCGGCACAGGAGTAGTCGAGAATGACGACCTGGCGGAAGTCGAGGACCGAAAGGCAGCGATCGCCGAGCTCAACGATCTGGCTCTCGATACCGAGGCGCAGCGCCCGGCCGGTGGGTCGGGTGACGAGATGCGAATACAGGCTGGCGACCGAGCGGCGCACGAGCGAATGCAGGTCGATCGAGACCGGGACGAACGACTGCTGCGGACCGTAGGTCATCGTGCTACCACTGCTCATGCCTCGGTGTCGCGCGCGGGCAGAATGATGCCGATCTGCGCGCCTGGAAGATGTGGCAGGCCGGTCTCGAGCGTGCGTCCGTGCTCGTCCCAGGCAGGGATGTCCGCGATGCGTGCCGTACCGCTG
>CAYLME010000207.1:0-5735 GCA_964384585.1 uncultured Gemmatimonadaceae bacterium | reverse complement strand
GACTATGTGCGCGCACCGCACGTAACGGTGCCCCGCGTGATGCGACCGTCCACCGACACTGATGCAGAGACGTCGTCTGCTGCAGCTGGCACGGGCAGGAGCGATGGAGGCGCAGCATGACGAGCGCCGAGCATACGCTGCGCGGATCACTGCCGCCGGATCTGATCATCCGGACGATGACGGCGGACGATCTGCCAGCGGTCTACGACATCGAGCTGAACAGCTACAGCATGCCGTGGGGTGACGAGACCTTTCGCGGCCTGCTTCGCCGTCGCGATGCGGAAGCGCTCGTTGCGGAGCAGTACGGCATGGTGGCCGGCTACGCGATATACTGGTGGGTCGCGGACCAGGCGGAGCTGGGCAATGTCGCGGTATCGGCGAACGCCCGTTCCCGGGGCATCGGCACGGCGCTCGTGACGGCGGTGCTCACACGCGCCGCACGCCGCGGCATCCGCGAACTGTTTCTCGAGGTGCGTCCGTCCAACGGGGTGGCACAGCGGCTCTACGAGCGGCTCGGCTTCCTGCCGGTCGGCCGCCGGCGCAACTATTACGCAAGACCGACCGAGGATGCGCTCGTCATGCGACGCGCACTGGAGGATTAGTACATGTCGTCGTTCCCGATCTACCGTCCGCGGCGGCTGCGTCGCACCGAAACGCTGCGCAGCCTGGTGCGCGAGACCAGCGTCCGGCCGCAGGACCTCGTGCTGCCGCTCTTCGTCGTGCCGGGTACCGGCGTGCGACGTCCGGTCGGTTCGATGCCGGGCGTGTTCAACACGTCCGTCGACGAGACGGTGCGCGATGCACGCGAGGCATGGGAGCTGGGTATTCCCGCCGTGCTGCTTTTCGGCATCCCGCCGCACAAGGACGAACTCGCAAGCGGCGCGTTCGGCGAGGAGGGCATCGTGCAGCAGGCGGTCCGCGCGATCAAGCGTGAGCTGCCCGAGCTGCTCGTGATCACCGACGTCTGCCTGTGCGAGTATACGTCGCACGGCCATTGCGGCATCGTGCGCGACGGTGCCGTCGTGAACGACGAGACGCTCGAGCTGCTCGCGAAGCAGGCGCTGCACCATGCGCAGGCGGGCGCGGACATCGTGGCACCGAGTGACATGATGGACGGGCGCGTCGGCGTCATTCGCGCGCTGCTCGACGACGAGGGCTTCGCCGAGACCGCGATCCTCGCCTACTCCGCGAAGTACGCGTCCGCGTTCTACGGGCCGTTCCGGGAGGCCGCCGACAGCGCGCCGCAGTTCGGCGACCGGCGTGCGTACCAGATGGACCACGCGAATGCGGAAGAAGCGATCCGCGAGGTCGCGCTCGACATCGAGGAGGGCGCGGACATGGTGATGGTGAAGCCCGCGCTCGCCTACCTGGACATCATCCGCCGCGTGAAGGACGAGTTCGGCTACCCGCTCGCCGCATACCACGTCTCGGGTGAGTACTCGATGATCATGGCCGCAGGTCAGCTCGGCTGGCTCGATGCCGAGCGGGCGATGGCGGAGTCGATCACCTCGATCCGCCGCGCCGGTGCGGACGTGGTGATCACGTACTGGGCGCGGGAGATGGTTCGCTACATCGGACGGCGGGTGTAGGGCCGGGGGCCGGGGCGGGGTTTGAACAGCGGGGGGCTCCCGCAGTACCCGGGCCCTGGCCCGGGCCCAGGACCCTGGCCCGCCTCACCACCGCGGGCGCGGGTCCCCCCGGATAGCGCCGCTCCCTGCCACCCGCTACGGCAGCAGCGGCTCCAGCAGCTCCGGCCGCCAGCTCACGCGCAGCCAGGGATTCCAGTTGTACTGGATGTCCTTCGGCGGATTCGCGACGATCAGTGCCATGAAGTCGCGGTCGTAGCGTTTGCTCCAGTTCACGCCGCCCTCCACTTCGATACTGCCGAAGCGCTGCAGGTAGTTCGCTCCGACTGTCAGCTCCACCTGGTGCCGCGCCTCGCCGTAGCGGCGGCTGTAGATGCGGTAGTAGGTGTCGTCGTCGTAACGGGTGCGCTCGACGTAGAGGCCGGCGCGCGAGCGTGAGCGGTAGTGGTCGAAGCCGAGCGTCTGCGCGTCGGAGCCCGGGCCGATCGCGGCGCCGAGCATCTGACCGCGGTTCGTGTGTCCCTGCCGGACGCGGCTGTGCGTGTACATCGAGAAGTCGCCGTGCCCGAGGAACGTCGGCTTGCTCAGGCCGAGGTGAACGAGCTCGCCCCAGAAGCTGGACATGCTGCGGTCGTGCTGGATCAGTTTCTGGAAGCCGAGTGCGTAGGCCTGCGTCCAGTCGGGCTCGCGGATGATGTCTTCGAGGTTGTAGGGCGTGTCCTCGCGACTCCACTCGCCGAAGACCTCGAAGCCGCTCTCGGGCAGCACGAAGCGGCCGAACAGGAAACCGATCGCGTTGCCGGCGTCATTGCCGCCACCGGCAAAGAAGGGCGAGTCCATCGTCAGGTCGAGGATGCCGCCGAGTCCCAGCTCGCCAAAATCGTCGGTGCTGTGATAGACGCGCGCGGCGCCGACCTGCAGTCCCGGGATGAAATGCGGTGATATCCCGACGACGAAACCGGTGATCACGTGGCGGTCGTTGGTGGCGTCGCCATCGTAGTAATCCGATTCGGTGAGCTGGCCCCAGAACGAGTTCACCTCGATGTCCATGATCCAGGCATTGAACGGTCGCGCGCTGATGAAGGCATGTGGGAAGCCGGGCGCGGTGTTGCTCATCATCAGCGGGAACAGCCGCGTCGAGCCGACCCACATGTTCGCGGTCGAGAAGCCGGCGGACAGCGGACCGTACTCGGCCTGGATGCGCGTGCCACCCCACTGGAATTCCGACCATCCTGACTGACCGAAGCGCTTGGGATAGTCGATGTTGCGGTGAAATGGATTCGCCCAGGGGGAGTATCCTGCCCGATTCGTCTCCGGCACTGCGAAGAAATGGTTCTGCTGGTGTGTGAACCGCGGCGCGAGCACCGCGGAGAACCACTTCCAGCGGGCTGCGACACCGAAGTCCACTGCAGCGTTCATTCCGACCGTTTCGACCAGGCCGCCGTTGTTGCGCTCGCGCGGGTACTCGGAGTGGCTCGTGATGCGCACGCTCGGCGCGAGGATGTCGAACGTCGTGGAGTCGCGCGGCGGCGCCCACTCCCGCAGGACGGGGATGGAGTCGAGACAGACGACGTGCTCGTCCTGTTCACGGTAGAAGAACATCGGCGTGCGCTCGAGTGCACCCCTGACCGCTGCCGCTCGCAGCAGGTCCCCGCGCGCATCGTCGAATTGCAGGCGTACCCGGCTGATATCGGTGCACTGCGCCTGCGCGGCGCCGGCCGTGCCAGCGAGCAGCCCGGCCAGGAAGAATGCTTTGAAGCGATGCTTCATGCCCTGCCCCTGCTGAAGAAAAACGAGGCGGGAAAGTGCCCGCGCGGGAGGGCACCGGCAAGACTGATGCGCGGACCTCGGAAAAAGCTATCGACGACCGCGAAAAGTATGTGCTGGCGCTGATGGCGGGTCCGTGCCTAAATTCGTGTCACCCGAAGAGTTCCCCGCTCGCGGCGTGCAGATCGTGCGACGACGACGCTGTCTTGCACCATCCTCGATTGGAGAGAGCACGTGATCGGAAACGAGCGCCGTGGAAGGGCCCGCCTTGTGGTCTCCCTGGTATTGCTCAGCGTGACTGCGGCCCCTGCGTTGGCCCACGTGGCGCAGGACACGCTCCACTCGCGTACGCACGTCGTGCGGCGCGGTGATACCCTGTGGGACATCGCTCAGACGTATCTGTCGGACCCGTTCCAGTGGCCGCAGATCTACGATCTGAACACGAACATCATTGCGAACCCGCACTGGATCTATCCGAACCAGGAGCTGGTGCTGCCGGGCTCGCTGCTGCGTCCTGACCTGCCGCCGGCGGTGCTGGGTACGCCTGCCGTGCTGGGCATGCCGGTCAGCTACGATCCGGACGCGGACATCCTGGAGGCGGACGAGCGTGCCACGGTGATCGCCGACCTCGATCTGCGCCAGGCGCTGATGACGCCGGTCGAGTATCTCGGCCTGCCGTGGCTCGCGGATCCGCGCTCGCTGCCATGGGCGGGCCGCGTGGTCGGGATCATGGATCCCGCGCTGCGCGAGATGAACATGCCGACCATGCTCAAGCCGTACGACAGGGTGCACGTCGGCCGGCTTACGCAGACGGTGGTGCCGGGTGACACGCTGCAGGTGGTGCGCCTCGGCCGGAGCGTGAGCGTATCGCAGCAGATCATTCAGCCGCTCGCGCTGCTCGAGGTCCAGTCGGTCGACCAGGACGGCGCGATCGCGCAGGTCGTGCGGATGTACGGCGAGGCGCGGCGGGACGACCCGGTACTGGTGACGGGTGTGGTGCCGTCGCTTGGCGCGGGTGAGCCGGCGCCCGTCCAGGCCGGACCGCAGGGTGAGCTGCTCGCGATGATGGAACAGCAGCCGCTCTACGGGACTACGGATATCGGGTTCGTCACGCTCGGCGCCGGCACGGTGGCGATCGGAGACGAGCTCGAGGTGTACATACCGCGGCACAGCGCGAATGCGACGGACATGGTGCCGGCGCAGCGGGTCGGCACGATGCGCGTCGTGCGCGTCGAGGGCGGCACGGCGACAGTCCGCGTGCTTGGCGTCGAGAACGCCGGCCTCGAGGCGGGCCTGCCGGTCCGGCTGGTCCAGACGATTCGCTAGCAGCAAGCGGCGGCAGCCGCGATACGGGGAAGCAAACCGATACGGGCGCCCCCTCGGCGCCCGTATCCGTATGGAGGCGTATTGGTCACGATTCTTCACGGGGCGGCCCTGCTCGGCTACCTCGCCGCGGGCGTGCTGCAGACGGCGTCGTTCGCGCGTGGGCGTGCGGAGGTGCCACGGGGCACCGTTGCGCTGATCGGCGCTGCGGCCCTCGTGCAGCTCGGCGCGCTCATCGCGTTTGGCATCCGGTTCGGTGAGCTGCCGCTCGTCGGACTCGGGCCGTCGCTGTCCTCGCTGACGTTCCTGATCGCCGTCTTCCTGCTGTTCGCGACCGTGGCGACGGACACGCGCCCGGTCGGACTCGTGCTGCTGCCCGTCATCGTGCTGCTGCTGGGCGCTGCCCTCGTGATCGGCATCCAGCCATCGGGCGAGCCGCTCGCGTTCAGCGGCGCGTGGTTCTCGTTCCACGTGGTGCTCGCGTTCGTCGGTGTGGCCGGCTTCGCGTTCGCGTTCGCAGCGGGACTGCTCTACCTGCTGCAGTTCCGCGAGCTCAAGTCCAAGCGTTTCGGTCGCATCTTCCGCTTCTTCCCGGCACTGCACACGCTCGACCTGATGGGCCGCCGCTCGGCGGTGGTCGGCTTCTGTGCACTGAGCGCCGGGCTCGCGCTCGGCTGGGCCTGGACGATCCGCTTCCATGGCACCTTCGCGATGTCGGATCCGCAGGTCATCTGGGGCGCGATCACGTGGCTGGCCTTCGCGGGCGTGCTCGGTGCGCGCAGCGGCGGCGCGGGCAGCAGCCGCCGCGCCGCACGCGTCAGCGTGTGGGGCTTTGCCTTCGTCGTTCTCGCCTTCGTCGTGCTCCGCCTCGCGCAGGCCGGCGGCGCCGGGTTCCTGTAGGGGGCACGGTGGCCGTTCACGTTGTCGGACTCAGTCATCACACGACGCCGCTGCCAATCCGCGAGCGTGTCGCACTCGACGGCCAGGAGCTTTCGGACGCGCTGCACGCTCTGCACGGCGCCGGGGCGGCCGAAGTGGTGATCGTCTCCACGTGCAACC
>CAYLME010000206.1:0-5829 GCA_964384585.1 uncultured Gemmatimonadaceae bacterium | reverse complement strand
AGTATATCCTGAGGTGAACGGCGGGCCGGGGCCGGGGCCGGGGCCCGGGCCCGGGGTGGTCCGTTTGGGCGGGGCGGGTTTTGGGTGAAGCGGGCCGCTGGGGGGCGTCTGAACTGCGGGAACGGCGGGCGTGCGCGCCGCATCATTCGATGGCCCCCGACACGCCCGACACGCCCGACACCCCCGACACCCCCGACACCCGACGCCCGACGCCCGCCCCTTCCCCCGGCCCGGGCGCGGGCCTGGGCCCTGGCCCATTCCCTTCATTGTATCGTGACGCTCTTCGACATAGTTTTGAGTGGGCCGGAGACGGGTAGGGGAAAATGTGCGTGAGGCGGTCGTCGGCCGGATGCGCACGGGAGGTGGATGATGAGTACGACCAGGGAAGCGGCGGGGACGCCGCGTCGCGGCGTGTCGGAGCAGGAAGCAAGACAGGTCGCGGAGGCCGCGCGCGAGACCGAGTGGTCGAAGCCGAGTTTCGTGCGCGAGTTGTTTCTCGGCCGTCTGCGCCTCGACCTGATTCATCCGTTGCCGGGGCCTTCGGATCCAGCCGAGCGCGAGCGCGCTGCGGCCTTCATGAAGAAACTGGAAGTCGTAGCAGCAAAGGTCGACGCGGACGAGGTGGACCGCACCGGCCGCGTACCCGACGAGATCATTTCCGACCTGGCGTCAATCGGCGCGTTCGGCATCAAGATTCCGCAGAAGTACGGCGGCCTCGAGCTTTCCCAGACCAGCTACAATGCTGCGATTGCGTACCTGGGCTCTGCATGTTCGGCGCTTGGCGTACTGCTTTCCGCGCACCAGTCGATCGGCGTTCCACAACCGCTCAAGATGTTCGGCACCGAGGCGCAGAAGCAGAAGTATCTGCCGCGCCTCGCCGCAGGTGCCGTTTCTGCGTTTGCACTGACAGAGCCGGACGTCGGTTCGGATCCCGCCCGCATGGAGGCGACGGCGGAGCCGACGCCTGACGGTGAGGCGTACATCCTGAACGGCGAGAAGCTGTGGTGCACGAATGGTCCGATCGCCGAGATCATGGTCGTGATGGCACGCACGCCGGCACGCGATGGCAAGCGCCCCGGCATCACCGCGTTCATCGTCGAGAGCGACATGCCCGGCGTCGAAGTCGCGCACCGTCTCGAGTTCATGGGGCTGCGCGGCATCGAGAACGCACTCATGCGCTTTACCGATGTGCGTGTCCCGAAGGAGAACGTGCTCTGGGGCGAGGGTCGTGGTCTCAAGCTCGCGCTCATTACGCTGAACACCGGGCGTCTTACCATTCCCGCGACGTCTGCTGCGGCAGGTCGGTGGTGCCTGCGCGTTGCTCGTGAGTTCGCTGCGGAGCGTGTGCAGTGGGGCGCACCGGTCGGCAAGCACGATGCGGTTGCGCAGAAGATTGCGGACATTGCCGCGTACACGTTCGCGATGGATGCAGTGAACGTGCTTGCTGCGGGCCTCGCGGATGCGGGCAACAGCGACATCCGCCTGGAGGCGGCGCTCGCGAAGATGTTCAACTCGGAAGCGGCGTGGCACGTCGTGGACGAGACGATGCAGGTCCGTGGTGGCCGAGGCTATGAAACATCGGCATCGTTGAAGTCACGCGGTGAAGAAGGCGTTCCGCTCGAGCGCGTGATGCGCGACCTGCGCATCAACATGATCTTCGAGGGTTCGAGCGAGATCATGCGTCTGTTCATCGCGCGCGAGGCCGTGGATCCGCACCTGCAGCGTGCAGGTGGGATGGTCGATCCGAAGGCGGAGCTGGGCGACAAGGTGAGGGGTGCGGCGAGTCTCGGCGCGCACTTCGCCGGCTGGGTGCCGGGCCTGGTGGCGGGCTGGGGCCGCTGGCCGCGCTTTGCGGACTATGGCGCGCTCGCTGACCATCTGCGTTTCGTCGAACGTACGTCGCGCAAGCTCGGGCGCACTCTGTTCTATGCGATGGCGCGTTTCGGCCCGCAGCTCGAGAAGCGGCAGTCGGTGCTGTTCCGGCTCGTCGATGTGGGCGCGGAGCTGTTCGCGATGTCGGCCGTGTGCGTGTATGCGCACGCGCGACTGGAAGAGAATCCGTCTGATCGCACACCGCTGCGGCTGGCCGACCTGTTCTGCCGCCAGGCGCGCAAGCGGATCGATGCGTCGTTCAGCAACACCTTCAGCAATCACGATCGGTTCGCCTATCGTCTTGCGCAGGATGTGCTGGCGGGCAAGTACGCCTGGCTGGAGACCGATGTAGCAGACTGACACCTGCGGTCCGATTTCCGCCGTCCGCCGCGGCGCACGCAGGAGAAACTCCCGGCGGGTCATATCCCAGTTATCCCGGTGCAGGGCGCCGCTTCACACTTCCGTGGGGCGGCGTATTGTGTGCCCGTGAGCACGGACGATTCGCATGGCGTTCATCGCAGCGCTTCTTCCGAATGAAGCCGATCGTAGTGCGCTGATGCACGCGGCCGGTGAGCATCGTCTGCTCTGGGCGGATTCCTGGCGTGGGCTCAATGCGCTCGTCCGTGACCGTCCGATTGCCGTCGTCGTAACCGACCTGCATGCCGAGCCGCGCAAGGATGGCGCGCTGCGGGTGTTCCGTTTCGCGCAGCGGTTCCCCCTCACGCCGCTCGTGAGCTGGGGCGACCCCGACGGGCGGGAGCTGTTCCGCATCGGCAAGGCCGGTGCGCGCGACATCGTGCTGACACAGGACACCGCGGATGCGGCGCTGATCTCCGAGGTGATCGATGCATCGCTCGCGGCGACACTGCCGCGTGTGCTGCAGGAGCACCTGCGCGGCCGCGTGGATGACGCCGGACTCGAGCTGATCACGGTCGCGGCCGAGCGTATCGCGGATGGTATCCAGGTGCCGGAACTGGCAGCCACGTTCCAGTACTCGATCTCCACACTCGAGCGACGCTGCGAGGTCATGCAGCTTCCGACGCCGGGCCGGCTGCTCCTCTGGCTGCGCGTGCTCTTCGGCCTGCGCTGGCTGCTCGAGGAAGGACGGAGTGTCGAAAGCGTCGCGTCGCAGCTCGGCTACTCGTCCGGCGCTGCGTTCCGGCGCGCAATCAAGGCGACCATCGGCGGCCGCCCGACACCGCTGCGAAATGCCGAGGCGTTCGACCAGGCGCTCGAGAGTTTCGCGCTCGAGTGCCACGCCACGGCGAGAGGAGGCTCCTGATGGCTCGTTACGATCGGATTGCTGCACTTCCGCTGCCCGAACGCAGCCGCGCGATTCCGGGCTGGTGCGTCATGCGTGAGTTGTCGGGCCGGGAGCGCGACACCGAGCTGGCGAATCGCGTGCGCCTGTATTTCCTCGTGCTGCGACCGGTGCGTCGCCTGGTCGAGCGCGGCTTCGCCGTGCCGCCCGACTCGCATGACCGCCAGGTCGCCGCAATGCGCGCCGCGCTCGATGCGATGCCGACGACGACACCGGGACTGGCCCGCCTGCGCTCGTTCCTCAGCGCCGTGAGCACCCGCACGCCCGAGCGCGTCGCACTCGCGACTCTCGACGTAGCCACGATGGCGGAGGCGCGCTCCCATTACGAGGCAGCGAGCGAGTTCGCACTGACCGCACTCGCGGCTGCTGCGCATGCGAATCCCGGCGTCGAGGCACGCGCGTCGACCGTGCTCGCGCGACTCCAGCGCAAGACCGGCCACTGGAGTGACGCGGAGCGCTGGGGCGCGCGCGCCGTGGACCTCGCCGCACCGCCGAGCTTTCGCGCAGCGTGGGCGAACGCCGTGACGGAGCTTGCAACGCTGTATCACGTGCGCAGTGCCCAGAGCGAGGCGGTCTCGCTGCTCGGACGCGTTCGCAAGCGTGTCGCGGAGTGGAAGGACGAATTGCTGCTGGCCGATGGTGCGGAGGCGCTTGCCGCGACAGCACTGGCCGCCGGCCATACGGAGGTCGCAGTGCACGAAGGCTGGTTCGCACTGCACCGTATCAACGACACCGAGCGACGCCGCCGCCTGCTGCTCAGTGTCGCTGATGGACTGCGCACGCTTCGCCTGTTTGCGGGCGCCGATGCGTGCTACACGGCACTCGCACAGACCGCGGTCGGCCCGGCGGAGCGCGCTGCACCACTCACGCGCGCTGCTGTCTCTGCCGCAGAGGCGGGCGACCTTGCGTCGTTCCGCGAGCGGCATGACCGCTCCATGCACGAGGTGCTCGAGCTGCAGGACGATCACCGCGCCGGCTTCCTGCTGGAGCTGGGCCGCGCCTGCGTGCTCACGGGTGACGGCGAACGCGGGCTCGCCCATGCGACCGCCACCGTGCGGCTGGCGGAGATGCACGGCGACCCCTGCCTGCAGGCACACGCGCAGGAGCTGTGCGCCGTCGCCAGCGCGCATCACGATGGCGCCATCCTGGCCGGCCTGCATCAGCCACCTGCCCCCGCCGACGACACGCGGGAGCTGGCCGCAGAGATCGCTGCGGGCGCACAGCGCGTGGTGACGCCATCGCGACGCTAGCGCGTACGTCTGGCGGCAGACGAGGTTCGTCGACCGGCGCTGTCCAGGCACCCGTACAGGTCCCGCGCCTCGCCCCGTGATGCATCGTGCCTAGGACAACACGTCGCGCTGGCCTGCGGCCACCTCGCGGACCCACATGCGGTAGTCGATGGCCGCGGCCAGTGCCGCCTCGATGCTGCGTACGACGTCGTTCTCGCCGACCTCCCGTCGCGCGCGCTCGACCAGCAACGGATCGAGCAGAAACGTGTATGCGCGCCGGTCCTCTTCGCCCTGCCGCATTCCCGCCTCCTCGTGGCTGAACCGCGAGAGGCAACCTCGACCGCCCCGTGGGGCGCGCACATGGCGGGCCGGGCCGTCGTTCGGAGCGGCCGAAACTTGTCACGCAGACGGGGTTATTAGTCGGCCATGACATCGAACAATCCGGAATCCGGACCCAAGCGCCTGATCGTGGTCGGCGACCGCGTCCTCATCTCGCCCGAAGAGGGCGAGGATCGCAGCCGCGTGGGATTGTACCTGCCGCCGAGCGCCGTGGATGCGCAGGCAGTACAGACCGGCACCGTGGTCGCGGTGGGACCGGGGACGCCGATTTCCGCGCCCACCGACCTCGGCGACGAACCGTGGCGTATCACCAGCGGTGAAGCCCGCTTCCTGCCGGTGCAGGCGCATGTAGGCGACTACGCGATCTTCTTCCGTCGCGCTGCCGTCGAGATCACGTTCGAAGGCAGGAAGTTTCTCGTCGTGCCGCAGGCCGCGATACTGGGCCTCGTACGGGAACCGCCACCGGAAGATCGCTGGTAGACATCGCACCGCCATGATCATCGCCGGCCCGCAGTACGGGGCCGGTTCGTTTTCCGTGAGGGCAGCATGCAGAACCCCGATCGCAACTACCTCGTCCGCGCTTCCGCCTACGACGGCCTGGTGCGGGCCTTCGCCGTCGATGCGACCAGCGTCGTGGGCGAGATTGCGTCGCGTCACCAGACCGAACCCGCGGTGAGCGCCGCGCTCGGCCGCCTCTCGACCGGTGCACTGCTCTTCGGCGCAATGCTGAAGGAGGACGACCAGCTCGTCACGATCCGCGTGCAGGGCGACGGGCCCGCCGGGACGCTGCTCGCTTCCGCCAACGGCAGAGGCGAGGTGCGTGGACTGGTGGCAACACCACGACCGAACGTCGACCAGGTGCGGGACGGGAAGCTGAACGTGCGCGGCGCCGTCGGCACGGACGGGCAACTCACCGTCACGCGCGATCTCGGTATGCGCCAGCCGTACAGTGGTACCGTCCAGATCGTCAGTGGTGAGATCGGTGAGGACCTCGCACACTATCTGGCCACGAGCGAGCAGGTACCATCCGCCGTCGGCATCGGCGTCTTCGTGCAGAAGGACGAGTCG
>CAYLME010000205.1:0-5833 GCA_964384585.1 uncultured Gemmatimonadaceae bacterium | reverse complement strand
GGAAAACGCGCTTGAACTGCACCATCCCGGCGTTCGTGAAGAGCAGCGTCGGGTCGTCCTGCGGGACGAGCGGCGAGCTCGGCCGGATGGCGTGCCCCTGGCGCTCGAAATACTCGAGAAAACGACGGCGGATCTCGGCGGCGGTCATTCTGGCTCTGTGTGCATGGACAACGGGTCGAGCCGGTGAATATAGGGGGGGCGTGAAGGTAGGACGAGGCAGGAGGCGCGGTGCGGCCTGATCGGGGCAGCCCGTGCCGGTCTATGACGGGGCGGGCCCCATCGAGGGCCGCCCCGCCGGCATACCGGACTCAGTCGTCGTCGAAGCCGCCCTCGGCGCTGGCGCCGCTCGTCGTGCCGGGACCGCGGATGCTCAGGACTTCGCGCACGCGTGTCTCAATTTCCTGCGCGACCTCCGGATTGTCCTTCAGGTACTGCTTCGCGTTCTCGCGGCCCTGGCCGAGACGTGTATCGCCGTACGAGAACCACGCACCCGACTTGTTCACGATGTCGTTCTCGACGCCGAGGTCGACCAGCAGGCCCGTGTGGCTGATGCCCTCGTTGTACATCACGTCGAACTCAGCCTGCTTGAACGGCGGCGCAACCTTGTTCTTCACGATCTTCACGCGCGTCCGGTTACCCGTCAGCTCCTGCCCTTCCTTGATCGCCCCGATGCGGCGGATGTCGAGACGCAGGCTCGCGTAGAACTTGAGCGCACGGCCGCCTGTCGTCGTCTCCGGGTTGCCGAACATCACGCCGATCTTCTCGCGGATCTGGTTCGTGAAGATGACCGACGTATGCGAACGGTTCACCGCGCCCGTCAGCTTCCGGAGCGCCTGGCTCATCAGCCGCGCCTGCAGACCCACGTGCGAGTCGCCCATCTCGCCCTCGATCTCCGCCCGTGGCACCAGCGCCGCGACCGAGTCCACCACGACCACGTCCACTGCGTTGCTGCGGATCAGCAGCTCCGCGATCTCGAGCGCCTGCTCACCGGTGTCCGGCTGGCTGACCAGCAGGTTCTCGATATCCACGCCCAGCTTGCGCGCGTACTCGATGTCGAGCGCATGCTCGGCGTCGATGAATGCCGCGACGCCGCCCGCCCTCTGCGCGTTCGCGATGACGTGCAGGCACAGCGTCGTCTTGCCGCTCGATTCCGGACCGTAGATCTCCGTGATGCGGCCGCGCGGGATGCCGCCGATGCCGATCGCCGCATCCAGGTTCAGTGCACCCGTCGGGATCACTTCCACTGCGGTGCGCGCTCCATCCACGCCCATCCGCATGATCGAGCCCTTGCCGTAGTTGCGCTCGATCTGCGTGATCGCGACGCTCAGCGCCTTCTGCTTGTCCGCCGAGATTTCCACCGTGGCCATATCCTCACCTGGAGATTCAGGGGCTGTCGGATCACCATTGGGCGACCCGGCCGGCAATATACCTTTCGGCTGATCTTCGGGCAATGCCGAATTTGCCGTGCGACGAAGACGACTGCTGCGCTGGAGCGTGCTGGACATGAGGCCTCCCTCGGTTCGGTTGATCGCAACCGGGAGATAGCGCCCAGTCCGGGGCGCCCGAATGGCTCGATGCGCCGCGCCAGCGCGGGGAGTGCCTCCAGACGGCAGACCATGCGACCCGGCCGTCTGGCGGTATTTCCCCGGGATTGTCCAGTCTTTCCCGACACCAGCGTCCTCATTCGCAGTTTAGCATGGGGAAGCGACAGGAGGAACCATGTCTCGAGCGACGCTGCCTGTCATCCTGGCCGGCTTGTTCGCCCTCGCGGGCACAGTGCCGGTGCGCGCGCAGGACGACGACGCTGGATCACGCTTTTCGGCGAGCCTGCAACAGCTGCGTGCGGGCCGTGCGATCCGGGTGGCCGGTGAGGTGATCGAGCCGTCGCAGGAGCTGATCGCGCTGTACGGCGCCCGGGCCGTTCCGATCTGGCGTGCGGACGCTGCGACCAACCTGTCGGTGGCCATCCGCGCGTCGACCCACGACGGCCTCACGCCCGACCACTATCATGCGCGGGTGCTCGTGGAGCGCGCACCGGCCCATGCGACCAGCGACCCGGCGCTCGACCTGCTGCGCACGGACGCTCTCGTCCGGCTCGCGCGCGATCTGCGCAACGGCCGCGGCCGTCCGACTGCGGAGGCACGCGCCGCGTCACCCATTGCGGACGCGGAAGCGCTCATGCCGGCCCTGCAGCGCGCAATCGCGACCGGCGATGTCGGCGGCGTGCTCGCGTCGCTGCGTCCGCAGCACTTCATCTATAGAGGCCTGATGGAGTCGCTCGCACGTCTGCGCGGCGTCGAAGCCGGCGGCGGGTGGGCGCCCGTACCGGGCGGGCCGTCCATGCGGCGCGATTCGAGCGACGCCCGGGTGCCCCTGCTGCGCGCGCGCCTGCACCATTCCGGCGACCTGGACCCGGCGGCGGCGGCCGGTACGTCCCACGTTTTCGATCGCGACCTGGACGGTGCCGTCAGGCGTTTCCAGCATCGTCATGGACTGAACGAGGATGGTATCGTCGGACCACTCACACTGGCAGCGCTGAACGTGCCCGTGGTTGAGCGCATTGCGACGGTACGCGTCAATCTGGAACGCGCGCGCTGGATTGCGCGCGACCTGCCCGAGCGTTTCCTCGTCGTGAACATCGCCGGTGCGCGTGTCTACGCCCTGGACGCGGGCAGGGTGATCTTCGAGTCGCGCGCGATTGTCGGCAAGACGGCGACGACCACGCCGATCTTCACTGCGAACATGCAGCGCATCGAGCTGAACCCGACGTGGACGGTGCCGCGCAGCATCAACGGCGAGGTACTGAGCTCGATCCGGCGTAATCCGGGCTACCTCGCACGCGAGGGCATGCGGGTACTGACCAACGCGGGACGCGAGGTACCGCGGGGCAGCATCAACTACAGCAGTTACACGGGTCGCAGCTTCCCGTACGTCTTTCGGCAGGATCCCGGCCCGGCCAACGCGCTCGGCCGAATCAAGTTGCTGTTCCCCAACGCGTTCAACGTCTATCTGCACGACACGCCGTCGCGCGGACTGTTCTCGCAGGAACAGCGGCTCTTCAGTCACGGCTGTGTTCGTGTGGAGAATCCGGTCGCGCTGGCGGCGCTCGTACTCGATGATCCGGACTGGAGCGTGAATGCGCTGGAAGCCGCGATCGCCACGGGCCGCACGCGCGTGATCGAGGTGCGCAGGCAGCTGCCCGTCATGATCCTGTACTGGACGGCGTCAACCGACCTGCACGGCGAGCTGCACTTCTATCGCGACGTCTATGGCCGCGACGACGCGATCCTCGATATGCTGGATCGCAGCACGGCGAGCGGCGACTGACGGGCGCGATCCGGCTCGCGGCGGACGCTCGTGCCCGACCCGTGTCAGCCGGCTGCGCTGTCCGCCGGCTGCAGCGCCGTCCCGCACTCCGCGCAGAAGCGGCTTCCCGCAGCGTTCGCGGCGCTGCACTGAGGGCAGAGCCGGCCCGCGCGCAGTGCCTCGCGGTACTGCATGATCTCACGCTCCAGTTCGGGCGAGCCGACCGCACCGGCGCTCTTCGCGTCCGTCGCCTCGACCATGCTCGGATCCGGATCCAGGTGCGGATCCATGCCGCTGCTCCGCCGCAGCAGCGGGAATGCGACGGCCGCCACGGCGGCAAGGCCGATCACGATCATGAGTGCGGTCTCCATATCGATCCGGTCTCCGGCTGACGTCGGCGTTCAACGATTGAGTGAGAGCAGTCCCCACGCGGCGAGCGTGCCGAGTGCATCCCAGGTCAGGTCCTTCAGTGAGAACGGTCCGCCGCGCCCGTGATCGAACAGTTCCTTGCCCAGGCCGGCGGCAAGGGAGCCGGCGAGCGCTGCGGTCTGCGCGTCGGCATGAGATGCGCCCGCACCACGCAGCACGCCGTAACCGAACATCGCCGTGCCGTATGCCATCGCGAAGTGCTGAACCTTGTCCACGGCGAACCACTCATCGCGCGGCTCCTGCGGCGTCCGTACACGTGGATGCATGAACGGCGTGTCCGGTACATTCCGGAACGCGTGCGCACAGCCGCGCAGTGCCACACCGGCATTCAAGACGCACACGGGGGCATCCCCGTCATTCGCTGACCCGTCCGCACTCGTTGCCGGCGCCACTGCCGAGAGCTGCGCGAGCACGATGGCGAGGAGCGCGGTCTGCATGCGACGTCGTCATGCCTCGTGCCGCGCCCACGCGAGCGCAGCGTTGATGGCACGCCGCCAGCCACGCAGGAGCACCTCGCGCTCCTGGCGGTCGAGACGCGGTGTGAACACATCCGGCTCGCCGGCGGCTGCGCGGAAGGCGTGCGCGTCCTGCCAGATGCCGGCTGCGATGCCCGCCAGCCCTGCTGCACCGGTTGCGGTCGTGTCGATGTTCTGCGGTCGACGTACCTGCACACCGATCAGGTCGGCCTGGAACTGCACGAGCCAGTCGTTGCGAGTTGCGCCGCCGTCAACCGCCAGCTCGGTCGCAATCACGCCGGAGTCATCCACCATGGCGCGCAGCACGTCGTAGGTTGCGAACGCCATCGCTTCGAGTGCGGCACGTGCCAGGTGCGCACGCCCGCTGCCGCGCGTGAGCCCGACGAGCATCCCGCGCGCCTCTGCCTCCCAGTGCGGTGCACCGAGCCCGACGAACGCCGGCACCAGGTAGACACCGTCGTTCGACTGCAGTGAGCGAGCGAGCGCCTCCGTTTCGGCAGCATCCTCGACGATGCCGAGCTCATCGCGCAGCCACTGGACGGCTGCGCCCGCAATGAAGATTGCGCCCTCGAGCGCATACGCGGGCTGCCCAACCGCGTCGCACGCGACCGTCGTCAGCAGCCCGTTCCTGGATTCGACCCGCTTGTCGCCGGTGTTGAGCAGCAGGAACGCGCCGGTGCCATACGTGTTCTTGGCCAGTCCCGGCGTGACACAACCCTGACCGAACAGCGCAGCCTGCTGGTCACCCGCCGCGCCGAGGATCGGCAGGTCGGCCCCGATATGCGCGCCGTCGGCGATCCCGAACTCGCCGCTCGAGGGTCGTACCTCCGGCAGCACGCTCATCGGCACACCGAACAGGTCGCACAGCTCCTCCGACCACGCGAGCCGATCCACGTCGTAGAGCAGCGTGCGTGACGCATTCGTCGGTTCCGTGACGTGGGCCGCTCCGTTGGTCAGCTTCCACATGAGCCAGGAATCGATGGTGCCGAAGGCAAGTTCGCCCGCTTCCGCCCGCCGGCGAGCGAGCGACACGTTGTCGAGGATCCACTCGACCTTGGTCCCCGAGAAATACGGGTCCAGTACCAGCCCGGTGCGTTCGCGCACCCACGGTTCCCTGCCGTCCTGCTTCAATGAACGACAGCGCTCTGCCGTTCGGCGATCCTGCCAGACAATAGCACGGTGCAGCGGCTTGCCACTCGCGCGGTCCCAGACGACGGTCGTCTCGCGCTGGTTCGTGATGCCGATGCCGACGACGTCCAGGTGATCGCGCCGCCCTGCCGCGAGCGCCTCGCGCGCGAGTGTCGCAGTCACGCGCCAGATCTCCTCGGCGTCGTGCTCGACCCAGCCGGGTCGCGGGTAGTGTTGCGTGAACTCGGAATACGCGCGTGCGCGGACCTGACCCGCCTCGTCGATGAGCAGGCAGGTCGAGCCGGTCGTCCCCTGGTCGATGGCCAGCACTGCTCTCATGCTCTGCCCTCCCCGTGGTCCACTCCAGCAGCTTCGACGCGGTGCAGCCCGTCAAACCGGTAACGCCAGCCCAGTGCCTCGAACAGGCCCAGCATGCGTACCACCGGCAGGCCCATCACCGCCATGTCGCGGGCGAAGCTCTGCTTGGGGTCGCG
>CAYLME010000204.1:0-5845 GCA_964384585.1 uncultured Gemmatimonadaceae bacterium | reverse complement strand
ATCGACTAGCGGCCCATCACCGTAGCCTGCCGCCGTGAACGTGCCATGACGCCACTCCATCACATTCCCGATCATGTCGTGGAGCCCCCACCCGTTAGGCGCACGCTGGCCCACCGGGTGACTCTGTGCGCCAGAGTTCCCGCAGAACCACGCGATCGCGTCCACGTTCGCATCCGGATAACACAGCGACAGCTCGCACGGCTGCTGCAATGCCCCCGAGTAGATCGGGGTGGTCGTCCCCGCGCGCGCGGCGTACTCCCACTCGGCCTCCGTGGGCAGACGGTAGCCTGCGCAGTCGTAAACAGTGGGCGCGCTCAACGTGAGCGAGGTGCACTCCATGTCCTCGCCGACCGCGCCGGTACAGCCTTCGAGCTGGTAACACGCGGGCAATCCCTCTGCCTGCGACAGCAGGTTGCTGAAGGCGGCGGCCTCGAACCAGTTGACGTTGCCGACCGGGCAATCAGGTGCGATGCAGTTGCCCTTGTCGTCTGGGTTGTTGGTGATCTCGAAGCTCGGATTCACGAGGCCCTGCGCTTCCCACTCGACTTGCGTCACCTCGTGCTGCCCGATGAGAAACGCGCGCGTCAGCGTGACCTCGACCTGCGTCTCCGAGAACGGGGGGTGGCCGCACTCGTCGGCCGGAGATCCGATGACGAAACTACCGGCGGGGATGCGGCACCAGCCGTCTCGGCAGTCGGTCTCGATGATGAGCTCACCGCCGGGACCACCCGTTGCCCCGGTCGAAGGTGCTCCGCCATCTGCCGGGGACGCTCCACCCGCCGAGCCGTACGTCCCCGCGGTTGTGTCGTCCTCGCAGCTCGACAGCATTAGGAAGGGCACGAGAGACAAGACAAGAAGAATCTGCAAGTCGGATTTCAATCGCCTAGCGTACGCGCGAGCCGCAGACCTTGGCCGGAGGGGGCAAAGTCCATCGTCCAGTTGAGGCGACCGGCGGCGCGACAGAGGCTGTTATACGCATAGAACGCGCCACCGCGTGTCACGCGGGAAACCAAGTCACCGGCGGGTCCAGGCTCACCGCCGGGGTCGACAAGTGTACCAGTCCCATAACCGGAAGGCGTGTATCGGCTGTGAACCCATTCGTACGCATTGCCGATCGTGTCAAATAACCCAAAATCATTCTCCACGAGAAGACCCACCGGATGAAGAACGTTGCCGCTGTTGAAACAGTACCACGCGATCTGTTCCAGTCGAGCGTCTGGGTAGCACGCCGACACCTCGCATGCTCCAAACGCACCAGAATATGTCTCAGTCGTCGTTCCAGCACGTGATGCATACTCCCACTCCGCCTCTGTCGCGAGTCGATAGCCCTGGCAATCGTAGACCGTCGCACCGTCTACTGAAATGCCACTACACTCCATCCCCTCACCGATCGCGCCAACGCAGTCAATGAGGGTGTAGCAAGATCTAAGTCCTTCTGCTTGCGACACGAGGTTCGTGAACGCTGCAGCCTCGTACCAATTCACGCGATCGACGGGGCACTCGGTTTCCTCGCACGCGGTTGCACCGCCAGCTCCGGCGCCGGCGGGAACGGACGCGCCACGCGCCGTCCACTCTCCGCGGGTGACCTCGCGTTGTCCGATGAGAAATGACCGGGTGAGCGTTACGGTCGTTTGATCTTCCGCGACGGGTGGATGTCCACACTCCTGCTCGGGTGAGCCTATCGTAAACGTCCCGGCGGGAATTCGGCAGAACCCGTTACGGCAATCTTTCACGACCTGGGCACCACCACCTGCGCCGGAACCGCTTGTCGCTGAACCAGTCCCGCCACTACCAGCAGGCGAGTGAATAGTCGTGGCTGTGCCGCTCTCTTGCGGCGCACCGTCGCAGGCGGTGCACGCTGGGGTGAGCACCAGACCCATCGCTGCCGGTACGAACGGCCAAATCGTGTTCACTGAGTCTCGTCCACGCCTGCGTTCGCACCCCAGCTCACGAAATGCGCCGCGTGCAAGGGCTGTGCAGCGAAGTACGACTCTGCCGCATTCTTCAACGCCGGCCACGTCACGGGCCCGAACTGGCTGCAGCCGCCGCCGCAGACGCCCTGGTAGATCTGCCAGAGGTCGCTCGTCAGCGTCGTGGCCGTGCCGCGGTTGTTGATGTTCCAGTAGAAGAGCTGCCAGTCGTACTCGGTGCCGCGCGTCGCCTGAAAGCAGCGGGTGTTCCGCCACTTCGGCGGGTTGTAGCAATCCCTCGACAACGGCGGATCGAGCACCTGGCCGAAGAATCCCGTCGCGAAGTTCTTGTAGTAGGCCCACCAACAGTTCGACTGCGTCGGGTCGTTCCACGTCTTGGCGGCATAGAACTGCGCGAGACCTTCGAGCTGCGCGGCCCCGATCTCCTCGCGCGACTGCAAACAGTGCCTCCGGTTGCTCGCGGGCTCCACCTCATCGCAGGTGCACAGCGTCTCGGAAGGCTGATCGGCGCCGTAGTCCTTGGTCAGGCTGTTGGATCCGTTGTGGTGATGCACATGGCCGTACTCGTGCGCCAGAATCATCTTGGACTGCAGGCCGCCGGGCGCGTCGTTGTCCCAGCGAAGCCAGTCACCCGTGTACACGTTCTCGCCGTACGCGACGGCGCCGTCTTCGTACCCCGGCTGGCCCGTGTCGCGCTTGTGGGCCCACACGTGGATCCGAGGCGCAAAATGATGGATTCCGCCGTCAATGGCGGGCAGGTCCGGCTGCGCGAGCTGGCGTGACAGCGTCGCGTTGGTGTTGGCGGTCGTGAGAAAAGGCACCGGAGCGATGATGTTCCACGGGGGGCTCTGCACCGTGCTCGGCTGGAACTGCACGCGCCAAGAAACGAACCCCTGGGACGTGTCCGTCAGCGGGTCCACGTACCTCACGTCGGCGGTGAAGTCGTTGAACTGTCCCGGGCGCTCGCGCCGGAAGTAGCTGTGGACGAAGGCGAAGTAATCGGCGCCCTGAACCGCGCTCGCCATGATGACGCAACCGTTCTCGTCGAGGTAGCCCTGGAACTTCACGTCGAGGCAGGGATCGCCCGAGGCGAACGCGTCGCACGGCGTGCTGATGACACGCGCCAGCTCGGCGTAAGTATGCGCGGCGCGGACGACCTGATCGGAGACGGTCGTGGCGAAGTCCTCGCCGTAGCCGGCATCGATGAACTTGGTGCGCCACTCGAAGCAGATCTCGAGGTTGCCCGTCGCGGGCGGTGTGTCCGGCGGCTGCGGCGGGCCGGGGTCGAAGCGGAACGGCGTGCCGCTCCAGCTCGACGGCAGACCTTCCTCGTCGCGCAGAACGGCGACGGCGACCCACGACGAGCCCTTCCACACCCGGCCGCGCAGATCGAACGCGCCGGCGCCGAGCCCGCCGTCGAGCTGCGCCATCATCGTGTCGAAGCTGTAGACGTAGGGATTGCCGTACGAAGTAAACGTCGGGAGGAAGTGGTAGTGAAATGGCCGGCTGGTGACGTGGATGGTGTCGGGCCCACGGTCGACGGCGAGCTCGACGATTCCGAGACTGCTGTAGCTCACGCCCTGGATGGGAAGCAGCGTGAGATCGACCGCGAACGTACCGTTGCTGCCGGCAGCGACCTGCATCGAGCCGAGGGCGCGCTTGACGACGCGCTGATCGAGGCCGTGCGAAGCGAGCGTCAGGTTGACGGCGATCGGGGTCGCGTAGGGATTGTCGACCCAGAGATCGAGCGACGCACGCCGCTTGATCTCGGCGAAGTCGTAGAGCCAGCGCACGCTCGGCATCGTGCCAAACCCGTCGCCGCAGACCGCTTCGCCCTCCACAGCCTGTTGACCTTCACCGGTTCGGGGTTGGGGGGGAAGGGTCGTCACCGCATGCCGTGAGCAAGAGGATGAGCCACACCCACGAGCCCAACTGCGACCCGAGACGCTGCTGCATTGACTTCATCCGCCATCCTCCCTCGGATACCACCCATGGTATCACGAAGCTGATCGGCGCCGGCTACCGGGCGTCAAGCTGCACAAACACCTTCTCCGCCGCCTGCTCCCCGCTGTGGATGACGTCGGGGATCCCACGCGACTCCGCCAGCGGAGGGCACGGTCACTCGCGCGTACGACCCGTTTCGTCACGCGCTCTCGCGGAGCTGTTGCTGGGCGGAGAAGAGCCGGCACAGCTCGTCGTGGTGGCGGGCGGCGTCGGCGCGGCCGATCTCCACGAGGCGGCCGGCGAACTCGCCGTCGAAGAGCACGTAGCTCAGCAGATCGGCTTCGCGGGTCGCGTCGGCGTCGGCGAGGCGCTTCATGATGCTGCCGAGCATGCCGGGGACGTGGAAGTGGCCCGAGCGCACGTACTCGGAGCTGATCTGGCCGATGTTCTCGCTCGAGCGGATGTGGACGCTGTGCAGGCGGCACAGGCCCTTGCCGGCGGGGTAGCCCATCTCGCTGTTGAGCGCGTCGACGAAGCTCGGGCCGTAACGGCGGCTGCCGGCCTCGAGGATGGCGTTGATCTTCTCGAAGCGATCGATCTCGTTCTCGATGCGGTCGAGCAAGAGGGCGTTGAGCGTCTTGCCGAGCAGGAACAGCGGGCCGGGGAAGGCTTCCTCGCGCTCGTGCTCGATGCGGCGCTGCTTCGGATCGAGGCTGAGGTCGTCGCTGGCGTGCCCGGCGGGGCGTTGCTTCGGGTTGACGATGATGAGGTGCGTCGCGCCCAGGCGCCGCGCCGGCGACACCGGGATGTTCTGGCGCAAGCCGCCGTCGCAGTAGTAACGGCCGTCGATGCGGACGGCGGGAAACATCAGCGGCACGGCGGCGGACGCCAGCGTGTGGATCGGGCGCAGGCGCACGGCGCGCGGGATGACGGCCGGCGTCTCGGACCACAGCGGCGTGGTGGCGCGCGGCCGCTGAACGAACACCACGGTGCGGCCAGTGGCGACCTGGGTGGCGGACACCGTCACGGCGCTGATGCGCCCGGCGCGCAGCTGCGCGTCGATGCGCTCGAACGGGATGGCGCTGCGCAACAGCGACTCGAGCGGCCGCGGATCGAACAGCGAGGTGGCACGCCCGGGTGCGGGTGTCCCGAAGAGTGGATGGCCGCTGCCGAACAAACCGCGGACGGCGTCGATCATGCCGGCGGCGACGGGCCGCAGCACCTCTCGGATGCGCAGGCCGGTCCAGATGGACGCGAGCCGCGCCACGCGCGCCCGCGGCTCGTCGGAAAAGGCGCCGATGCAGCAGACGTTCATGGCGCCGACCGAGGTGCCGCACAGGATGTCGAGCGGGACGTCGAAACCGAGGTCGCGCGACACGTTCTCGACGATGTGCTCGAGCACGCCCACCTCGTAGGCGCCGCGCGCCGCACCACCGGCGAGCACCAGGCCCACCTTGGGCGCCGGCGGCCTCACTGCCAGACGAGCTGCCTCGAGCACTCCTTCAACTATAGCGCGTCGAGGCGAGGGAACACCTTTTCGGCGGCCTACGGCCGGCGACACGCGCTTGGGGCGCCAGTGCAAGGTTTCGGCGAGATCATCCAGCAGGGCCCTGCCGCTCGCCGGCGGACCGCGCTCGGCGCTGGTGATGGTGCTCTCGCATGAGCGTCCACACGCCGCGCGCGCGTCCCAGCCGGTGCTCGATGCGCGGCCACGCCTCGTCGATGTCGTCCCAGCGCAGAAACAACCAGACATCGCGCGAGTTCGCCTCCCGCAGCAACCGCACGACGATCTCGTCCCGCAATGCCCTATCGTCGCCGGCGAGGATCTCGTGGATCTCGGCCACGGTCTTTTTCACATCCCATGCGAAGTAGGGAACGCGATCGCCATCCAGCAGCGTGCTCGTCGTCGGGGGCGCACGGCTTCGATGTTACTCGATCCTGGAATTCTACGGAGCGACCTGGTTGCCGTG
>CAYLME010000203.1:0-5864 GCA_964384585.1 uncultured Gemmatimonadaceae bacterium | reverse complement strand
GCAGTGGAAAAATCGCGTCGGATGCGCATCGCCGCCTTCATTGCGGCTTCCGTACTGTTGAACTCGGCGAGCGCAGCGTCACCGATGAAGTTGACCACGCGTCCACCGTGCGCGGCCGTCGCATCGCGTGCAGTCTGCTGGAGGATAGAAACGAGCCGCACCGCCGACTGCTCGTCCGATGCAGAAAGGCGGGTAAATCCTACGATGTCCGCAAACCAGACGGCGGCGAGGCGGCGCGGGTTCGGAGTCATAGCCTGGCAGGCTCGGGGTGCTGCCCATGGGCCGTCGGCAGGTGTGATGGCCCAGCCAGAACGTTAGACACGCGGGCCCGCCGCATCAAGTCGGATGTTGCGGAGAGATGACGGAAGATCGATGATTCGACGCCATCTGTGCCGGAAACGGGACGAAAGGGTGGCAGGAGACGTAACTGCCCGAGACATGGCTGGCGGGCCGCTCGCGCCGGGGCCGGATCGGAAGACCAGTGGAGGGATGAATCGGGGCGCTCGGATTTGAACCGAGGACCTCCTGCTCCCAAAGCAGGCGCGCTAACCGGACTGCGCTACGCCCCGTGAATCAACGTGCATCGTGTTTCCCGGCGGAGGAGTATAACGGCAGAAAGGCACGCCGTCATGGGGCTCGTCTCCGACGTCACATGCACGCAGCGAGCGCGCGGAACGCGCAGCCGCGATGACTCACGCGGTGCTTCTCCTGCGCGGACAGTTCGCCGAAGCTGCGGCCGAGCTCACTGACCCGGAACAGTGGATCGTATCCGAACCCCTCGGTGCCGGCCGGTGCGTGCAAAATCCTGCCGCTGCACGAGCCGATGCCGGTGAGCGAGCCGGCACCCGCGCCGACGAGCGCCGCGGCGCACACGTAATGCGCGCTGCGCTGCTCGTCCGGCAGGCCGGACAGACGTTCGAGCAGGCGCACATTGTTGGCATCATCGAGCGCCTGGCCGGAAAGATCCGTGCGGCCGGAGAAACGCTTCGAGCGCACTCCCGGCTCACCGTTGAGTGCGTGCACGACGATACCCGAATCATCCGCAATGGTCGGCAGGCCGGTGCGTGCAGCGAAATAGCGGGCCTTGGCGAGCGCGTTCTCGTGGAACGAATCGAACACCTCGATGTCGTCTTCCTCGGCGGTGGGCGCGATGCCCAGACTGCTGAGGTCGATGAGGTCACGAGCCTGGCCATGCAGGCGCAGCGAGCCGCCGAGAATCGCACGGACCTCCTCGAGCTTGTGATGGCTGCGCGTGGCGACGACGACGGGCTGCGGCATCATTGGGCCAGTGCGGCACGCTGCGCGGCGAGGAGCTGTTCGATGCCCGTCATGCCGAGGTCGATCAGCTGGTCGAGCTGTTCGCGCGTGAAGCTGTCGTTCTCACCCGTGCCCTGCACTTCGACCAGCCGCGCCGCCTCGAGTGCGACGATGTTCATGTCGACGTCCGCCGCGACATCCTCTACGTACTCGAGGTCGAGTCGCGCCTCGCCGCCCACGATGCCCACGCTGGTCGCCGCCACCAGGGTGTGCATCGGGTTGTCCGCAATGCGTCCCTCCATGATGAGCCACCGGATCGCGTCCTGCAGCGCGACGGCGCCACCCGTGATTGCGGCTGTCCGCGTACCGCCATCCGCGACGAGCACGTCGCAGTCGATGGTGATCGTGCGCTCGCCCAGGCCGGCGAGGTCCGTGGTGGCGCGGAGCGCACGGCCGATGAGCCGCTGGATCTCCTGCGTGCGGCCGCCGACCTTGCCGCGTTCGCGGGAGGTGCGCGTGTGCGTGCTGCGCGGCAGCATCGCGTATTCGGCGGTGATCCACCCGAGCCCTCTGCCGCGGCGCCACTCGGGTACGGATTCCGCCACGCTGGCCGTGCACAGCACGCGGGTGCGGCCGGTCGCGATCAGGCAGGAACCCTCCGCATACGGTGCCGCGCCCCGTTCGATGCTCAGCGGGCGTGGTGCGTTCGGTGCGCGGTCGGTGCGCGCTGCGGCCATCGTAACCTCGAAATCAGGAAGTTGAATCGACATGCGACGTCCCGGGCCGCGTGCGACACGTCGCGCACGGGTCCGGAACCGTCTACCCGGACGTGGTGCGCATGCGGTCGATCGTGCCGGTCGTCGAGCGGCCGGGCACGAGCGGAATGATGACGACACGGCCGCCGGCAGCCTCGACGACGTCGCGGCCGACAACGGTGTCCGGCGTGTAGTCACCGCCCTTGACGAGGGTGTCCGGCAGGAGCGCACGGATCAGCTCGAGCGGCGTGTCCTCATCAAACGGTGTTACTGCGTCCACGCACTCGAGCGCCGCAAGGACGTGCATGCGGTCCTCGAGCGGGTTGAGCGGGCGCTCCGGCCCTTTCAGCCGACGCACCGAAGCGTCGCTGTTGACGCCGACCACGAGCGCTGAGCCGAGGCGGCGCGCCGCATCCAGGTACTCGACGTGACCACGGTGCAGCAGGTCGAACACGCCGTTCGTGAAGACCAGGACACCGCTGCGCGGGCGACCGCAACGCTCGAGCAGCGTCTCGCGGTCGAGAACCTTGGACGTGGGAATCCGCGGTTCGGTCATGGTGCGGTCGGCCGCGGCACGCCATCCTCGCCCGCTGCGCGCACCTCCTCGAGGATGCGCGACGCACCGCGCTCGATCATGTCGTGGGCGAGGTCGCTGCCGATCTGCTCGGCGCTCGCCACGGGACCACGCATGTCTCCGCGCACGCTCGTGCTGCCGGATAGTGCGGCGACGAACGCGTGCAGGTGCAACTCGTCATCGGTGACCGTTGCGAGCGCGCCGATCGGGATCTGGCAGCCACCCTCGAGCGTGCGCAGCAGCGTGCGCTCCGCGGCGGTCGCAGCCCGCGTCGGCGCATGATCGAGGGACGCGAGCATCGCCTGCATTTCGCGATCGTCCGCGCGGCACACGATGCCGAGCGCGCCCTGCCCCGTTGCGGGCAGCCAGCGCGGCGGCTCGAGCAGTTCTGCGACCTCATGCTCCCAGCCCAGCCGTCGCAGGCCGGCGAACGCGAGCAGGATCGCGTCGTACTGGGCGTCGTGCACGCGCGCGAGGCGCGAGTCGAGATTGCCGCGCAGATCGGCAACATCGAGATCCGGCCGCTGGTCGAGCAGCAGCGCGCGTCGCCTGAGCGAGCTGGTCCCGATGCGGGCGCCGGCAGGCAGCGTATCGAGTGTGCGCGGCCGTCCCGGCGCCACGATCAGCGCGTCGCGCGGATCCTCGCGGACGGGTACCGCGGCGAGGAGCAGTCCCTCGGGCGGCCTGGTGGGCACGTCCTTGAGCGAGTGCACGGCGAAGTCGGCGCGACCGTCCAGAACCGCGCGATCCACCTCCTTCGTGAACAGGCCGGTCTCGCCGATCTGTGCGAGCGGGACGTCCGTGATGCGATCACCGGTGGTCGTGACGACCTCGATGTCGACATGCGTATCGGGGCGCAGCTCGCGCAGCAGTGCCTGGACGTGGCGTGCCTGCCACAGCGCAAGTGCGCTGCCGCGCGAGGCGAGACGCTTCATGAACCGCCACCGTGCACGGCGTGCTTCGAGCGTGGTGGTGCTGGCGGAGGCGTGGAATCCATGGTCTGCGCGAACGCCGGCTTGAGCAGCGGCGGCGCGAGGAACGTGGTGAAGATCACCATGATCAGAACGGCGCTGTAGACCGCCGGCGTCAGGATGCCGCTCTGCATGCCGATGTGGGCGAAGATCAGGCCGACCTCACCGCGCGGAATCATGCCTACGCCAATCGCGATGTGGCTCAGCTTCTCCTTGCCCCAGCCGACGGAGTAGCCGCTCACGACCTTGCCGATCACGGCGATAACGAGGAGCGCTCCGCCGACGAGCAGCACGTTGAGGTCGAACATGTCGGTCCACGGCAACAGCAGCCGCACGTCGACACCTGCACCGACCGAAACGAAGAAGATCGGTGTGAAGATGTCAGCGACCGGCTTCACGCGCTCCGTGATCACGTCGAACTGGTTCGTCGAGCTGAGCACGATTCCGGCTGCGAACGCACCGATGATCATGGCCGACCCGGCCAGACCGGCGAGTGCGGCGAAGACCAGTGCGAACGCGAAGGCACTGACGAGCAGCACACCGCGCACCTGCATGGAGTCGATCAGCCGGAACAGGCGTGGTGCGATCAGATTGCCGACGATGACGGCAACGACGAGGAAGCCGGCGGCGATCACGAACGTCGTGGTGATGCTGAAGAGCGAGAGTGCTGCGCCCGCGGCGAGGCCTGTCACGATGGCGAGGATGACGAGACCCAGGACGTCGTCCACGACGGCGGCGCCGATGACGATGCGCGCCTCCTTCGTATGCATCTGGCCGAGGTCGGTCAGCACGCGGGCCGTGATGCCGACTGACGTCGCCGTGAGGGTCGCCCCCACGAAGATCGCGATCATCATCGGACTGACACCTGTGGCCTCGGCCGCTGCGCCGATCTGCGGATCGACGAAATACCAGTACAGGAAGCCGAGCAGGAACGGCACGGCGACACCGACCACGGCGACCGTGGAAGCAGCAGCGCCGACGCGGAACATCTCCCGCAGGTCCGTCTCGAGACCGATCTCGAACAGCAGCACCGCGACACCGACTTCGGCGAGCAGTCGGATGATCTCGACCATGCTGCCCTCGGCGGGAATGACGCCGAGCACGGATGATCCGAGGATCACACCCGCGATGAGCTCACCAAGAACTGCCGGCTGGCCGAAGCGCTCGGCGAGCTCACCGAAGAGCTTGGCCGCGATCAGGATCGCGGCGAACACCAGGAAGAAGTGCGGCGCGCTGGTGCCGCCCTCGGCCGGTGCCGAGCCAACCAGCGAAAGCGCGAGCAGCGGCAGTATCAGTCGCATGGCGGCGCGTCCGCGCGTGCCTGTGCTTACCATTGCTGCTGCGCTCCGTCGAGGATGCGCTGCGCGAGCTGCTCGATTGCGATCTGCCGTGCTTCGAGCTCGCTTCCGGACTCGGGACGGTACTCGCCCTGCGCCGTGAGACTGCGCGAGTCCCACAGGATGAGGTTGCGTTTCACGTCGATGATCTCCACGGCCACCGCGATCTCGACGACGTGTACGAGGGGGCGGCTCGGGTCATTGATGGGATTGCTCTGCGCCCGATCGTCGTAGCGCAGAATGCGGCCGCGCACGATCGCGTCCGCAGACTCCTGACTGCCGGGGCGCAGACCGAGCTGCCGCGGCAGCGTTTCCTGGAGGTGGTTGTAGACCTGCAGTTCGAGGTCGAACTGCGCGGTGGTGTTCTCGAATGGTTCGATGAAGACGGTGCGGACATCGTCGGGGAAACCGCCGCCGCCGGAGAAGCTGTAGCAGGCCGCCGTGGTGACCAGCAGCAGTGCTGCGAGCGCGCGTTCAGCGCGGGACGCGAAAGACATCATCAGAGAACGCATCAGTCGGTTCAGCTGTGCGGATGTTCAACTCGAGCTCGCGGAACGCGATCCAGTCGCGGTAGCGCGCGCGCTGTGGCAGGCCGGGACTGAGCGTCCCTTCCAGCTCGACCGTGCGCCGGCCATCCGACCCGTTCTGCCACTCGGCGGACCGAAGCATGTCATCGACGAGCCGGAAGCGCCAGCGTTCGTCGCCAAGGCGGTACTCGAGCTGTGTCTCCTGCCCCGCACTGCCCTCCGATGTGCTCGTGCCCGTCAGCTGGGCGCCGTCCGGCGGGTACAGCACGCCGAGCGCAGCCCAGAGCAAGGCCGGCGGCGGCAGCGCGTCGCGCTCGGCACCGGCGGGAAGCTCCATGCTGCTCCCGTCGATGGCGGCGACGAGGTACAACTCGCCGCGCGGACCGAACAGGTCGAGGCGGCCCCGATATGGTGGCTGCACGCGCGCCGCGCCGGCCCCGTTG
>CAYLME010000202.1:0-5869 GCA_964384585.1 uncultured Gemmatimonadaceae bacterium | reverse complement strand
TTCGTCAGCAGGGAGATCTGGCATGGGCTCGGCGCACTCTCCTCCGTGCGGCACGACTGGCGAGACAAGCCGTTCTGGGCGACGGTGGCGTTCACGGCAGGAGCGATTGTCTCCCTCGTCGGTTTCGTACTGATACCCTCGACTGGCCCCCGCGTGTTCTTGGGCGGACTCATCGTGGTTGGGGGGGTCGTGTCACTCACGCTCCTCTACCGATTCAGCACTGGAACACGGCTGCGCCTCGCGGTACCACTCGCGGTACTGTACGTGTTGTATTATTTCGGGCGCAGCATCGCGCTCTTGCGCGTCGCCGCTGGCCGCACGACGTACCGCCGGACCAAGTAATCTCGGGACCACACGATGAACGCGCCCATTTCGCGCCCCCGTTTCGGGGAGCAACGCCTGATACGCGACGACGTATCGTTGGCCCACCGGCTGCATTTCCGCGTCTTTGGCGTCGCGGATCCGGCACATTTCCTACACAATCGCTGGCTGCGGAACGAACTTGATGCGGAAACCCGCGCAGGCTGGATGCCGTCGGACATCCTTGATGCCGGCTGCGGAGGCGGAGACCACGCCTTCTACCTCGCGCGGCGATTCCCTTCCGCCCGCGTCCTCGGCGTCGACATCGACGCGACGCTCATCGCTCGGAACAGAGATGCAGCCGAGAAGCTCGGGATTCGCAACATCCGGTTCGAAGTCGCAGATCTCACGGCACTCGAACGGAGAGAAGCGTTCGATTTGGTCGTGTCCATCGACGTCCTCGAACATATCCCCGAACAGCGGACGGCGCTTCGGAACCTGGCCCTCACGCTTCGCCCGAACGGCGTGGCACTCTTCCACATCCCGACCGTGCGCGCGAAGCCGGTTCCGCTGGCGGGGCTGCTGACGGAGTTCCATGAATGGGGCGAGCGGGAGCACACCGCGGACGACCTAACGTCCCAAGAGTTTGTTGAACGCGTGGCAGAAAGTGGGCTTCGAATTGTTCGTTCGAGGCGCACCTTCGGGTACTTCACCGGTGAGCTGGCGACCAGCCTCTTCGCCGCACCGTATCGCAACACGCCGCTCAATCGAGCGATACAGCTCGCGGTCGCGGTCCCAGCGAGGCTTCTCGCTGCGCTAGACAGCCTCGAACTTGAGGAGACGCGCTACGCGGTCGGCGTAACGGCCCGGGCGCGGAATAGCACCTAGGTCGCGGTCCCCGCACGTTCGAGCCGTGACCCCACCCGCCGTGCGGGGTTACCTGCGAGAATGCTGTAGGGTTCGATGTCCTTTCCTCCGACCACCGATCCCGCTGCGACGATACAGTGTTTTCCGATGCGAGCGCCGGGCATCACGAAGGTGTTGGCACCGATCCAAACGCCATCTCCGACCTCGACGGATTTGTGCTCGTACCCTTGGTCCCAGATCGAGCGATCGAGATCCTGGCTCGCATGGTTCACGGACCAGATGCGCACACCCGGTCCGAGCAGTACGTCGTCGCCGATTGTGATGCCCCCGTTGGCTTGAATGACGTTGTCGTACCCGATGCGGCAGTTCCGTCCGACGGACAGGTGCCCGGCCCCGAAGACTCGAGCGCCGGGGTACACGACGCGTCCAGGTCCGGCCGCCAAGAGACGCCGGGCGAGCCGCCGGCTGCGCAACTCGTGTCCGAGTTGTCCTGGCATGTTGCGGACCGACTCATCAAGCCAAGAGCGCCAGACAGAGCCGTTTCGAAGATCGGAGAACAAAGCGCGGACGATTCCCATCTGGTGGCCTCGGCACGGAAGCGGTTCAGCAATCCAGCGACAAGCTTTCGATTCTGCAAACCTCGCGCAAGGCGCGCCTCGGCCTCACGGAGCGAAGTGGAACTGCATGGTGCGCGGTGTGCGCCCAGGCGCGACCGACACGACCTCCGCCCCCTGGGCCGGTGCGGAGTCGGGCCGCGACACGATCTCGACGCGCAACCGCTCAAGCATCAGCAGAGTGATGGTCGTGTCCCGCAGCACGGTCCCGCCAATCTCGACGCTTCCAGGTCCTCGGACGTCAATCGTCACGGGGCGGTCCGCACCGAGGGAAAAGTGCTGGGCCAGATGAGACCGCACAATTTCCGGTCGGCGATTGACGAAGTCCTGCATGCGCGCGATGCCCGCTCGATAGCGGTCTCCGGTAGCCCCCCAACGGGCGAGGTCACGATTGATGACCGGGGCTGCCTCATCCACGATGGAATCAAGGAGTGGCCGGACGACCTCGGGCCGATACTGCGTACTGAGCCGTACCAACAATCGCGTGATGAAGGCTTCGCGGAACTGGGTGTTCTTGAGGAACGAACGAATGGGAGCGGTTGCGGACACGAGCCGCTCCGAATCATTAATCCCGCCCGAACCAGCGTTCCACTTCAGGCTGTCAGCTGGTCGGCTGCGTAGCGCCCACGCGAGGGTGTTGTGCTCGACGAAGTCTCCCAAGGATGCGAACGCGGCGTCGGCATCCCAGAGCAGGAATCGGAACGCCCCCCCGCGAGACACGTCCCGATAGGCGATTGTGTTGTTGTATGGCCAATCGAGGTTGCCCGTATAAACGTTGTGCGCCCAGTAGTCGGCAAGATCCATCGGGTCGAGAAGCTTCGACGCGCTGTCGAAGTGCGTGGGCCTCGCGAGGTCGTTTGCACCCAGATAGGAAAGCATCTGCTCCCATCCTCGGCCCGTTCCGAGAACGGGAGACACCCAGAGAGCCGGGCGTTCGCTGTCGTGTGCGAGGATCTCATACGCGCCCTGTCCAACCTTTGCGCGCAGGAAGCCTTCACCCACGTACTCCCGCAACTCGTAGACTCCCCAGTCCGCTCCGTTGATCAGCAACCAAACAGAGATACCACGGGAGACCGGATACCCCATCCGACCGTAGAGGGTCGTAGAGAGTGCGTCCGCGACACGTCCAAGGGATGCAGTACCGGTTGTTCGGAGTACCAGGTGCCGCTCTCCAGAATCCCGGTCTCGCCTCAGCAACCACGCAAACGGATGGGTCACCGGGACCTCTCGCACGTCATACCTTAACCGGAAGGACTTCTTCTCAGACAAACGCGAGTAGCCGCCGTGGATGCGAACTTGGGCATCGAACCCGAGGTGGACGCCATCGGCATGGACCACCGAGACGTGCGCGTGCCTTTCAAACTCTCGTCCGCGCTCTAGCGGCCTCACGTAGATGCCACTGTACTTTCCCCACAAGTCGAGCGAGTCCATCGTCAACCCGACGTGGGGAAGGTGCAAATCGTCTCCGTCAATGAGGTACAACCCGGTTGCAACCCGCCCGGGAAGCGCGTTTCGCCGAAGCACCCGCCACCGGAGCACGCTCGTCGTGTCAAGGCGGATCGGCTCACGGTAGCGTGGCGACATGCGCGTCGGCACGGAGCCATCAAGCGAATAGTGAATATCACCGGTCACGCCGGGAGGCATCGTCAGCGTGATCTCGGTTGCACCGACAAAGCTGCCCGGAGCAGGGTCTGCAGACGGTTGCGGCGCCGCGAGTCCGACCGAAGCCCCCCTCACCAGAGCCCCGACGTCCTGATTGGGCCGGGCCGCCAACTTCTCTAGCATCTCTTGGTACGCGAGCGAGTGCAGGCTCCACATCTGCCGTCTTGCGGCAGCAAACGCAGGCACCCGGTCAGCCAGCGCGAGCAGCACTGCGAGCGCCAACGCCGTCACAATCAGCCGACGACCGTTTGCGCGCCTCTCCGTCACGGCAGGGCACCCTGCCTGCTGAAGAACACGTTCAACCGTTCGACTGGCGCGACGGCACGTACTTCTGCCGAGAGCGCGTCGACAGACTCCAGCGTGGCGTCACGAAACGAGATATGCAGCGTGACGAGTCCTTCGGACTCAGCCAATCCCTGCAATTGCCCGCCAGTCAAACGACGACGCAGCACGTCGACCGCTGCGCCACGCTGAGCTGGCGTGACCGCCGCCGGCATGACGAGAAGCAGCATACCGTCGGTCCGTGAACCGTCGCCCAGGACCGTTGAACGGGAACGGACGAAGAGAAACAGCGTCGCGATGGCCAGCAGCACAACAAGGAGCGTGAACTGAAACGTGGCCGTCACGACCGCCGCCGAGATCAGCAGCATGATGAAGCCCACCTCTTCGGGCTCCTTGATCGGCGTGCGGAAACGAATGATCGACAGCGCACCGAGCAATCCCAGCGACAGTGGCAGCGAGAACTGCACGGCGATGAACAGAGTGGTGATCGAGGGGCCGAGCAGCAGGAACGCTCGGTGAATCTGGGCCCCAGTCGCCCTCGCCTCATAGAAGCGCTGGTACAGCTGCGACACGTATATCGAAACGAGCGCCGAAACGAGCAGCGCAAAGACGAAGCCTACGAGGTCCACCTCGACACTCGGGTCGCGAAGCAAGCGACCGATCTTCTCAACGACGTCGTTCATTTCACAGCCGGAGGCTAAGTGGGTAAGCGTAGTGCTCAAGGCACTGGGCATACTTCGAGAAAGCCATCTTGCGCAGGAACGGTGCCAGAGGCTCTAGGGTGCGAAGCAGGTGACGGTGTGGACTCTTGATCTCCAGGACGCCAACCGCAAGCGACGTCGGAGCTCCACCGGCAAGAACCGCATCGTTGGCCCAGCACGTCCGGATTCGCGTATCGAGGCTCAGCCGCGCACCGGTCGCACCCTCAACGTAGCGACGGCGCGCGTACGACAAGTGAAGGACCGGCACCATGGGTCGGCTGCCGCCATAGTCGAGACTGCACGCTTCTGCGACGGCCGACCTCAACGCCGACGCATTGAAGGGTGCAACACAGTACTCCGACGGGACCGGCCAGCGCTCCTTGCGTCGAACGCTGCCGACTTTCCGCTTTGCTTCGAGATAGGCCGCCAACGGAGGAGCGGTCGGGCCGTCCGCCGATTCGTACCATCGAAGACGAGCCTTCATCTTGAGGAAATCCGACTCGCGCTTCTCAAGATAGTGCCGCAGGTCGAACGTGTCGAAATACACCGTGTGCAACACGCCCTCAGCATGCTGCGGATCGGGCGCCGCGGCATACTCCATCCAAGCGGCAATGCGCTCCGCTTCGCCGTTGGCGAAGACGTACTTCTGCTCGATTGTCTCGGGAGCTTCCAACCCTGCGAGATCCATGTTTCCTAGTGTCGAGAGCGTCGCCGTAGCCAGCCCGGTGGGCGGGGGAACCTCATTCACAGGCTGCGCCCTGTCAAGGAACCGCCGACTGCGAGCCGCTTCAAGGGGGTGCGTATTGCCTAGCGCTTTCCGCCCGTGCTAAGCAGTCTTCGTCATGGATAGCGAGTCGACCTCGAGTGCGCGGCGGTCGCGGTACGTGGTGGCGATTGTGCTTCTGCTCATCGGACTCGTGCAGGTGCTCGCATATGCCCGTGAGGAGCGATTCGGGGCGGACAGCAGCGTCTACATCCAACTCGCGAAGAACCTGTCGTCGACGGGGCGGTTCGAATTCAACCATCGCGCCCAGACTCTCTACCCACCTGGATTCCCAGTCACGCTGGCGACGTTCTCCTACCTGGGAGTGCGCGCCGAGTACGGCAGTCTCGTTCGGCTAATGCCTGCGTTCGCCATGCTAGGCATGCTGGCGTGGCTGCTCGCCCTAACTCCCCCATTCGGCCGGGATACCGCTGGAATCGCAGTGATTCTGGCGGCGACGTCTCCTGCAGTCTTTTCGCTGGTCACACGCAGCGTGGTATCGGACCCGCTGTACCTCGCGTTGTCCGGCGCTGTCGTGCTGGCATTGACTGCGATGACTTCGGCGAGACGCCCCGGTGCGCGGATGGCACTCGGGATCGCCGTGTTGCTATTGGTCCCCGCGACCACCGTCGTTCGATCCGCAGGACTGTCACTGGTCGCTGCGCTGTTGGCATGGCCGT
>CAYLME010000201.1:0-5921 GCA_964384585.1 uncultured Gemmatimonadaceae bacterium | reverse complement strand
GGCGCCGGCGTCGGCGTCGGCGCCGGCTCCGGCTCCGGCTCCGGCTCCGGCGTCGGCGTCGGTGTCGGCGTCGGCGTCGGCTCCGGCGTCGGTGTCGGTGTCGGCGTCGGCTCCGGTGTCGGTGTCGGCTGCACGACCGGGATCTGCGGCTTCGGCGTCCCCGGATTCGTCACGGGTGGAGCGACGACGTTCGGATCCGGATGCGGCCCGCTCGGCACCGTCACCGGCGGCGCAGGGCGCGTGACGTCGGGGACGTCGTCGTCCACGCTCGGCGTGGTCTGCGGCGGCGCGGGTCGCGGCTGTGGGCGGGGCGCGGGCCGTGGCGATACCGGACGCGGCCGCGGCGCAGGACTGATCGCGACCGGTCGTGGCTCCGGACGCGGCGGCAGGCCGAGACTGCCTCCGCGCAGGCTCAGGCCGAACGTCAGCACGACGTGCTGCACCGCACCGTAACGGTCGCCGTCTGCGTTCGTCACCGGCGAAGACAGCCCGATGATGTCGCTCAGCTCGAGACGTACGGCGACCGGACCGCGCCCCAGGTCCGTCCCGATGCCCACGACGACACTTCCGCGCGGCGCCGGATCTTCGGCCCACTGCTCCGCGCCGATCACGTCCGCGTCGTCATGCAGCTGGTAACGGACAAGGCCGCCGCCGAGCACTGCATACGGCTGGAAGAAGGTGTTCGGATATGGACGCCGCAGTCGCCAGACGAGGTCGGCGTCGCCGGTCATCAGCGTAAGACCGGTCGATGCGTCGTTCTCGAGGGACGGGCGCGCGTAACCGCCGCCCAGGCGCAGGCCGAGACGACCGAAAAACAGCTCGGCGTGTGCACCGGCGAAGGCGCCGGGCTCGAGTACGAGCTCGTCAGCAGCGCCCGCGGCCAGGCCACTGTACGCGGCGCTGCCGAGAAAGCCCGTGAAGGAAGCGCGGTGATCCTGCGCGGATGCGGTCGTGACACCGAACAGGACCGCGCCTGCGGCCAGTACCATCGTGCGTGCGAACACTGCGCCTCCCGGGTGCTTCGTCGCACCGCAGCGTCGCCCTCGTGACGACGCGAGCGGAGTGCTGCCGAACACGCCAGCGGCGGCCGCCCTGGGTCACAGGGCAACCGCCGCGCTGACGGTTTCCGCCTGCCATGCTTCGTCGCATTTCGCGGCCGCCTCGTCACGTCCGCATCGTCAGGCGGCCTCCCCTATGACAAGGTCCGCACCACTGGACCACGCTCCTGCTAAGTCGTTATCACACACACGGTTGCGTTACGGACCATCGAGCGGACAGCCCGGCGGGTGCCGCGCAAAACGCGAGAGTCCTTGCGCACTGCGGCATTCTGCAGCGACACTCGCGGCACAATGCAAGTAAAACGGTCGAGCGGAGGATCGATGAGGATGTCACGGCGGTTCCGAACCGCAGCAGCCACCGCGTTGCTGCTGCTGCCCGTTCCTGCAATCGGGCAGACGCCTGCGGTGGTGCTGCCGGCCGAGGCGGGCATTTCCGGCGCGGCGCTCGACCGTCTCACGCGCACGCTCGGCGAACAGGTGAGCGCGGGGCTGTTGCCTGGCGGCGTGCTGCTGGTGATGCGAGAGGGCGATACGGTGCTCGAGCACGCCTTCGGCTGGCGCGATATCGAGGCGGACGACCTGATGCGTGCGGACGCCATCTTCCGCATCGCGTCGATGACGAAGCTGGTCACGTCGGTTGGCGTGCTGATGCTGCAGGAGGAAGGCAGGCTGCTGCTGAGCGATCCGGTGTCGAAGTACATCCCCGAGTTCGCGAGTACGACGGTCGCGGTCGCGCGTGAAGGCGGCGGCTACGACGTGGTCGATGCCGCGCGTCCGATCACCGTGCGCGACCTGCTGACGCAGACCTCCGGCATCGGCTACGGCTACGGCATTGCACGTGACCGATGGGAAGGAGCAGGGATCACGGGCTGGTACCTGGCGAATCGTGAAGAACCGATCGCCGCTACCGTGGCGCGCATGGCGGCACTGCCGTTCGACGCACAGCCAGGCGAGGAGTTCGTGTACGGCTACTCAACGGACATCCTCGGTGTCGTGATCGAGCGTGCCTCTGGCCAGCCGCTCGACGCGTTCCTGCGCGAACGCATTTTCCTGCCGCTCCGCATGCCCGACACGTCGTTCTTCCTGCAGCCGTCGCGGCGCGATCGACTCGCCACCGTCTACGGCATGAGCGCGGAACGCGAACTGGTGCGTGCACCGGACGCGAGCACGAATCTCGGGCAGGGGGACTACGTGATTGGACCGCGCATGAGTTTTTCCGGCGGCGCGGGGCTGCTTTCCACGGCGCATGACTACGCGCGCTTCCTGCAGATGCTGCTGCAGGGCGGTGCGCTCGACGGTGTGCGCATCCTCTCGCCCAAGTCGGTGCAGCTCATGACCGTCAATCACATCGACGACCTGTACCCGTGGGAGGAAGGTGTCGGGTTCGGTCTCGGTGTATTCGTGGTCGGTGACCTGGGCGAGCGTGGCAAGCCCGGCAGTGTGGGTGAGTTCGGCTGGAACGGCGCCTACCACACGGCGGCGTGGGTCGATCCCCAGGAGCAGCTTGTGGTCGTGTACCTGACGCAGGTGATCCCCGCCACCGGCCTGGTCGACTTCGACCTCGTGCGCGCCGGCGTGTACGGCGCGATCACGCATGCATACGGACCGACGCCGCGACCGTGATCAGGAACGGCCCTGATTCGGCGGCTCGTCAGTTGCTCGCCACGTCCGTGATCCAGCGCTCCACGTTTCCTGCCAGCACGTCCAGCGGCACCTCGCCGCTGCCGAGGACGACGTCGTGGAACGCGCGCACGTCGAATGCGTCGCCGAGGCTGCGCTCCGCCTGCGCACGCAGGTCACGGATCGCCAGCTCGCCCATCTTGTAGCCGAGCGCCTGGCCGGGCCATGAGATGTAGCGATCGACTTCGGCGGTGATGTTGTGCAGCGCGAGCGCGGAGTTCGCCGCCATGAAATCGATCGCCTGCTGGCGGGACCAGCCCTTCCAGTGTATGCCCGTATCCACTGCGAGTCGTAGTGCACGCCACATCTCGTAGGAGAGGCGACCGAAGTTGGAATACGGGTCCGTGTAGAAACCCGCCTCCAGGCCGAGCCGCTCCGAATACAGTGCCCAGCCCTCGCCGTACGCCGTGAAACCAGCGAAACGCCGGAACTGCGGCACGGTGCCGAGCTCCATCGCGATTGCGTTCTGCAGGTGGTGGCCGGGCACCGCCTCGTGGAATGACAGTGCTTCGACCTCGTAGAGCGGGCGGCTCTTCAGATCATAGGTGTTCACATAGTAAAAGCCTGCGGTCGAGCCGTCGCCGGCCGGCGGCCGGTAGTACGCCGTCGTCATCTTCGGCGCCATGTAGTCGGGGATGGGTCGCAAGCCGTATGGTATGCGCGGCAACGTGCCGAAGAGCCGCGGCAGCTCGCCGTCCATACGCTTCAGCACGAGGGAATACGCCTCGAGCAGCTCCTGTTCGGTCTCGGCGTAGAAGCGCGGGTCCGTACGCAGGAAAGCCAGGAACTCCTCGAAACTGCCTTCGAACCCGGTCTGCTCGATAACCGCCTGCATCTCGTCGCGGATGCGACGCACTTCCGCGAGTCCACGTTCATGCACCTCGTCCGGCGTAATGTCGAGCGTCGTGTACACGCGCACGCGATGCTCGTAGAACGCGCGCCCGTCCGGCAGCGACGATGCGCCGATGGCGGCACGCGCGTCCGGGATGTACTCGCTCGCCATGAAGTCGCGGAATGCGCGGTAGCCCGGCAGTACCGACGTGCGGATCGCTTCCGCCGCATCGCGCCGGAGCCGTGCCTGCTCGGGCGCCGTTATGCGCTCGGGCATCGCCGTGAACGGAGTATAGAAGCGGCTCTGTTCCGGATCCGCGACGAGCTGCGCGTCCAGATCGTCGAGTACGCCTTCCAGTACGACGCGGGGAATCGTGATTCCTGTCTGAAGGCCCGTGCGCATCAGCTCGATGTAGGCATTGAAGTGCGCGCGCAGTCCGCGCAGGCGGGCCAGGTAGTTTTCGTAACCGGCCACCGACTCGAGCGGCATGAACTCCGCCATCTCGGGCAGTGACGAGTAGAACGGCACGAACGTCGTGAACGGCATGAGGTAGCCACGCAGCTCGATCTCGCGGGCAGCCGTCTCGCTCAGTCGCCAAAAGATGTCCGCGTTGATCTGCTCGTTGCGCGGCAATGCACTGCGGTCGATCGCGTCGAGCCGCGCCAGGCGGGCGCGCAGGCGCGCCAGGCGCTCGCGGTCCGCCTGCTCGGAAGGATCCGGGAGCAGGTCGTCGTAATCACGTACACCGACCTGGCTGGCGAAGAGCGGGTTCGCGCGCAGGTCCTCCGCCCATGCGTCCTCGAACAGGCGGTGCAGCGCCACGGTTGCAGAGTCTGCGCGCACCGTCGCGGACGGTGCCTGATGCGCGACCGCACTACCGCGCGTCTGCGGAGCGCACGCCACCGGAATGACTACGAGCACTGCGAGCCAACGCTTCCTCACGTTCAACTCCTCGATGAACATTGCTAGTGCGACCCGGACTGGAGCCGTGTGCGCAGCTTCGCCTGCTCGGCCTTCGCGCCGATCTCCTCCGCAACCTGCAACGCGATCGTGTAGAAGCGCTGCGCCGTCTCCGCGGTGCCGTTGCACACGTGCAGGTCACCGAGAACACGCAGGCATTCGATGCGGCGCCACTGGTTGCCGACGGTTGCGAAATGACCGAGCGATGCGCTTGCAAGGAGCTCCGCATCGCTGCATTCCGAACGTGCGAGCAGCACCTCGGCATAGTTCAGACGCGCGAGCGCGAGCAGATCGAGGTCTGCGATCAGCTTCGTCGCTTCGATCGCCTGCAGCAGCGTGCGCTCTGCGTCGTCCATGCGGTTCTGGTCGAACGCGAGACGGCCGAGGTTGTGCAGGACGTGCGCGCGACCCCAGTCGTAGTCCGCGCGGTCGAACGCGTCGAGTGCATCACGGAAATGTGCCTCCGCTCCGGCATAGTCAGCTTCCATCGCGCAGAGCGAAGCCAGGTTCTGCAGGGCGACACCGGTGATGCGCTCGTCTGCGGTGAGCGTGGGGATGCGCGTGTACAGCTCGCGCGCGACGTCGTAATCGCCACACGACTGGTGGACCGCAGCTTCAGCGTTCAACGCTTCGGCATACGCGTCCCGCAGGCCGGCGGCCTCCGCAATCGCTGCCGCCTCGCGGGCCGCAGCCAGTGCCGCGTCCCACTCGCAGCGCACGCGGTGCACGTGCGCCTGGCGACGCCACGCTTCGCTCCGCTCCGACGGATTCGACGTCGCATCGAACGCGGACCTGTAACAGTCGAGGGCGCGATCCGTGACCCCGGCCTTCTCGTGTCGCAGTCCTTCATCGAGCAGTTCGCGGGATTCGGACATGACTCCTCGGGCGGCGCGGGTCTTGCTTCCGGCCAGAGGGCCAGCCGGATACAACCGCATGATTGTGGAGGCAGCCAGTGCCGTCAACCTCGAACCGTTTTCCGCTGTTGCTTCTCGGTGCAGCTCTTGTCCTGGGCTGCAGTGAACAGGCACCGGATGAAGTCCTCGGGCCCGGTCCGGACGTCGTCACTGCGGCGCAGGATCCACCGCAGCTGGTCGCGTGCCCCAGCACCGAACGCCGGTCCGTATCGAAGACGATCGGTATCCTTGGTGGATCACTGGAGCTCGATGGGACCAGGATCGTCGTACCGGTGGGTGCCGTGCTGCTGCCGACGACGATCACGCTGACGCTGCCGGCATCGCCCTACATGGAGGTGGATTTCACCGCGAACTCGCTGCAGCATTTCGAGTTCCCGGTAGCGGTCCATGTCACGATCGATTACAGCCGCTGTGACAGGCGCGCGCTCGCTGCGCGACCGGTGACCGCCTGGTACATCGACACTACGACAAAGAACC
>CAYLME010000200.1:0-6015 GCA_964384585.1 uncultured Gemmatimonadaceae bacterium | reverse complement strand
GGCGTCCATCTCGAGGTCGTACGGGAAACAGTTCGTCTCTCCCCCCTCCAGCAGCGGATCGCTGCTGAAGTCCACATCCATCTGCTTCACCAGCGTGAGGACACTGCCGTCGTACGAGTAGAACTCGTCCACCAGCGATGTGATGCGACCGGGCTCGTCTGCGCCGTTGGTGACGCACATCGTGCCCGTCATCCCGTACACGGTCGTGGTCGAAGCGCCGGTGCGGTTCGCCGTGATCGTGTAGTTGAACAAACCCGTCTGACCCTGCCCCAGCGTGAGATTCGACGGCGTCACCGTCTTCGCGAGCGCCCAGTCGTACGTCGTGTTCTGGCGCCAGTACGGCTCCGCGGTCTTCACCACGAGGTCCGGCGGCGGGGTCTTGGTGGTCGTCACGACCAGGGCAGGCGTACCCGCTGCGGCCGAATCCGCGGGCGCCGTGATGCTCTCCTCACTACAGGCCTGCACCACCAGGCCCAGGGCAAGGACCGCCAGGCCCTTGCAGGTGTTCCTCAGTCTCATCGGAGTCTTCCGTGTGGGGGGTAGAGGCGATGCTCCGGGCACACGCCGGCAGCGCGGCAGCGGGCAACGCGTGTGCCCATGCCCGGCGTACCCCCGCAGCCAACGCATGCGTCGCAGTGGCAACGACTTACGAGTTAACCTGCGGACGCCGCTACATGCGGCCCGTGTGGTGCGGGCCGGCCCTCTGTGGAGCACTCGCTACACGGCGTGCCCTCAGGTCGACTGCGCAAGCAAGAGCGGCGGCTTTTCGGACCCGGCACCGACTCGATCCGGTCCGCTTCGACTCCGCCACAGGAACAGAACCTGCGTAACTGGATACCCCTGTCGGGGCCGGACTGACCGGCGGGTTCTGGCTGCCGGAAGGTGCGGGCAGCATATCCGGAGCAAGAGATCACCCTGGAAAACGTTTGAACGCGACGCCCGACACGAGGCGGGACCTGCTGGCGAGCCGGTATGGCCTGGTCAGCCGACTCGCCGACGACCTTGCGCACGAGATCAAGAACCCGCTGCACGCGATGGTGATCAACCTCGAAGTGCTGCGGCGGCGGATCACCGCCGGTGACACCGACATCGCGCTCGAGCGGGCGGCCGTCATCGACCAGGAGATCCAGCGCACGCACCAGCTCGTGGATCTGCTGCTGAAGCTGCTCCGGCCGGAGCGGCAGCGGGATCAGCATGCCTACTCACTCGCGGGCGCGCTCGACGAGGTCATGCCGTTGATCCAGCTGCAGGCGAAGCTGGCGCTCGTGCCGCTCCAGGCCGAGGATCTGGATATCGATGCACCGATCGGAGTGGCGGCCCCGGAGCTGAAGTTCGCACTTCTCGCACTGGCCATGCCGATGATCGATGCGCTGAAGGCGACGGCGGGCAGGGGTGTTCCCGAGCCGCTGAAGCTGAGTGTCGCGCACGAGACGACGGTGCGAATCCGGCTGCAGTCGCATGAAGAGGCGTTACCCGATCCGCGTGCGCGACGGGTGGCGCGTCGATTTCTCGAGGCGGGTGGGGGGCGCGTGGAAACGAGGCGCGCCCACTCGTCTATCTATATTGTAATACCGCGAGTTACGGGTTCTTGACCCTCACTTCGCACGAGGATTAGCTTGAGCGTTATGACGAAGGTCCTGATTGCTGACGACGAGAAGCACATTGTCGACGGGCTGCAGATGCTCCTCCAGGAGGAGGGCTACAGCGTCGACACGGCGAATGACGGGCAGAAGGCGTGGGACAAGGTCCGGACCAACGAGTACGGACTGGTGCTTGCCGACCTGAAGATGCCGAAGATGGACGGGCTGGCGCTGTTCGCACAGATGCGCGACGCAGGCATCGACAGCGAGTTCATCATCATTACCGGCAAGGGCACCGTAGACAGCGCCGTGGAGGCGATGCGCAACGGTGCCTATGACTATCTCACGAAGCCACTCGAGATCGACCGGCTGAAGGCGTTGATCCCGAAGGCTCTCGAGAAGTACGAGGTGCGCACGGCGAATCGTCGCCTGCAGGACCGGCTGGAGAGTCTCTCCCGCTATGGCGACATGCTGGGTCAGTCGGAAGAGATGACCCAGATCTACAAGATGATCGAAGCGGTCGCGCCGTCGTCGGCGAGCGTGCTGATCGTGGGCGAGAGCGGCACCGGCAAGGAACTCGTTGCGCGCGCGATCCACAACAAGTCGCCGCGCAAGAAGGGGCCGTTCGTCGCCCTGAACTGCGGCGCGTTCCCGCGCGAGATCCTGGAGAGCGAGCTGTTCGGGCACGAGAAGGGCGCGTTCACGGGCGCGATCAACGAGAAGCCGGGTGCATTCGAGCAGGCGGACGGCGGCACGCTGTTCCTCGACGAGGTCGCCGAGATGGAGCCTGACATCCAGGTCAAGTTCCTGCGTGCGCTCGAGCAGCGCAGCTTCCGGCGCCTGGGCGGCAAGAAGGAGATCAGCGTCGATATCCGTGTGGTTGCTGCCACGAACAAGAACGTGGACGACGCACTGCGCGAGGGCAAGCTGCGCGAAGACCTGTACCACCGCCTTGCCGTGATCCCGATCTACCTGCCGCCGCTGCGTGAGCGCACGGGTGACGTACAGCTCCTCGCGGAGGAGTTCCTGCGCCGGTTCGCGGATGAACAGGGCAAGACGATCACCGGATTCAGCGAGGGTGCGCTCGAGTTCATCCAGCTCTATCGCTGGCCGGGCAACGTGCGCGAGCTGAAGAACGCCGTGGAGCGTGCCGTCATCCTGGCGAAGTCGGATACGATCGAAGTGCGTGACCTGTCGCCGAAGCGGTTCGGTCTCGAGGAACGCGAGGTCCACATCCCCGTCGGCACGTCACTAGCCGACTCGGAGAAGGCCGTTACGCTCAAGACCTTCGCGTTCACAGGGGGCGACCAGAAGAAGGCGGCGAAGATTCTCGGGGTGACCGAGAAGGATCTCAAGGCGAAGCTGCAGACCTACCTCGGCGCGAATGCGTCGAAGGCGCGGTCGACTGCCTCGAAATAGAAAGGAGTCCACATGGCCGATCGGGACGATTATGCGACCATCGTGATCGAGCGGGATGCCGGTGTCGGCAGCTTCCTGTTCGGTGCGCTCATTGGAGCCGGCGTCGCACTGCTGCTTGCGCCGCGCGCAGGCGCAGAGACGCGCACGGAGCTGCGCGCAGGCCTGAACCGTCTGCGTGACCGGGCGGAGGACGGGATCCGCACGCTGCAGGAGAACGTGAGCGAGCGCTACGACGACGTGCGCTCCGAGGTCAGCGAGCGTGTGGGTGCGGCCCGCGAAGCGATCGAGACCGGGCGGCACACGGCCGAGGACCGCGTTCGCGAGGCGCGTGCACGCGCGCGCGCCGGCTACGAGGCCGCGCGTCAGCCGCGTGACGCCGGAACGAGCGGCGGCGTCGGCGAATCCGAGCTCTGAGTCAGGCCGGCCGGTCAGACGTGGCCGCCACGCCGCAGACTGGCGCTGCCCCCGCCACCGCTCACGCGGAGCGCGGGGGCTCCTCGTCTCTACATCCCGATCCGCCCTCGCGATTCGAGCAGGTGCGTCGCGCCGTGGGCGACTTCATCCGCCGTGTCTGGAAGAAGGCTGAGCAGGACCAGATCTTCTTCATGGCCGGCGCGATCGCGTTCAACGTCCTCGTCGCCGTCGTGCCGCTCATCCTCGCCGTGCTCGGCATCGCGGGTCTGCTGTTGCAGAGCCGGTATGGCGCCGGAGCCGAGGAAGCACTGGTACGCTACCTGTTCGAGGCGCTGCCCCCCGTGAGCTCCGAGTTCACCGCGCAGGTGCGCGATTACATCCGCGGCCTGCTCGAGCAGTCCTCCGGCTTCCTCGGTATCGGTACGCTCATCTTCGCGTGGTTCGCTACGCGCATGATCGGCACGCTGCGCACAGCGCTGCGCGAAGTCTTCGACATCCAGCAGGATCGCGGCATCATTGCCGGCAAGTTCTTCGACATCGGCATGGTGCTCGTCGCAGGCCTGCTGCTCGCGATCAACGTTGCGCTCACGGTCCTCGTCAACATCCTCGCGGAGTACGGCTACTCCGTGTTCGGTGTCGGCCCCGACCAGGTGCAGGTACTGAACCAGCTCTATCTCCGGGCCGGCTCGCTGTTGACGATCTGGTTCATGTTCCTGCTCATCTACCGGTTCCTGCCGTACCGGCGCATCCAGTGGCGGACCGCGCTGGTTGCCGCGACGTTCACGGCGGTGTTCATCGAGCTGCTCAAACAGGCGTTCGCGTGGTACATCGCGAATATCGCGAGCTACCGCTCGGCCTACGCGAACCTCGCGAACCTGTTCGTGATCATCCTCTGGATCTACTATTCCGCGGTGCTGTTCATCCTGGGCGGCGAGGTCGCGCAGGTCACGTCGCTGCTGCGGATTCGCAGACGGCAGAAGGAGCGGCTGGGTTGAGCTCCACTCCCTGAGGCAACCCGCCGCCGCTAGATTGCCGCCCATGACCGACGCTCCCGAACAGCGGACGCTCGCACGGAACCGGAAGGCGCTGCACGAATATCACGTCGTGGAGCGCTTCGAGGCGGGCCTCGTGCTGGCCGGCCCCGAAGTGAAATCGATCCGCGACGGCAAGGCCAGCCTGACCGAGGCGTTCGCGCGCATCGACAATGGCGAGGCATGGCTGTACGGCATGCACGTGACGCCCTACGACCCCGCGAACCGGTGGAACCTCGATGCGACGAGGCCGCGCAAGCTGCTGCTCTCGAAGCGGGAACTGCGCCGGTTGATCGGGGCAACACAGGAGAAGGGGCTGACTCTCGTGCCACTGGATCTGCACACGAAGCGCGGCCACATCAAGGTCGAACTGGCTCTTGCACGCGGCAAGAAGATGCACGACAAGCGTGAGGACGTGAAGAAACGCGATGCCGAGCGCGAGATGCGCCGCGCGATGCGCAGGGATTGAGCGGATGCTGCGTGCCCTGATCGCGCTGCTGCTCGCGCTGGCCACGGCGTCGGTCGTGCGCGCGCAGGCGCCGACGCTGCGCCTGGTCGGCGCGGACGGCGCCGACGGCGAGGCCAGCGTCGAGGGACTGCTGCTGGACGGCGCGGCCGCGTTCCCGGCCGACGTGCTCGCGCGGCTGGGCGCCAGGATCATCGACGACATCTTCGAGACACGCGCGATCATCGACGGCGACACGCTCGTTTTCGCGGCGGGCTCGCCGTTCTTCCGAAGCAGCAGGGGCACGCATGCGCTCGCACTGCCAGTGCGCCGCGCGGGCAGCACGCTGCACCTGCCCGAGCAGTTCTTCCTCGAGTGGCTCCCGCAACACCACGGCGGACGCATCGCCTGGCGCGGCGGCGCGTTGCGCACGACGTCCGCCCTCGTCGTTCCCGGCAGGACGACGGGCGCTGCGCCGGTCACGCGCGTGGTCGTGATCGACCCCGGCCACGGCGGCCGCGACGCCGGCAAGATCGGACCGAATGGCGTGCGTGAGAAGGACGTCGTACTCGCGATCGGCCAACGTCTGCGCGACCTGCTGCGCGAGCGCGGTTACGAGGTGCACATGACCCGCGAGCGTGACACGCTGATCGCACTCGCCGACCGGCCGCGCATGGCGAACGAATGGAAGCACGGTCGGCAGCGGGCCGTATTCCTGTCGATTCACGCCAATTCCTGGCGTCCTTCGGTGAAGGGCTTCGAGACCTACTTCCTGTCCGACGCACGCACGGAGGACGCGCGACGCGTTGCCGAGATGGAGAACGCTGCCGAGCAGTACGAGGAGAACAGCGGCGCGAACGGCGACGTCGCAGACATGATTCTCAACAGTCTGCGCAACGACTTCTATGTGCGTGCCTCCAATGACCTCGCCGAGGTCGTGCAGCGGTCCATCGCGGAATTTCACGGTGGGCCCGATCGCGGAGTGAAACAGGCGGGCTTTCGTGTGCTGGTCGGTGCGCTCATGCCCGCCGTGCTGATCGAGACCGCCTATCTTTCGAACCCTGACGAGGCGAGACTGCTCGCGGGCTCCGACTTCCAGCAGGAGCTTGCTCACGGTATCGCCGAA
>CAYLME010000199.1:0-6054 GCA_964384585.1 uncultured Gemmatimonadaceae bacterium | reverse complement strand
CGAGCCGTCGACTTGCGTGCGCCCTTGCGCGCCGTCTTCCTCGCGCCGGTACGACGTGCCGTCGACTTCCGTGCGCCCTTGCGCGCCGTCTTGCGCGCACCTGCCCGCTTCGTCGTCCGCTTCTTTGCGGCCGTCTTGCGGGTGCCCTTACGGGCCGTGCGCTTCGTGGTCCTGCGTCGCGTTGCCATGTGCGGTCCTTTCGAAAAGTGGACTTGGAACCAGCAACTGCTTCCCACGGGTGAGTGGGTGTGCGTGTATGTCTATACGCGTGCGCGCGAAAACACAAGATTTTTGTTGACTCTGCCAACCCATCCATCCGCCGATGGGTCATCGGGATACATGCTCATCCGACCTGCATGACACGTCCTGAACACCGTGTTCGAACATCCGGAAGCAACCGTCGGCGACGGCCGCGACGTCATACGTGCTGACGCGTTCGAGCATCCTGCTGACCCGAACGACTCTGTTGCGAAACGCACGTTCGTGGCATTTTACGAGAGCGGCTGGCTGCCGCTCCTGCCACCAGACATGACTCCGTCCACCGGTTCGCTCATGCGAGTATCCAGGCGCATCGTCGTAGCTGGCACCGTCCTGATCATCCTGGTCGCGCTCGGTGTCGGCATCTACGCCCGCATCGGCGAGCGCAACGAAGCATCGGGCGACACGCTCGGCGCGGGTGCCGATCTGCCCGACGTGTCCGCGGGCAGTGCCTTCGCGATCGACCAGCCGATCCCCATCGAGGGTGCACCCGTCGTGCGGGACACGCTCGTGCTGAGCGTGCGTGCGGAAGGCCAGGCGGCGGCCTGGCGGCAGACGACGGTGCATGCGCAGGTCGCCGGCCAGGTACGCGGCGTAAGCGTGCGCGAGAACAGCCGGGTCGCACCCGGCACATCCCTGCTCGTGATCGACTCCACGGAGTATGCGCTCGCGGCGGACGAGGCACGCGCCCGGATGCGTCAGTCGCTCGCGCAGTACCAGGAGCTCACGCTCTTCGACGAGCGCATCGGTGATGCGTCGGTGCGAGCGGAGCGGGAACGTGCAGCGCGTGCGCGCAGCGGGCTCGACGCGGCAGAGGTCGCCGTGCGCCGTGCGGAGCTGGACCTGCAGCGGACGCGCGTCGCGAGCCCGTTCCGCGGCCGCGTCGCGAACCTGCGCGTCGTCTCCGGACAGACGGTGAGGGTCGGCGACGAGCTGGTCACGATCGCGGACATCGATCCGATCCGGCTCGAGGTGCAGGTTCTCGAGGGCGCGGTGGGCCATCTTTCGATCGGTGGCAGCGCTCGCGTCACGTTCTCGGCGTTCCCGGGCGAGGTGTTCGCGGGCCGCATCGAGACCGTTAACCCGATCGTGGATCCGACCACGCGCAGTGCGCGCGTCATCGTCACCGTACCGAATCCGGACGGACGCATCCTGCCGGGCTTCTACGCGGTCGTGCAGCTCGACGCACGCCGCTTTGCCGACCGCATCATGGTCCCGCGCACGGCCATCCTGGAACGCGACCGCCGCACGATGCTGTTCGTGTATGCGCCCGACGAGAACGGCCGGGCCGGCCGCGCGAAGTGGCGCTACGTGACGACGGGTCTCGAGAACAACGAAGTCGTGGAGATCGTCGCGAACCCGGACACCGACATGGTCGAGCCGGGCGAGGTGGTCCTGATCGGTGGTCACCATACGCTGACGCACGACGCGCCCGTGCGGCTGGTCGACAATGCCCGCGCGGCGGGCGGGCGGCCGGAATGAGGACGTCGCGTGAGTCCCTGGCGCTCGGAGCGCTGCGTGTCTGCGCCACCGTGGCCGTCCTGCTCTTCGTTACGGCTGCGAGTGGCGCCGCGCAGGCACCACCTGCCACGCTCACGCTGGACGATGCGCTCCGGCTCGCGCGGGAGCACAGTCCGCAGTACCGCCAGGTGATGAATGATGTGCGGGTCGCGTCGGCGGAGGTACGCCAGAGCTACGGCGCATTTCTGCCGTCGCTCAGTGCGTCGCTCGGCTACAATGGCATGTCCACGCGGACGTCCACCGGCCAGGGCAATTTCGGCGAAGTGATCGAGGACGAGGAGCGGACGGTCGAGACCAGCAGCGGCTCGCACGGAATCGGTGCGCGCATGACGCTGTTCGACGGTGGCGCGATGTTCCGGCGTGTGAGCGCGGCGCGTGCGCAGGAGGACGCGGCGGAGGCGACGATCGCGGCATCGCTCACGCAGCTGGACGCGACCGTGCAGCGTGCCTGGCACGACGCGCAGCGTGCCGAGCGGCTGATCGAGCTGGAGGAGCGGCTGCTCGCTTCGGCGCGTGAGCGGCTGGAGCGGAGCCAGGAGCTGTTCCGGATCGCCGCTGCGACGCAGGTGGACGTGCTCGGTGCGCAGGTGGACGTGGCATCGCAGGAGCAGACCCTTGCCGCCGCGCGCGACGCGGCGCGCAAGGACCGGCTCGTGCTGCTGGAGACGATCGGGTTGCCGCCACAGAACGCGGATGCGTTCGTGATACCGGCGGATGCGCCGACGGCGTTCGATCCGGCGTCGCTCGATGTGAACGCGCTCGTTGCGCAGGCACTGCAGGCGAGTCCGACCGTGCTGCAGCGGCATGCCATGGCGGACGCCGCGAGCCGCGAAGCGGAAGTGGCACGCGCCGGTCGGTGGCCGTCCATCGATGCGAACGTCAACTACAATCGCAGCCTGCGCGAGCCCGGCGCATTCGACGCGTTCGGCCAGCTCGGTGCGCAGCAGCGCGGCTTCAGCTTCGGCCTGTCGGCGAACCTGCCGATCTTCTCGAACTTCCGTACGGCGGCCGCCATCGCCCGTGCCGAGGCGAGCGCCGAGGATGCACGCGAGCAGGCGCGCGCGATGCGCCTGCAGACGGAGCGGGAGGTGCGCGCCGCCGTGATCGACCTGGAGAACGCGCACCGCCAGCTCACGCTTGCCGAGCAGAAGGCGGCGCTGAGTGCGCAGCGTCTCGAGCTGGCCACGGAGCAGTACCGGCTGGGTGCACTCGACTTCCTGAGCCTGCAGCGGGTAATCGACGACACTTCGAGCGCGGAGCGCCAGGCGCTGGATGCGCGCTATGGTTTCGTCCGCGCGCGCATTGCGCTCGAGGAGAGGCTGGGCGCCTCCCTGCCGCGCGACTGAGGCGGCAATGTCGATTTCCCGCCTCGCAATCCAGCGCCCGGTCGCCATCGCAATGCTCTTCATTGCGCTGGTCTTTCTCGGTGTGCTCTCCGCATCCCGCCTGCCGGTCGACCTGCTGCCGGACATCGCGTACCCGAAGCTGATCGTCTATACCAGCTACCCGGACGTTGCACCGGCCGAGGTCGAGCGGTTCGTCACCGAGCCGGTCGAGCAGCAGGTCGCGACCGTGCCCGGCGTCGATCGCCTCGAGAGCACCACGCGCGAGGGTGCGTCGCTCGTCGTGCTGCGTTTCGCCTGGGGCACGGACATGGACTTCGCCGCGCTCAACGTGCGCGAAAAGATCGACGGCCTGCGCGGTGTCCTGCCGGAGCGCGCAGCACGTCCGGTCGTGCTGCGCACGGACCCGCGCAGCGAACCGGTCATGGCGCTCAGTGTGGCCGGCACGGTCAGTCTCTGGGACCTGAAGGAGGTAGCCGAGACGGTCTTCCGCCGCCGGCTCGAACAGATCGATGGTGTCGCGGAAGCCGCCGTGACCGGCGGTCTCGAGCGCGAGATCCAGGTGGACGTGGATCATGCGCGCATGGAGAGCTACGGCGTCACGCTCACACAGATCGAGGCGGCGCTCCAGGGCGCCAACGCGAGCGCACCGAGCGGCACGATCAGGCGCGGCCGCTACCGTTACGCGCTGCGCACGATCGGTGAGCTGCAGACGGTGGACGAGATCGGCAGTGTCGTCATCGCACAGCAGGCGGCCGGCAGTGCGCGACCCGACGGGCGTATCCTGCTGCGTGACATCGCCACCGTAACCGATGGCTTCCGCGAGCGCGAATCGCTCGCGCGCTACAACGGCGCCGAGTCCGTCGGCCTGCTGATCTACAAGGAGTCGGGCGCGAATACCGTGCGCGTGGCCGAGCGCGTCGAGGAGGCGCTCGAGCAGCTCCGCACGGAGTATCCGGAAGTCACGCTCGACGTCGCGAGCAGCCAGTCCGGCTTCGTCGCCGAGGCCATCGCGAACCTCATCCAGGAAATGATCCTCGGCGCGATTCTCGCCTTCCTCGTGCTCGTCCTGTTCCTGCGAGACCCGCGCTACCCGATCGCGATTTCGCTCGCGATCCCGATTTCCGTGATCACCACGTTCGCGCTCATGCACGCGACCGGGGTCTCGATCAACATCATGAGCCTGGGCGGCCTCGCGCTCGGTGTCGGCATGCTGGTGGACAACTCGATCGTCGTGATCGAGAACGTGTTCCGCCACCGTGAGCGCGGGCTCGGCGCCGCGGCCGCCGCCGCGCTCGGGACGCAGGAGGTGCAGCGCGCGATCACCGCGGCCACGCTCACGACGATCGCCGTGTTCGGACCGATCGTGTACGTGGAGGGCGTTGCCGGCGAGCTGTTCGCTGCCCTCTCCTTCACCGTCGCCTTCTCGCTGCTCGCCTCGCTCTTCGTCGCACTCACGCTGCTGCCGATGATGGCGTCAAGGTGGGACGTGAACGCACCGCGCAGCATCGCGGCGTCGCGACTGGGTGCGCGGTTGGCGGCACCGTTCCACGCCTTCGACCGCTGGTTCGACAGCGTCGCCCTGCGTTACCGCGGCTGGCTCGAATCGGCGCTCCAGCACCGCGGACGCGTGGTGCTCACGTGTCTCGCGCTCCTCCTGTTGACCGTGCCGTTTGCGCTCTCGCTCGAGCGCAGTGTGCTGCCCGATGTGGATCAGGGTGGCTTCCGCGCTCGCATCACCCTGCCGCGCGGCACGCCGCTCGAAACGACCGCGGACCTGGCCGCACGCGTGGAGTCGATCGTGCGCGCCGACGAGGATGTGGCGGCGGTATTCAGCCGGATCGGCCGGCAGACCGCGATCGCCGGGGTCGAGGAGCAGGAGAGCGGGCTGCACACCGCCTCTCTCGACGTGCGACTCGTGTCCGGCGCACGAACCGATCGCGTTCTCGAGCGGCTGCGCCCGCAGCTCGCGACGTTGCCGGCCGGGAGCGTCGCACTGGAGACGGGACAGGCGACCGCCCTCGGTGCACTGCTCGGCGCGGGCGAGGCCGACGTGGCGGTGCGGGTGCGCGGCAACGACCTGGACGCATCGCTCGCATACGCGGGACAGATCGATGAGCGCATCAGCGCACTATCCAGCCTGACCAACGTGCGGGTCGGCACGGAACTCGGACAGCCGGAGTTCCGCGTCGAGATCGACCGCGAGCGTGCTGCCGCGTTCGGCCTCGCGCCGCAACGTATTGCACGCGAGATCGAGACGTACATGCGTGGTATGGAAGCCACGCAGTTCGTCGATTTCGATCGCCGCATTCCGGTTGTCGTCCGATTGCCCGAGGAAGCGCGTCGCTCACTTGGCACACTCGGCACTCTCTCGATTGACGGCGTGCCGGTGCGCGAGCTCGTGCATGTCACCGAGGCGATCGGCCCGGTGGAGATCCGGCGACTCGACCAGAGCCGCTACGTCCCTGTCTATGCGGACGTGCGCGAGGGCGGCGTGGACCAGGCGGTGGAGGACATCCGGGCCGCAACGGCGAGCCTCACTGCCCCGACGGATACGCGTATCGAGATCGGCGGCGAGAACGAGGAGATGCAGCGCTCGTTCCGTCACCTCGCGTTCGCTTTCCTGCTCGCCGTGATCCTCGTCTACATGATCCTGGCGGCCGAGTTCGAGTCGTTCGTCCACCCGTTCACAGTGCTGCTCAGCATACCGTTCGCCCTCATCGGTGCCGTGCTCGCACTCTGGTTCGCGGGCGAGGGCGTGAACACCATCTCGCTGATCGGTGTCATTATCCTGACGGGTATCGTGGACAACAATGCAGTCGTGCTCCTCGACTTCGTCAATCAGCTGAGGGCCGAAGGGCTCGCCACGCGCGACGCACTGCTCCAGGCGGCGCAGGCGCGTCTCCGGCCGATCCTGATGACGACACTCACC
>CAYLME010000198.1:0-6066 GCA_964384585.1 uncultured Gemmatimonadaceae bacterium | reverse complement strand
ATCACGCCCGCGCACCCGCCGAGAAGGCCGTTGCGCAGACGCCGGAGGTCACCGACGACGGTACTGCGGCGGGCGCGCGCTACCTGCTGCTCCACGAGCTGAGCATCGGCCGCTCGACCGGGCACGTCACGGTAGCGGTCCAGATCGATTGCCGTGGCGAACTCTTCCGCGGTGAGGCGACGGAGCTGGACTCGGAGGCGGGCAGGATCCGGGCGGCAGTGCGGGCAACCTTGCAGGCGGCACAGCGCGTCTCCGGCGGTGTCGCGCTCGGACTGGAGGCCACATCCGCACTCGACGTCTTCGGCCGTCGCTTCGTCGCCGTTTCCGTCGAGGCCGTGGCCGGGCGTCGCTTCACCACGCTCAACGGTTTCGTCGGCTTCGACATCCAGCGCTCCGTGGAAGAGGCCGCAATCCTCGCGACGCTGCGCGCGATCGAACGCTGGATCGCGTGGTAGTGCAGAGCTGACGTCGCCTGACACACAAACGGCTCCGTTGTGCACGGAGCCGTTTTCGTTTGTCGCTGAATGTGCGCCGCTGCATTCAGCCGACCGGCGGCCCGACGAAGCGCTCTACCTCCTGCACGACCCGTCGCGGCTCGACCGGCTTCGCGAGGTAGCCGTCACAGCCGGCCTGGACGGCCTTCTGGCGGTCCTCCTCGAGAGCGTGCGCGGTGAGTGCGATGATCGGAATCTCACGCGTGTCATCCCCGGCCTTGAGTCGCTGCGTCGCCTCCCACCCGTCGAGCTTGGGGATCGAGATGTCCATCAGGATCAGGTCGGGCAGATGCTCACGTGCACGGCTCACACCTTCCTCGCCGTCACGTGCCTCGATAACGCTGTAGCCGACATGTTCGAGAATGGTCCGATAGACGACGAGGTTGTCCTCGTTGTCCTCGACCAGGAGGATCGTCTTGCGCGCGTTGCTCATGTCCGGCTCACGCTGCGAGGATGCCAGGTTGCAGGGGAAAGACGCACGGGCTGGTTACACGATTCATGCCATCCTCCGTGCTCATCCTGTGGCTGCTTCCGCCTCCTCGCGCTCCTTGAAGACCTTCAGGTTCGTGGAATGGCCCGGGTTGTAGCGGGCCTTCGGGTTGATCTCGTGCACCGCGTGGTTGACGGCCATCGCCGCCTCGCTGAAACCCGTGGCGATCAGCTCGAGCTTGCCCTCGTACGTGCAGATGTCGCCTGCCGCGTAGACGAGAGGAAGGTTCGTCTCGAGCCGGTGATTCACCTTGATCGAGTTCTTCTCGATCTCGAGGCCCCATGACGCGATCGGTCCGAGGTCGGGCTTGAAGCCGATGAGCGACAGCACAGCGTCGACCTCGAATGTCTCTTCCTCGTCGGTGCGGTTGTCGAAGATCGTGACGGCACGCACGCAGTCGTCGCCATGGATGGCGCGCACTTCACGATACGTGAGCAGCTCGACCTCGCCGCTCGCGACACACTCCTGCAGAACCCGCATCGAGTGCGCGTGCGCACGAAAGCCCTCGCGGCGATGAATCAGAATCAGTCGCGTCGCGCGGCCACGCAGGTTGAGCACCCAGTCCACGGCGCTGTCGCCACCACCGACGATCAGCACGCGCTTGCCGTCGTAGTGAGCCGGGTCCTTCACGTGATAGGACACGCCACGCCCGAGCAGCTCACTATAGCCGGTGCACTCGAGAACACGCGGCGAGAACGCACCCTTGCCACCGGCTACGAGCACAGCCCTGGTCGGATAGGATTCCCGGTCGGTGCGCACGAGATAGCCGTCATCGGTGCGCTGGAGCTCGAGCACCTGTTCTTCGAGGCGGACGTCGGCGCCGAACTGCATCCCCTGCTCGATGAGCTGGGTGGCAAGATCGCGGGCCAGGATGCGCGGAATACCACCGACGTCGTAGATGTACTTCTCGGGGTACAGTGCCGTCAGCTGGCCGCCCAGCTCGGGCAATGAATCGATGATGCGCGCACTGGCGCCGCGCATGCCGGCGTAGAATGCAGCGAACAGTCCCGTGGGACCGCCGCCGATGATCGTGATGTCGCGTGCGTCCGCGTTCATTCCTGCGTCTGCTGCTCCTTCCCGGGGCCGGTTCGGCGGCGGACGTTAGCCGACCCGCACGGGGAGGCGCAACCCGCCTCCGGAATCCGCGACCCGTCGTTTGTTCTACCCCGGACGTTCCACCAGGACCGGCTTACAGCTCCGTCTCGATCTCCGGCTCGTTGTAGAGTGCGGAGCGCTGGTAGCGCGCGAGCGCACGGGCGAGCGACAGCTTGACCAGGACCGCCGCAGGCATGGCCAGCAGGATCCCGACGAAGCCGAAGAAGTAGCCGCCCACGGACAGCGCGAGCATGACCACGATCGGGTGCAGCCCGACGGAGGAGCCGGTGATGCGAGGGCCGGTGATCGAGCCGTCGATGAACTGGACGATGGCGAAGACGATCCCCGCCTTGAGCAGCGAGCCGAGGAAGCTGCCGCTGAAGAGGGCGATGATGATGACCGGTATGATGGAGGCGACCAGCCCGAGGTACGGGATCAGGTTGAACACGCCCGCGATCGCGCCTACCAGCCCGGAGAACGGAAAGCCGACGATCAGCAGACCGCTCCAGGTCAGGATGCCGACGATCGATGCGGCGAGAACCTGACCACGCAGGAAGCGCGAGAGCAGCGCGTCATAGTCACCGGCGAACTTGATGATGCTCGCACGTCGTGAGGCCGGCAGCAGCGCAGTCGCGCGCTCCCGCGTCTTGTCGAAGTCGTACAACAGGTAGACGAGCACGACGGGCGTGATGATGAGGTAGCCGATGACGGTCACCGCGATGCCAAAGCCGCGGCCGAGCGTGTTCCAGCCACTGCGCAACAGCTCGTCCTGTCGCTCGCGCACGAATGCGGCGATGCGCTCGCCATCGATGTCGCGCATGTTCGACGCGAGCGTGTCCACCGGGAAGAACGGCAGATTCAGACGCTGCACGCCCATGATCACACCCTGCCACCAGCGCTCCAGCCGGTCCACTGCCACCGGCAGGTTGTCGATCAGTGTGTTGAGCTGCTGGATGATCGCGGGGATGCCGAAGATGAGTGCACTCGCGATCAGCGCGAAGACCGGCAGCAGCAGGATGGCGATTGCAACGCCGCGCCGCATCTTGCGTCGCTCGAGTGCGTCCACCGCCGGATCCAGGATGTAGGCGAGGATGAACGCGAGGATGAACGGTGCGAGCAGCGAGCCGATCGTCGAGAGGAACCACAGCCCGATCAGTACGGTCGCGGAAACGGCGAGCAGACGATGCCGGCGCGTGCCCGCGTACGGTATCAGCAATGAGAGCAACAACAGGTACAGCACGAACGGCACGAGCAGGCCGCGCACGGAAAAAAGGAAGAAACCGCCGACCAGCAGCACGGTCGTGGCGTACAGCACCCGCAGTTCGGTTGCGGTGTGACCCAAACCCTCGCGCATCATCGCACCACCCTGTCCAGGATACTAGCTCGTCTGTTGCGGCAGCTCGCCCAGGTGCATGCCCGCTGTGCGCAGGACCTCGCGCGCGTTGGCATAACTCACGATGCCCAGGGCGTCCTCGATAGTGCGCCACGTGCACGCGGTAATGCCTTCATCCTGCTGCGGCACGGCCTCACCACCTGCCGACTCGAGCAGGAAGAAGTGGCAGAACTTGTGGATCAGCGTGCCGCGGTCGCGGAAGTACCAGTCGATCGTCGGGAGTTGCGTGACCACCTCGAGCGTCACCAGCCCCGTTTCCTCTGCCACCTCGCGCAACGCAGCTTCTTCCGGCGACTCACCACCCTCGATGTGCCCCTTGGGCAGGCCCCAGTTGCGATACGGGTCGCGAATCAGCAGAAAACGCGGCTCGCCGTCGAACCAGCGGAATACGACGCCGCCCGAACTGGTCTCTATGCGCGCCGTACGCGTGTTGTCGTGCCGTCGTCCGCGGTGCGCGCCACGTTCAGGCATCGATCACGGTCTCCGCGATCTGGATTGCATTGGTCGCCGCGCCCTTTCGCAGATTGTCGGCGACGATCCACACATGCAGCGTGTTCCCGAGGTCGGGGTCGAGCCGCAGGTGTCCGACACGCACTGTATCCAGGCCGGCGGTGTCACGCGGCATCGGATCGCTCGCCTCGTCGCACACCACGACGCCCGGCATGTGCGCCAGGGCGGTGCGTGCGTCTGCGCGACTGATGCCGCGGCTGAGCTCGACCGTTGCGGAAATCGAATGGCCGACCTCGACGGGTACGCGCACACACGTGGCGGCGACCGGCAAATCGGGCAGTCCCAGGATCCTGCGCGTCTCCATGCGGACCTTCCGCTCCTCCTCGTTCCACCCATCCTCACCGCGTGGGCCGATCCACGGAATCACATTGCCGTCGATCGGCGCGACGAACGGGCTGTCCACGGGCGCGCCGTTGCGCTCGGCCCGCAGCGCCGCTATGCCGCCGTCGCCGGCGCCCGAAACCGACTGGAACGTGGTCGCGACGACGCGCCGCAGGCGCGCCTTGCGGCGCAGAGCCTCGAGCACGATCACGAGCTGGATCGTCGCACAGTTCGGGTTCGCAATGATGCCCTTCGGCCGGTGGCCGGCCACAGCGGCGTTCACCTCCGGCACGACGAGCGGCACGTCTGGATCATTGCGCCAGGCGCTCGAATTGTCGATGACGACGGCGCCGGCATCGACCGCGGGCTGCGCCCATTCGCGGCTGCGCTCCGCGCCGGCCGAGAAGAGCGCGATCCGGCAGCCGTCGAACGCATCCGCCGACGGCTCGCGCACCGGCCAGTCCCGGCCACGGAAGCGCACGGACATGCCGGCAGACCGGGCTGATGCCAGCGGCACCAGCTCGTCGATCGCCATGTCCCGCTCCTCCAGCACCCCCAGCATGGTACGACCCACGGCGCCCGTCGCGCCGAGAACTGCAACCTTCATTGCGACTCCGTGCCCAGACCGAACGCTCTGTGCAGCAACTGCAAGGTCCGATCCTCGTCAGCGCTGCGCACGAGGAACGTGATCGATATGGACGAGGTCGAAAGGGCAAGCACGTCCACGCCGCCTTCGACGAGCACCTGGAACGCCCGTGCGTAGACGCCGGGCGTGCCGTGCATGCCACTGCCGATCAGTGCCACCCTGCTGAGCCCGGTCTCCGTCTCGATCCGCTCGCCGCCCTGCTCCTCGAGCAGGGTGCGGCAGATCTCGCGGGCCTCGTCCAGCTGGTCGCCCTCGTCCACGGTCACCTGGATCTGGCGACGTCCGTCGGTCCGGTCGAAGAAATTGACCAGGTCCACGCTGACACCGCGTGCGGCGAGCCGGCTGAGCAGCGTCGCGATGGCGTCCATGCCAGCGGGCATGCCGCGCAGCGTGATGCGTGCATTGCCGCGCTCGCTGGCCAGACCGGTCAGCGCGAGCTCCTCCATCACGTGCGACCTCCGGGTAATCAGCGTTCCCTGGTAATCCGGCTCATCGCGAAACGAGCTGCGGACACGGATCGGCACGTCGTAGCGCGCGCCAATCTCGACCGCACGTGGATGCATGACCTGTGCACCTGCCGTGGTCAGCTCGATCGCCGCCTGGTAATCGATGCATTCGATCAGTCGTGCGTCGGGGATGCGTCGTGGATCGGCGGAATAGATGCCGTCCACGTCCGTGAAGATCTCGCAGCGATCGGCACCGAGTGCCGCGGCGAGCGCAACGGCGGTCGTGTCGGAGCCGCCGCGCCCGAGTGTCGTGACCTCGCGGGTGCGGCTGACGCCCTGGAACCCCGCAACGATCACGACCCTGCCCTGTGCGATCTCTTCGCGGACCCGCGTCGCGCGGACTTCGGCGATGCGCGCCACGGTGTGCGCCTCGTCCGTGATGATCGCGGCCTGCGAGCCCGTGAGGCTGACCGCATCGCAGCCACAGTCGCGGATCGCCATTGCGACGAGCGCCATCGCGATCCGCTCGCCAGCGGTGAGCAGCATGTCGAACTCGCGCGGATGACGTCGCCGCCCGGCGTCGGTCACCTCGTCGGCGAGTGCGGCAAGATCATCGGTGGTGTCGCCCATGGCTGAGACGACAACTATGACGTCGTTGCCTGGTTCACGCT
>CAYLME010000197.1:0-6082 GCA_964384585.1 uncultured Gemmatimonadaceae bacterium | reverse complement strand
CACCCAGCAGGCGCGCGACCGGCGCTGCATCGAGTGTTGCCGACATCACCAGCACGCGCAGGTCCGGCCGCAGCAGGGCCCGTGTCCGCAGTGTCAGCGCCAGGCCGGTATCCGCATGGATGTTCCGTTCGTGAAACTCGTCGAACACGACGATACCTGTGCCGGCCAGTGTGGGATCATCGATCAGCAGCCGCGACAGCACACCTTCGGTGACGACTTCGATGCGCGTCTCGCGCGACACCTTCGTTTCGTGGCGGATGCGGTAGCCGACGGTCCGGCCGGCAGGCTCGCCCAGTTGGCGGGCCATGAAGGTTGCAGCAGCACGCGCCGCGAGGCGGCGCGGCTCGAGCATGATGATGCGTTCTGCGGAGGCAAGTCCTGCGTCGAGGAGCGCGAGCGGTACTCGCGTCGTCTTGCCCGCGCCAGGCGGCGCCACGAGAACTGCCGCGCCATGATCCTGCAGCGCGGTCACCAGTGCGGGCAGCACGGCGAGCACGGGGAGTGTCGCGGCCACGGTATCAGGCGTACGATTGCAGAGACGTGCGATCCGATTGCGACGTCACGTCGAGCGCAGCACGTGCCGCATGCGGATCATTCGGGGAGAGGCGTATTCAGCATCTGCACGACCCGCCACTGCCCGTCGGCACTCACGCGCCAGATCCTGACCCAGTTACCGGACGGCTGATCCATCGACGGCATCGAGCCGAGCGTGTACTCGCCGTACGTATACGCCAGGTCGCCGGCGGACGAGATGCCATCACCGATGCGATGAAACGATACCGGCGCGTCGCTCAGCACGCGGGCGACACGGACGCCGCCATGCGTGACGCTGCCTCCGTCATTCAGGCGCGCGGCCGTATCGAGGAGCGGTGACAGGGCGCGGCGCGGGCCGCGCATCTGTGCAGCCGCCGCGACGAGGTCGTCCAGATCTAGCAGCGCAGCACGACGGCGTTCCGCATCCGCGGGCGGCGCAGCCAGACGCGAGGCGAACTCGATATCACCGGCTGCGGGCGGCATCGCGGGCGTTTCCGCGCCGATGTCGAGTACGACCTCCCAGACGCCGCCGTCGTTGCGTCGCCAGATCGACAGGTACCAGCCGTGACTGATGACGGGTCCCGTACCGGTCGCCAGCACCGTGAACGGTCCGGTCGTGTAGCCGAGATCATCCGATGATGCGCTCTCCGCGAACGTCGGCGCCCAGTGCAGCAACGGCTCCGTCGGTGCATCCGCATAGACCGCGCGTGCGTTCGATACGCGCGGCATGAAGGCGACCGCGTCCGGCGCGAGGAATGCGAGAAAGGCATCGCGAATGCCCGCCTCGCGCGCCACCGCCGCGAACTCCAGTTCTGCGTCCGCAACCGACTGGGCCACCAGTGAGTCGAGCGGCGCACGCAGCGAGACCGCTGCAGTGTCCGGCTCCTGGGCCGCGAGTGCAGCCGGCACGGCGCACAGCACGAGCGCGAGAACCAGCCTGCGTGAGCATTGAGTCGAGGTTCGCATCGGGACCACCCTCTGGATCATAAGCCAGTGCCCTGTCGGAAAACGCACTGCCCCAGTGTCGTTTTGGAACAGGCTTGATCGGCATCACCATCCAGCATACGTTGGGAATCGCTTCCGAACAAACCCCCGGCCGACGAATGGCTGTCGACGGGGGTCCTTTATTTCTCCAGTTCGGGAGGTAGTATGGAATCCAGAGAGTCACTTCTGCTGCTACTGTCCGACCCGCGGCGTCGGGCGCGCTACAGCGCGGCCCTGGACCGTGCGGGGTTCCGGGTCATGCAGGCGCCGACCGCTGCGGTCGCGCTGACCCGCTGCAACCGCGAGCATCCGTCGGTCGTCGTGACGGACGTGGTAGTGCCCGGCATGCACGGCACCGACATCGCGCGGGCACTGCGCGCGTGCGCACGCCCCTCACGCGAGCCGCTGATCATCGGCCTGGTCGGCAACTGTTTCGACGCGGCGGCTGAGTCCGCGGAGGCGCTGCTGTTCGATCGCCTGCTGAATGAGCCCGTCTCCACCGACGTACTCGTGCGTGACATCCGCGATGCGCGACGTCGCCCTGCCAGCAGGCGGCGCTGGACCACTCACGACTCCCGGCTGCGACTCGCCTGAACCGCGCCGTGCGCTGCCGGCGCCGCGCGTAGCGTTCGCAGCCGGTTCAGCACGGCCGCAAGCTCCTGCACCCTGAACATCGCCATCTCGCCCGCCGGCCAGGGCTGCACCGAATCCATCCCGTCGCGCTCGATCGTCGCCATGATCGCATGTACCACGTCACCGATCGTGCGTTCGCCGTCGAGCACGGCTGCGCCGTTAGCGCCGAGTCCAGTTCCGGCCGCGACGAGTGCATGTGCGATCGCGCGTGTCTGCGCCGGCTCGACCAGCTGCTCCAGCGCAGACAGGTCCACTTCCGAGCGCCCGAACTGCATGCGCTGGCTTCCGAAGATACGGATGACGGCGTCGCGTGGTCCGCGGGAGGCATCGACCGATCCGCGCAGCGGTGTGCGCGCCGCGAGCTCGTTCCAGTCCGCAGACTCGCGCTGTCGCCTCGACGGCAGCTCTGCCGCGATTCGCTTTGCCTCCGCCGTCACTTCCGCGGGGACGTAGTCACGCATCGCGATAACGTTGTCAGCAACGTCGAAGTAGTCACCCGCGCCGCCGACGACCACGATGACAGACACGCCGAGTGCGTCGGCCAGGTGGCGCGCGCGGTCGATGAACGGCGTGATCGGTTCGTGCTCGCGCGCGATCAGCGCCTGCATACGCGCATCCCGGATCATGAAGTTCGTCGCTGACGTGTCCTCGTCCAGCAGCAGACACGCCGTCCCGACTTCGAGCGCCTCGGCGATCGCCGCGGCCTGCGACGTCGAGCCGCTCGCGTTCGCAGTCGTGAAGTGCCGCGTGTCACTACCACCGGGAAGCCGGCCGATGAAGTTGCTGATGTCCGTCCCCGCAACTGCGCGTCCGTCCTCCGCGCGCACCTTCACTGCATCGACTGCAGTCACGACGCGCTCGCGGCCGTCGCCCGGAATGTGGTCGTAGACGCCCAGCTCGAGCGCACACAGCAGCGTGGACTTGCCATGGAAGCCGCCGCCCACGATGAGCGTGACGCCGCGCGGAACGCCCATTCCGACGACGTCGCCTGCATGCGGTGCACGCAGCGTGACGCGCAGCGATTCCGGTGAGCGGAATGCCACCACGTCCGCACTCTCCAGTGGCGCATCCGACACACCGCTCGCACGCGGCAGCACACTGCCATCGGCAACGAACGCGACGAGGCCCGCCGCCTGCAGCTGCGCACGCAACGCTCGCGCGTCCTCGAGCGTCTCGACGTGGCGCCGCAGCGCGGCCGTATCAAACCGCATCGCGGCACGAATCGCTTCGGGGACATGCTCCGTCAGCAGTTGCGCCGCCGCATGACCGAGAATCGTGCGCCCATCAGCCGGCAGCCCCACACGAAAGCGCACTTCGACCGCTCCGTCCGCACCCACGGTCACGCTCGTTCGCTCGAGCATCTGCTGCCCCGGCTCGAGTACGAACAGCTCACCACTCCTTCCCGACCCGGTCCGCCCACCCGCAAACGGCTCGAATGTCGTGTACAACGCGCGATTCAGGAAATCCGCGGCCGCCATCCTGCACGCGGCATCCCGGGGCGCCCATTCCGGCAGCGCAACGGTCTCCGGTGGCACCAGCGCACGCACACGACTGGGGTCGGAGAACGGATCGCCCTGCACATGATCGATGACGAATACGAAGTCGGGCGCACGCCAGGAACCGGCGATCGATTTGTAGCGCCTGTACGACGCACGATCGAGGTCGTGGAGGACGCTTCGGAGCTGGGAGAGATCGGACATGGTCCTGGTCTGGTTTGGCCTGGTTCGGTGGCCCTCGGGGGATGGCAATAGTGGGGCCGGTGCTGCTCCGGGGGCGGCACGTTCGCGTAACGCAGCTTCGATGGAGGAGCTGCCCCAAACTTGCTCGCCCACCAGACGAACCACACTATCAGCGCCGCCCGGAGAAGCCCGGATCATCGAGCCACGAAGACATGAGACACCGCACTCGCCTCACCGTCGCCGGCATTGTCGCGCTCACGGCCGCCTGCATCACGCCGGAGTCCACCGACGCACCGGCACCCACTGACACGTCCGCGCAGGGGCCGGCGCCCGCGGCCGTACCGGGCCCGGGAAGTGACAGCATGGACGTCCGGGTGTGGTTCGCGTCGGGCGAGGAGGTCGTCGCCGTGACGCGTCGGGTGGAGGCGGTGCCGGACACGCTGGCCGTGGCGCTGCGCGCGCTTCTCGCGGGTCCGACGGATGGCGAGCGAGAGGAGGGGCTGACGTCCTGGTTCTCATCGGAAACGGCCACCGCACTTCGTGATGCACGTGTCGAGGGCGGGATGGCCGTCGTGGACCTGGCGGACCTGCGCCACGTCATCCCGAATGCGTCCACGTCTCTGGGCAGCACGTTGCTGCTGGAGGCGCTGAACGCCACGGTGTTCGGGGCGTCGGCGGCGGACAGCGTCGAGTACCGGTTCGAGGGCAGTTGTGAGACGTTCGGCGAGTTCGTGCAGCGCGGCTGTATCCGTTACGGCCGCGGAGGGTAGCGCGGGGGTGCGGGGTGCCCCCTCCACGCGCGTTTCCAGCGTGGTGGCCCCACATCTGCATCCCCACGTCAGGTCCATCATTTGGGAAGGTTGCCGGCACGCCTGATGTCGAGTCCTGCAAAAAACGAAGACGAATCGGCGTACACTCGAGCCGCAGGCATATCGGCGGACGTGACGCTCGACAGGCTGCTGCGCCTTCTCGTCGAGACCGTCCGCGACTACGCCATCTTCGTGCTGGACCCGACGGGCCACGTGATGACGTGGAACCCGGGCGCGGCGCGGCTGAAGGGGTACAGCCAGGACGAGATCGTCGGTAAGCACTTCTCGACTTTCTACCAGCACGACGATGTCGCCGCAGGCAAGCCGGCGTGGGAGCTGGAAGTCGCCGAGCGGGATGGACGCGTCGAGGACGAGGGCTGGCGTGTCCGCAAGGACGGCAGCCTGTTCTGGGCGAACGTCGTTATCACGGCATTGCGCGACAGCGGCGGCCGCCTGGTCGGCTTCGCGAAGGTGACACGCGATCTGACCGAGCGACGCAATGCAGAGCTGCGCGCGATCGAGAACGCGCGCCGGCTCGCGGAAGCGGAAGCGGCGAGTCGCGCCAAGAGCGATTTCCTTGCGGCGATGTCGCACGAACTGCGTACGCCGCTGAACGCGATCGGCGGATACGTCGATCTGCTCCTGCTCGGTGTGCGCGGTTCGTTGACGGACCATCAGCGCGAGGACCTGCAGCGTGTTCGTCGCAGCCAGCAGCATCTGCTCGCGATCATCAATGATCTGCTCAACTTCTCCCGACTCGAAGCGGGCAGTATCAGCTACCGTCTCGCGCCGGTCGAGGTTGCACCACTCCTCCGCGAGATCTGCATGATGGTCGAGCCGCAGTCGCGCGCTGCAGGCATCGAGTTGCATTGTGAGGCGTGTGATGATGCCGTCGTGTATGCGGACGAGTCCAAGCTGGGCCAGATCCTGCTGAACCTGCTCACGAACGCGATCAAGTTCACGCCGGAGAACGGCTCGATCCGGTTGTCATGCGACGCGCGGTCGTCGGACACCGTTCGAATCGCGGTGACGGACACCGGCATCGGTATACCCATGAACCACCGGGAGTCGATCTTCGAGCCGTTCGTGCAGGTCGGCCGTTCACTGTCATCGTCGCATGAGGGAACCGGCCTTGGCCTCGCGATCAGCCGGGACCTCGCGCGCGGTATGGGCGGTGACCTCACCGTACGCAGCCAGCAGGGCAAGGGCTCGACATTCACGATCGTATTGCCCACCCCACCGCGGGCGTGAGATCGTGACACCCTCCGACCGCATGGGCAGGCTTGAACCCACTGCCGGTGCCGGCATTCCACGAAGGCGATGACATGCAGCTTACGGGATTCCATCACGTAACGGCGATCTCCGCGAAGATCGCCGAGAACTACCTGTTCTACACGCGCGTGCTCGGCATGCGGCTCGTGAAGCGCAGCGTCAATCAGGACG
>CAYLME010000196.1:0-6102 GCA_964384585.1 uncultured Gemmatimonadaceae bacterium | reverse complement strand
TCCTGTCACAGCTCATTGCGCGGCACGTGAAGGTGGCCTTGTCGGGCGACGGCGCCGACGAACTGTTCGGCAGCTACCTGTCGCACCGGCTCGCGCAGCCGATGGCGCGGCTCGACGAATACTCACGCACCGGTGACGCGTCGCTGATCGAACCCTTTGCAGACCGTCCAGAGTACCTCGCCGGCCTCGCGCGGGACACGCGCGGCGAAGACTGGGCGTGGCGGGCAAAGCTGCTGGTGTACGACGAGGCGCAGAAGGCGTCGCTCTACGACCCCGACGTGCGGGCGCGCATCGGCCGTGCGTCCACCCCCGAGTACCTGCGAGAGGTGTTCTCGCGGCTCTCGGCGACCGATCCACTGAACCGCATCCTGGAAGCCGAGTTCAAGACGATCTTCGTCGACCAGGTGCTGACCTACGGCGACCGCCTCTCGATGGCGCATTCCCTCGAGGTGCGTTCGGCATATCTCGACACCGACGTCGTGCGTTTCGTCGCGTCGCTGCCGGGCCGCGTGAAGATTCGCGGACGTGACACCAAGTACCTGTTGAAGCAGGCCGCCCGTCGCTATTTCCCTTCCGAGATGATCGACCGTCCGAAGGAAGGGTTCCTGATGCCGGTCACCCAGTGGTTCCAGGGTGACCTGCAGCCCTACGTGCGGGAAACGCTCGCGCCCGAGCGCCTCGCCAGCCACGGTTTGTTCCGGCAGGAGAGCGTGGACGCGCTGGTGACCCGGCTGTATCGACCCGGAAGCGACTACCACGACGTCAACCGCGTGCTGGCGCTCGTGGTGTTCCAGGAGTGGTACGAGCTCTACATGGCATGACGCGCCGGCATGTCATCGTGGCGGTGCAGCTCGCGGGCACCGCGCTGCTCCTGTGGCTGTTGTTCCGGCGCTTCGACTGGCGCGAGTTCGGGAGCACGCTGCGGGCCGTGTCGCCGTGGTTCTTCGCGTCGGCGCTCGCGGCCGTCACCGCGGGGCAGCTGCTGTATGCGTGGCGGTGGAAGACGGTGCTGGAAGGTCTGGGCTTCGAGGTTGCCTATCGCGACGTGCTGCGGCAGTACTTCATCGGGCTGTTCTTCGGGAACCTGGCGCCCACGGCCGTTGGTGGCGACGCCGCGAAGGTGTACTATCTCGGCCGCACCCTCGGATACGTCGAGGTCGGTGCGTCCGTGTTCGTGGACCGCTTCCTGGGGTTCTTCTGGTTGTCCGTCTTCGGCACGTCGCTCGCGTGGTACGCGGGCGCGCCGTCCCCGCTGCTTGCCGTCAGCCGGAGCCTCTTGACCACACTCGCCATCGCGTTCGGCGGCATCCTGCTCGCGGTCCGGCTCGTGCCGGTCGAGCGGCTCGTGCCCGGGGCGCTTCGCCGCGGCCGGCTCGGAGGGGTCGTCGCCGGCGTCGAGCGCTTCGCGGGGTTCGTGCAGCGAGGCGGCTGCCGCCCGCGAACCCTGCTCGTGTCAGGCGGGGTCGTGCTGGTCTACGCCGCGCTGACGGCCCTCCTCTATGCCGCGTACTTCGACATGGCGGGGGCACCCGCGGGACTGCCCGCGGTCATGAGCTCGGTGGTGAGCCTCTCGGTGCTGGTCAACGTCCCGATTTCGCTGAACGGCATCGGGCTGCGTGAGCAGTTGCACTACCTTCTGTTCACCGCCATCGGCGTGCCCAAGGAAACCTCCGTCAGCCTCGCGCTCATCGTCTTCGGCTGTTCGCTCGCGCTGAGCGTGTTGGGCTACGGTGCGTGGCTGCAGGCGCGGCCCTCGGCGAAAGGCGCGTCGTCATGAAGACCCTCGTGGTCCTGCAGCCCGGCTATCTGCCGTGGCTCGGGTTCTTCGACCAGATGCGGCGCTCCGACGTGTTCGTCTACTACGACGACGTGCAGTACGACAAACACGGGTGGCGCAACCGCAACCGCGTGAAGGGGCCGGGCGGCGCGATGTGGCTCACCGTGCCCGTGCTGCACCACGGGCAGCAGCAGCCGCGCATCATGGATGCCAGGATCGACACACGGACGCCGTGGGCACGCAAGCACGTGCGCACGCTGCAGCAGTACTATGCCCGGGCGCCGTGGGCGCAGCGTTACCTGCCGGAGCTCGAGGCGCTGCTGCTGCGGGAGTGGACGCACATCGCGGAGCTGGACATCGCGGTGGTCACGCTCATGGCCGGGTGGCTCGGCATCGAGCGCGAGACCTACCGCTCGTCAGCGCTGGGCATCGCCGGCGACAAGTCGGAGCGCCTGCTGAACCTCTGTCTGCACCTGGGGGCGCGCCGGTACTTGAGTGGCGACGCGGCGAACGACTACCTTGATGTGGAGTTGTTCGCGCGGCACGGCATCGAGGTGCGCTGGCAGGAGTATCGCCACCCTGTCTATCCGCAACTGCACGGCGAATTCGTGCCCTATCTCTCGGCGATCGATCTCCTCCTGAACTGTGGAGGCGAGAGCCGGTCCATCCTGGAACAGGGGAGCTCGCAATCGTGAAGACGTTTCTGGTCACCGGAGGCGCCGGGTTTATCGGCAGCAACTTCGTCCACCACATCTACAACAAGTATCCGGACTACCGGATCCTCGTGCTGGACCTGCTGACGTACGCGGGCAGCGTGGACAACCTGCCGACTGACTTTCAGTCGGCGTCCTCGTCCGGGCGCATCGAGTTCTGGTACGGCGACGTGCGGAACGCCGCGCTCGTCGACAGCCTGGTCCGGAGGTCCGACGTGGTCGTGCACTTCGCCGCCGAGACGCACGTCACGCGGTCCATCTTCGACAACTACCACTTCTTCGAGACCGACGTGCTCGGCACGCAGGTCATCGCAAACGCCGTGCTCCGCTCGGCGGAGCGCATCGAACGCTTCATTCACATCTCGACGTCCGAGGTGTACGGCACGGCGGAATCGGCGCATATGGACGAGAACCACCCGCTGATGCCGCTGAGCCCGTACGCGAGCGCGAAGGCAGGCGCGGATCGTCTGGTGTACTCCTACTGGGCGACTTACCAGATTCCGGCAGTGATCGTGAGGCCGTTCAATAACTACGGGCCGCGCCAGCACCTCGAGAAGGCCGTGCCCCGTTTCGTGACCAGCTGCCTGCTCAACGAGAAGCTGCGCGTGCACGGCGACGGCTCCGCGCAGCGCGACTGGATCTACGTCGGCGACACGTGCGAGGCCATCGACCGCATTGCGCACTGCGACGTCAACCGCGTGCGCGGCGAGGTGATCAACGTCGGCACGGGCACGAGCCTGAGCATCTCCGAGATCGCGCACCGTGTGGTCGAGCAGATGGGATGCTCGGCGGACCTGGTCACCTACGTCGGTGACAGGCCTGGACAGGTGTTCCGGCACACCTGCGACGCGGACAAGGCCAAGCGGCTGCTCGGCTGGGAGCCCGCCGTGGACTTCAGCGCCGGCCTCGCCCGCACAGCGGACTGGTACTGCAACAACCGCCACGTATGGCAGAAGCAGCTCTGGATGCGGGACATCCCAATCGTGACGAGCACCGGAAAGAAAGAACTGCATTGAGCAGCCGCCAGGCGTTCGAGTCCATCACCGTGGGCGACGAGACGCGCCTGCGGCGGCGGATCACGGCCGAGGACATCGATGCCTTCGCGCGCGTGTCCGGCGACGACAACCCGCTGCATGTCGACGAGGCGTTCGCGGCCCGGACGCGGTTCGGCCGTCGCGTGGCGCACGGCATGCTGTCGGCCGCGTACATCTCGAGCATCGTGGGCACGCGACTGCCCGGACCCGGCGCGCTCTGGTTTCAGCAGGACTTTAACTTCCTCGTCCCGGTGCTCGTGGGCGACGAAGTCGAGTTCGTCGTCCGCATCGAGCACAAGTCCGAGGCGACACGCACCCTGGTCATCGGCGTGACCGCATCCAACCAGCACGGGACGCTCGTCCTGAAGGGGCACGGGAGAGTCATGGTTCTCGAAGAGCATCGGCCGGAGACTCCGGCTTCGGGTGAATCGCGCGTGGCGCTGGTGACCGGAGCCTCGCGCGGCATCGGCGCCGCGATCGCACTCGCGCTCGGCGCGCTTGGCCACCGGGTCATCGTGAACTACCGGAGCAGCGACGACCGCGCCGCCGCCGTCGCCGCCGCCGTGCAGGCCGCGGGTGGCCGGGCGCTGACGTTCCGCGCCGACGTGAGTGACGACGCCGCGGTGGCGACGATGGTGGCCGATGCCACAGAGCGGTTCGGCGCGCCCGTGGAGATCCTGGTGAACAACGCGTCGGGCCCCACCGCGCAGAAGCCGCTGCTCGAGATGGAGTGGTCCGACTTCTCAGCGCACCTCGACACGCAGGTGCGAGGCGCGTTCAACTGCATCCGGGCCGTTGGCCCGGGCATGGCCGAACGGGGCCGCGGGCACATCATCAACATCGGCTCGACGCACACGTGGGCCGTGCCCCCGGCGAACCTCGCCGGATACGTCGCAGCAAAGGCGGCGCTTTCGGCGCTCACCCGTGCCGCGGCGGTGGAACTCGGCCCAAAGGGCGTGCGCGTGAACACGGTCTCGCCGGCGATGACCGAGACCGATCTGATTGCGGATGTTCCGGAGCGCATGCGGAAGGTGTTCGCGATGCAGACGCCGCTCCGTCGCCTCGCGCTGCCCGACGACGTGGCGGCGGTGGTGGCGATGCTCGTGAGCCGCGCGGGCGCGTACATCCACGGCGCCGAGATACCCGTCGCCGGCGGCGGCGTGATGTAGGAATGACTCGCGAGGACATCGACCGCGCCGTCAGTGACGGTGATCCCGTCACCGCCGCGCGGTATCTGCGCGCGTTCCTGCGGGCGGACACGTCTACGGCGGCGGCTGCCTTCGCCGTGTCGCGATTCGAGCGGCTGGCGCCGTCCCTCCGACTGACGCCGCTGCGGATGGCCGTCCTGCGATCGTTCACGATCGAGCCGGTGGTCCCGCTGCTGCGTGCGCGCGCCTACGCCGCGGGTATCGATCTGACGGTGATGGTTGGAGGTCACAACGTGATCGCCCAGCCCCTCCTGAGCAGAGGCGCGGTCGACGAGTTCGGCCCCGACGTGGTGGTTGTCGCTTCGCTCGCGTGCGATCACGCGCCGCGCTTGTGGCATGCGGAGGGCGACCTCGAAGCGGAAGCGCGTGACGCGGCCTCGCGACTGGCGGGATGGATCGGCACGTTCCGTGAGCGGCACGCGGCGACAGTCATCGTGCACTCGCTGGAGCAGCCCGCGGATGCGGTCGACGGCCTGCTCGACGGTAGGGCCGGGGCCCGACAGCGTCACGCGATCGCCCTCTGCAACCGACTGCTCGCGGAGGGTGTCGCCGCCCACCGCGGGGTCTACGTGCTTGACTACGACGCGCTCACCGCGCGGCATGGGCGCGCGGCATGGAGCGACCTGCGGAAGAACCTCGCGATGCGGGTTCCCCTGAGGTCCGAGGCGTTCGACGCCCTCGCGGCGGAGTACATGCGCTACCTGCACCCGCTCAGCGGACGCGTGTGCAAGGTGCTCGCGGTCGATCTCGACAACACGCTGTGGGGTGGCATCGTCGGCGAGGACGGCCCCGCGGGCGTGACGCTCGGTACCGAGTACCCGGGCTCGGCGTACGTGGGGCTGCAGCGCACGCTCAAGGCGCTGACGCGGCGAGGCATCCTGCTCGCCATCTGCAGCAAGAATAACGAGTCGGATGCGATGGCCGTGCTCCGGGACCACCCTGGCATGCTCCTCAGGCCGTCCGACTTCGCGGCGATCCGTATCAATTGGGACGACAAGGTGACGAACCTGCGTGCGATTGCCGCGGAGCTGAACGTCGGCATCGACTCGGTCGCGTTCCTCGACGACAATCCGGTGGAACGCGACTGGGTGCGCTCGCAGGTGCCGGAGGTCTACGTCATCGAGGCGAGGCAGGATCCGATCGCGTTCACTGAGGCGGTGCAGCGTGCGCCGGTGTTCGAACGCCTGGAGCTATCGGTAGAAGATCGAAACAAGGCGGAGCAGTACCACGCGCAGCGTGAACGCCAGACCGCCGCGCGTGCGGCACACTCACTCTACGAGGTCCTCCGTTCGCTCGAGACCCGCGCGTCGATTTCGGACCTCGAGCGCGACTCCCTCACCATCCGCGAGATCGACGACGAAGGTCTCATC